>JAUXQB010000118.1 GCA_030685215.1 Actinomycetota bacterium
GATGAAGGCGTTCCAGGACGGGCAGCAGCAGGTCGTCACCGACCCGTTCACCTGGCACTGGGACAACATCCGGGTCAGCAGCAGCTGACCACCCTCAGCCGGGCAGGTCAGCCGGTCAGCGCAGTTCCTGCGACGAGCGGAGATCCACGACTCGTGTGAGGAACTGCTCGAGCCCTTCGACGATCGACACCCAGCTGTACTTCGCCTCGACGAGGGCTCGGCCGTTGCGGCCGAGCTCCTCGGCGAGTCGTCGGTCGTCGAGCACGGACACCACTGCCCGAGCGAATTCCTCGGCACCGTCGGCCACCAGCAGGTGTTGGCCGTCGACCACTGCGATCCCTTCGCAGCCCAGTGCGGTGGAGACGAGGCCCTTCTGCATGGCCAGACCGTCGAGCACCTTCAGGCGCGTGCCGCTGCCCATGCGGAGCGGCACGACCAGCGCACCGGCGCTCAGCGCGTACGGGCGGATGTCGGGCACTTCGCCGACGAACCGCACGTTGGGGCCCGCCAGGCGGGTGACCTCGCTGGGAGCACCGAGACCGACGATGGAGAACACCACATCGGGTCGTCGCTCGACGATGTGCGGCAGGATCTGCTTGGTGAAGAACGTGACGGCATCGATGTTGGGCCGGTAGTGCAGCAGCCCGGTGAAGACGATGCTGTCGGGATCGACCATGACGTCGCCGGCCGCGAAGTACTCGATGTCGACACCGTTGGGCGCCACGTGCACCGGCTTGTCGGGCTCGATGTCGGAGAGGATGACCTGCTCGCGGTCGGAGGTGACGACACACCCGTCGGCGCGCCGCCAGCTGGTCTGCTCCTCGCGGCGGAACTTCCGGAACTCGTTCCAGTTGTAGAGCTTGCGCAGCCGTGATGTTTCGGTCTGGTACATGCGCTGCAGCAGCTCGTACTCGATGTTGTGCTCGTCGACCACCGACACCACGCCTGCCGGCAGTTCCAGCCAGGCCATCTGACTCGACTCGAACTGCACCACGTCGAACTGCTCCGCGCCGAGCAGCTCGGTGGCCAACTGCTGCATCTCGCGGGTGCTCACCCCGGCGATCTGGAACGACCGGCGGCGGAACATGCTGAGCGCCTGTGCGACTCGCTTTGCCGGTGCATTGGGCAGCCGGGCCGGCACGGTGTGCACCGAGTGGCACACCTCCGCGAGGGCGGCGATCTTGGCCTCCTCGCCAGCGTTCGAATAGCAGAGCACCGACACGGTGTGGCGACGCGACAGCTCGCGCACGATCTGGAAGACGCGGATGCCGAAGCCCCAGTTCGGCGGGTACGGGATCGACGGCGTGACGATGAGGATTCGCAACGGGTGTTCCTTGGGGGGTGGAGATGACGGCAGGTCAGGACCGGTCAGCGCGGGAGCCTACAACGTGCGTCGATCAACGGTCCGCCTGTGCCCCGGCGATCGCGACTCTGATGAGCCGGTCGGCGTTGACGAAGGCGTCGAACTCGGTGACCGCGCGACTCCGGGCCGCGGCGCCCAGACGTGCGCGCAGCTGCGGTGCCTCGGAGAGCTCTCGCAGCCGCCGGGTGAGGTCGTCGACCGACCCGATGCCCACATGGAAGCCGGTGTGGCCTTCCACGACGAGCTCGTCGAGTCCGCCCACCGTGGTGGCCACGATGGCCAGCCCGGAGGCTCCCGCTTCGACGGCCGCGATGCCGAACGTCTCCCACAGGCTCGGCAGCACGAACACGTGGCTGCGGCGGTAGAGCGCCATCAGCTCGTCGTCGTTGGGCGACAGGTGGTCGTACACCCGCACGCCGGCCTGGCGGGGCACCGGGTCGCGAGTGACGATGGACAGCTCGGCGCTGCCTTCAGGAAGGGCGGCGAACGCCTCGAGCAGCACCTTGCCGCCCTTGCGCTCGAACTCGCCGCCGACGAAGAGCAGTTGCATCGGACCGTCGAGCGAGCGGTCGCCTGGTGTCCAGCGTTCCATGTCGACGCCTGGCGGGATGACCTCGATGTGTCGGGGGTCGACGCCGTAGTCGGCGACGAGCGACGCGGCGGTCCAGCGACTCCACGGCGCGTGCGCGCTGGCACCCTGCATGACCCGGCGATTGCGCCGGTGCTTCCAGCGCGTGATCAGGCCGCCGCGATCGGCGTGGTGGGAGTAGCCCAACGCCATCGCGTCGTACTGCAGTGGAGTGACGTCGGTGCACAGCACGTAGGGGCGACGCGTGGCGAGCCGACCGCCGAGCACCGCCGGCACTTGCGTGTTGAACAGCGCAGCATCGAACTCGACACCGCGCAACCCGCGTCGCACCTGCGCGCGGCCGCGCACTGCGACCTGCACCGCGGTGACGGGTATGCGCTCCAGCCAGCCACCGGACGTGGCGTAGTCGACCGGTACCCAGGTGGCCTCGACGTCGTCGCGTGTGGACACCGCCTGGCGCAGGTTGTCGCTGTACGTGCGATGCCCGACGTGTTGCTCCATGACGAACGCGATGCGTACCGGCCGCGGCGAGTCGCCGTCGTGCTCGCTCACCGTTCGGTTCATCCAGGCCAGCGTATGAGACGGGATGCTCTCAGTGCGCAATACTCTCCGGCATGACGTTCGACGACGCCGCGCGCGTCCCGGCCGGTTCGTCGTTGCGGGCCGACCTGTGCATCGTGGGCAGCGGCGCCGCAGGGCTCACGCTCGCTCAGCGCCTGGCCGGCACGACGCTCGATGTCATCCTGTTGGAGGCCGGCGGGATGGCACAGGACACCGAGGCCGACGGCGACACGTTCGACATCGACCTCGTCGGTCTGCCGCAACAGCACACCATCGAATCCCGCGGCCGATGGTTCGGCGGCAGCACCAGCCTGTGGTTCGGGCGCATCGCCCAGCTCGACCCGATCGACTTCGAAGTCCGGTCGTGGGTGCCGAACAGCGGCTGGCCGATCACCGAGGACGAGGTGCGTCGCTGGCTGCCGACCGCCGCCGGCATCCTGGACGTTCCTCACTTCGACAAGCTCGACATCGGCGCGTGGGCGCGGAACCCGACGATCGACATGGTGATGGGCGACGGCGGCGCCGACCTGCGCCCCTTCCTGTGGGCCGATGGCATGTTCATGGGTGAACGCAGCCGCGCCGCGCTCGAACGGTCGCGCAACGTTCGGGTGCTGTTGGGTGCCACTGCCACCGCGCTCGTGCCCAACGAGTCGTCGTCGGCCATCGACAGCCTCACGGTGCGCGGATCATCCGGCACGTTCAGCATCGAGGCCAGGAAGTACGTGCTGGCTGCGGGTGGCCTGGAGAACCCGCGGCTGCTGCTGGCCTCCACTGCTCGCTCCGCGGCCGGCGTGGGCAACGCCACCGACAACGTCGGCCGCTACTACATGGACCACCCTCGCGGTGAGGGCCTGGCCACCGCCGATCTGCGCGGCCTGCCTCGGCCCGTGCTCGAGCGCCTGCAGCTGTTGGGTGAGAAGTCACGGTCGCCGTACGGTCACACGCAGCTGCGAGTCACGTTCCCGGAACCGATGCAGCGTGAGGAGCAGCTCCTCAATCACAGCCTTCACGCTCACCTCGTGTCCGATGTGCAGAACTCGGCGGGCTACGCGGCGCTGCGGCGCCTGGCGGAGTCCGCGCGATCGCGTACGGTGGGCGGCGCCCACCTGCCCGCCGATCTCTGGCAGGTGGCGAAGGCGAGCCCACGGCTCGCCACCTTCGCCGCTCGCCGGCTTGCACGCCGCGAGCGGCCGACATCGCTCGTCGTCATCGATCAGATGGAACAGGTGCCCGACCCGTCGAGCAGGGTCACGGTCGATCACCGCCGACCGGATCGCTTCGGCCTCCCCAAGGTGCAGCTCGACTGGCGAGTCACCGAGGCCACGTACGCGTCGCAGCGCCGGATGCACGAGATGTTCGCGTCGATCGTCGGCCGGGCCGGCCTGCCCACCTTCCGCAGCTCGTTGCTCGATCGGCCCGGCGAGCCGGTGCCGCTGGTCGACATGAAGCACCCGTCGGGCACCACGCGCATGTCGAGCTCGCCACGCGACGGCGTCGTCGACGAGCACTGCCGGGTGCACGGTGTCGGCAACCTGTTCGTCGCGGGCACCAGCGTGTTCCCCACCGTGGGGCACGCCAACCCCACGCTCACCATCGTGGCGCTGGCGGCACGTCTCGCACACCAGCTGGGCGGGCCTGCAGCCGACGCGTGAGTCGAGCTCAACTCGCGCGGTGTGAGTTCGCCACGTAGAGCCGGTTCGTGCGATCCATCGGCGTCTTGAGCCCCGCGAGCAGTCCGCGTAGCAGCATGTACGGCCTGCGGAAACCGGTGGGTTTGCGGCCGGCCAGCACGTCGCGCGCGGGGTCGACGACACCGAACCGGACCAGCCAGCCGATCATGAACCAGGTGATGCCCCAGCGACCGGTGCGCAGGTACTTGGCGATGGCGCCGCCGACGCCGAAGAAGTCGCGCTTCACCAGCTCGCGCAGCTCGTCGAGGTCGCGGAAGCCGTCGTGCATCACGACGACGCCGGCGAGCTGGTAGGTCCACCAGCCGGCGATGAGGCCGCGCCAGCTCATGTCGTTGTCCTCGCACGACCCGAAGCGAGCGCCGGCGCCGAGCAACTCGTCGAACCCGATCAGCTCGTCGAAGGTGGACCTGCGCACGGCCATGCCGGCGCCGAGGTTGAGTCCGCCCACCGACCACTTCCACGAGCTCAGCGGGGACCGCAGGATCTGGTCGTGCGGGAAGATGATGGCGGGCGTGAGGCCGGGCTTGTCGACCGGCACGGCCTCCACGGTGCAGAACACCATGCCGACCCGAGCATGGTTGTCGAACGGCGCGGCCATGCCGGACAGCCAGTTGCGGGGCACGATGCAGTCGTCGTCGGTGATGGCGACGATGGGAGCGGAGGTGAGTGCGATGCCCTCGTTGCGTGCACAGCTGAGGCCGACCGACGAGGACCGCACGTACCTGATGCGTGGGTCGGCCAGGAACGGCTGCACGGCGTCGGCGGTGTCGTCGAGCGTGCTCTGATCGACGATGACCAGCTCGAACTCGGCGACGTCGTTGGCGAGGATCGAGTCGAGCAGCGGGACCAGCTTGGCGCCGCGATTGCGCGTGGCGACCACGACTGCGATGGGAGTGGCGGCCATGACCCTGCCCTTCCGTTCCGAGCGATCAGGCGCGCATGCTGCGGGTGGCCACCCGGAACGCCGGGGTGGGCAGCTCCGGCGCCAGCTCGACGGTGCACGACCGAGCCAGGATGTCGAGCGTGGCGGGGCATGCGTCGGCCGGGTAGTCGATGGGGCGGTGAGCCCAGGCGTACGGATCGAGCAGCGGGTGGACGGGTCGCTTCGCCAGGATCGACTGCCAGTTGGTGTACACGTGGCGCCCGGTGTCGATGAGCCGGCGCGCGCCCTTGATGTCGCCGAATGCCTTCGCCTCCTGCGGGTCGTCGAACAGCAGCGCGAGGCCGGCCGCCTCCGCCGGATCGTGGTGAGGGCTGATGGCGTACCCGGTGCGGCCGCTCGCAGCCAGCTCGTCGATGAGGAACCGGCGCCGCTCTCGCCGGCGCGCGAGTTGCCGGTCGAGACGCTTCAGCTGTGGTCGCAGAATGGCGGCCGACAGCTCGGGCATGCGGAAGTTCATGCCGACGAAGATCGGCTCGTCGGAGACGAACTGATCCTTGCGCTCGTAGTGGCCGACGTCGTGGTACATGGCGGCGCGGGCGAACGTGCGGTCGTCGTTGGTGACGATGGCCCCACCCTCGCCCGACTTGATGTTCTTGTGCTGATTGAAGCTGAACACGCCGGAGTGCCCGATGGAGCCGGCTCGCCGGCCGCGGTACTTCAGGCCCATGGCCTGACAGGCGTCCTCGATGACCACCAGGTCGTGCTTCACCGCGACCTTCATGATGGCGTCCATGTCGCACACGAGGTTGATCATGTGGACGGGGATGATGGCCTTGGTGTGCGGCGTGATCTTGCGCTCGAGATCGATGGGGTCCATGGTGAGGCTCTCGTCGATCTCGACGAGCACCGGCACCGCGCCCACTGCCAGCGGCGCAGCAGCGGTGGACACCCACGTGTAGGCGGGCACGAGCACTTCGTCGCCGGGTCCGATGCCGGCGCCGACGAGGGCGCAGATGAGCGCGCTGGTGCCGCTGTTGACCGCGAGCGCATGACGCACGTCGAGCGTGGCACGCAGCCCCTGCTCGAACTTGTCGGTCTCGGACGTGCCGCGCGAGTAGTACCGCCCGAGGTCGCCCTTGGCGACCACTCGCATCGCTGCAGCCAACTCTCGTACGCCCAAAGACAGCATGTGGTCCCTCCGGGGCAGAGTCTGGGGGTCGTGTCTGCTGTCCGTCAAGTCTCTTGCTGCGGTGGGCACCCTCGAGTCCGGTGTGCGAAACTGACCCCATGCTGGGTGAACACGTCGAACCCGCTCGCCTGGGCTTCGGATGCGTCAAGCTCGGCAGCGCGTCGGCAGGCGGCTCGTGGCGCGCGCAGGTGCGCCTCGTCCAGCACGCCATCGATCGTGGGATCACCACCTTCGACACCGCCGATGCGTACGGCAACGGCCTCAGCGAGACCATCGTCGGCCGCGCGGTGCGTGGCCGACGCTCCGAGGTCGAGATCGCCACCAAGGTCGGGTACCACTTCTCGGAGCGCCGGCTGTCGGCGCACACCTTCGCCCGGCTCGGTCGCCCGCTGGTGCAGCGCGTGCGCGGTCTCCGCTCGCACCCGACGCCCAGCACCGGGGGCACCGCAGCGGCATCCGGCGGCGCCTACAGCACGCAGGACCTGTCGCCGGAGTACCTGCGGCGGGCGGTCGACGCCAGTCTGCGCCGGCTCGGCACCGATCACATCGACGTGTTGCAGCTGCACGGCCCCCGCACGCTGGTGCCGAGCGTCGCCGAGGAGATGCAGCGCCTGAAGGCCGCCGGGAAGATCCGCCGGTTCGGGGTCGGCGCCGAGTCGTTGGCGTCGGCGATCGAGTGGCTGGGTGTCGACGGCCTCGACACGGTGCAGGTTCCGTTCGGGGTGCTGGATCCGCAGGCCGCCACGTCGGTGCTGCCGCTCGCCGCCACCCGCGGCGTCGAGGTGTGGGCGCGCGGCGTGCTGGGCGGCGGATACCTGGCGATGGCGGTCAACGGCGATCCGGCCATCCGCGCCGACGAGAAGTGGCCGCTCATCCGCGACCTGCTGGCCGTCGCCGCGCGCCACGACGTGCCCGTGTACAAGCTGGCCGTCGATTACGTGCGTTCGTTCCCTGGCGTGGCCACGCTGCTCGTCGGAATTCAGTCGGAGGCGCACTTGAGTGACAATCTGGCCATCATGAACAGCCCGATGGTCGCCGAGGCGGCGATTGCCGAAGTGACCGGCCTGCTCGCCGGATCGGTCGGCGAACCGTGACGCCGCCCGCCGGCCCGCTCGCCGACGACTCCGTCGTCGTGGTCGGCAGCGGCCCCACTGGGGCGATCGCCGCCGCGCAGCTCGTGGCGCGCGGGGTCAAGGTCACCATGCTCGACGCGGGCCCTGCGGCCCCACGCGGCATCATCCTGCGGGTCGGCGGCAACACGCTGTACCGCTACAAGGACGAGAAGTTGCTCGAGGCGGATCGTCACGAGCACGCACCCGGCCGACCCACGGAGTGGAAGTCGAGCCGCACCCTGGGCGGCCTGTCGAACTACTGGACCGCCGCCGTACCCCGCTTCGCGCCGCAGGACTTCACCGAGGCGGCGGCGATCGACGAACGGTACGAGTGGCCGCTGCGGTACGACGATCTGGTGCCGTTCTACGAGGTGGCCGAGAAGGCCCTCACCGTCACGATGGGCGAGCCCTTTCCCAACATTCCCACCAACACCGCTCGGTACCGGTGCACGCCACCTGCCGACTGGGCCGACCTCGCGCGACGCGCCGCGGCGTCGGGCAACTATCTGGGACCGCTGCCGATGGCCAAGGGCACCCCGTGGATGGCGGCGCTGCGCGGCACCGAGTTCGGCAGCTACCACTGCATCATCCGCCCGCTGCTGTCGACGAAGCTGTTCACGCTCGTGTCCGGCGCGCAGGTCACCCGGCTCAACTGGAACAGCTCGACGGCCAGGGTCGAGTCGGTCGACTTCGTCGATCGGGCCACGGGCGAGCGGCGCACGCTCCACGGCCGTGCGGTCGTGCTCGCGGCGGGCGCCGTCGACACCACCACCATCCTGCTGCGGTCCGTGTCGGCCGATTTCCCCGACGGGCTCGGCAACTCCCGCCACGTCGTCGGCCGGTACCTGCACGACCACCCGAAGGAGTGGTGGCCGGTCGCCACCGCGCAGCCGCTCAGCGCGCTCGCGCACCCGATGTACCTGTCGCGGACTGCGTTCGATCCCGAGCGTCCGTTCTACGCCACGTCGATGACCTTCGGGCTCGCATCGCACCGCATCAACACCTACCTCCGTCGCAAGACCGGCTCGTTCGGCGTGCAGGTGTTCGGCACCATGCTCCCCACCCCGGAGGTGGGCGTGAGCCTGCCCGACGACGCCACGCGCAACGACGCCGAGTGCCGTCCGCGCATCGACCTCACCTACGAGCAGGCAGCGATCGACAACATGATGGCCGCGCGGGTGCGGCTGCGCGAGGTGTTCGGCGAGCTGGGTGTCACGCTCACGCTCGACGGGCCGTTCCCTCCGCTGCTGCCCGGCGCGTCCATCCACTTCGGCGGCACGGTGCGCATGCACCGCTCACCCGAGTTCGGCGCCGTCGACGCATCGAACCGCTTGTACGACGCTCCGAACGTGGTCGTCTGCGACAGCAGCTGCTTCACCACCGGGCCCGAGAAGAACCCGACGCTCACCGCGATGGCGATCGCAGCTCGCGCCGGCGACCTGCTCGCCGACTCACTGCAGTAGGACGCTTCGAGCAACTCACCGCTCGCGTCACCTACCATCAACGCACGAACACCAGCACGCCTCGTGCGATCAGCAACACCCATCGAGCATCCCCCATCTCCATGAGCGTTCTCAAGCGAAACATCATCTACCTCCTCTTCAGCCAGGTCGCGACCTGGATGGCGACGATGTTCCTCCTCATCCTCGCGCCGCGCCGGCTCGGCGGCGAGGGGTTCGGCCGCGTGCAGGTGGCCATCGCGTTCGTCGGGTTCTTCAACCTCATCGGTTCGCTGGGCACGTACCAGCACATCGTCAAGCACGTCGCTCGCGACTCGGCAACACTCCCGCGGCTCGTGGTCTCGGCCATCCGCCTCAAGCTGCTGTCGGGCGTGGTCCTGTCCGTCCTGGCGCTGCTGGTCGGCGCCGCGCTCGGCTACGACCAGGAGCAACTGCAGCTCATCGCGATCGGCTGCGCCGGCATGGTGCTGAGCCTCCTCAACGAGATGATGTTGGCCGGCCTGAACGGTCAGGAGCGAATGGCCAAGGCGGCCGTGTGGCAGACCGTGCAGGTCTACGTCGCGTCGATCCTCGGCGCGGTGGTGCTGTTCACCACTCAGTCGCTCACCGCGTACATGGCGACGTTCTCGGTGGCGTGGGCCATCCCCCTCGTCGCCAACTTCCGATCGCTGCGTCCCTCCCTGGTCGGTGCGGCCGGCCGCCATCCCGGCACCTGGCGCGGCATCATCCTGGGTGGCGTCCCCATCTTCGCCCTCAGCGCGCTGAGCCTGCTGTACAGCACCATCGACATCCCGATCGTGGAGGCCATCTCCGGCGCCGAGGTGGTCGGCTGGTACTCCCTCGCCTATCGCTGGGTGTCCATCCCGATCTTCATCACCACGATCGTGTGCACCGCGTTCCTGCCGCGCATGTCGGCGCTCGCGACCACCGCACCCGACGAGTTCGCCAGGCTCACCAACCGGGCGTTGATGATGGTGCTCGCCGTCAACATCCCTGCCTCCGCGGGCGTGATCGTGGTGTCGGGCGACCTCGTCGATCTGCTGTACGGACAGGACTTCGAGAACTCGGTGCTGCTCATGCAGCTCCTCGCACCGTTCGTGCCGCTGGTCGCCGTCAACACGGTGCTCGGCACCGCACTCGTGGCCAGCGACCGGCACAAGCGCTACATCTGGGTGGCCGCCACTGCAGCCGTCATCAACCCACCGTTGACCATCCTCGCGGTGCGCTACGCCGACGGCCGCTACGACGGCAACGGGGCCATCGGCGCCGCGATCGTCACGGTGTGCACGGAGATCTTCATCACGATCTGCGCGCTGCGGATGCGGCGCCGCGGCGTTTTCGACCGCTCGACGCTGGTGTTCGTCGCCCGCTGCCTCATCGCCGCGGGCGCGATGGTGGTGGTCGTGCTGCTCATCGACGGCAGCGGCCTGTTCGTGCGGGTGCTCGTCGGTGGTGTGGTGTATGGGGTCGCGTCACTCGCGGTCGGTGTCGTACCGCCGGCCGAGGCGAAGTCGTTCGTCGCGAGCGCACGTGCCCGGTTCCTGGGCGGCGGCAAGGACGAGCCACCGGCAGATCCCGACTCGATCGCCGAGACCGACTCGACGCACTCGACCTCGGTGGGCGAGTCGTGAGCGGCGGGGTCGTCGCCCAACGTGTGCTCGCTGCCGCCCAGGTGGCGCTGGCCGTGCCGGTGGTGTACCTGGGGGGTCTCACCGCGGTCGCCGTCGCGAAGTCGCGCCGCCCGCCCTCTCCTGCCACCCCACCCGAGCCCGCCACCCGGTTCGTGGTGCTGGTGCCGGCGCACGACGAGGCCACCACCATCGCCACCATGCTGGCCAGCGCAACCTCACAGGACTACCCGGCACACCTCTTCACCGTGCACGTGGTGGCCGACAACTGCACCGACGACACCGCGGCAGTTGTCACCGCCAGCGGCGCCACCGTGCACGAACGACACGACACCGACAACCGTGGCAAGGGCCCCGCGCTCAACTGGCTGGTCGATCGCCTCGTGCAGGCCGACGTGCCGTTCGACGTGGCGGTGTTCATCGATGCCGACACCACGGTCGCCACCGACTTCCTGCGCGTGCTCGACCGCCGGTTCCAGCGCGGCAGCGTGGCGGTGCAGGGCTTCTACGGCGTGCGTGAGGCGTTCGAGTCCACACCGGCCACGCTGCGCTACTGCGCGCTCGCCGCCCGGCACCACTGTCGTCCACTCGCACGCACCACCATCGGTGGATCGTGCGGTCTGTTCGGCAACGGCATGGCCTTCTCCCGGCACCTGGTGGTGTCGCGTGAGTGGAGCGCGCACCTCGTCGAAGATCTCGAGTTCCAGCTCGAGCTGCTCCTGGAAGGCGTGCACGTCGACTACGAGCCTGACGCTCGGCTGGAGGCCGAGATGCCGCACACGTTCGCCGCCAGCGTCACGCAGCACCAGCGGTGGGAGGTCGGCCGCTTCGACCTGATCCGGCGGTTCGTGCCGTCGCTGCTCACCAGGGTCCTCCGACCCGGCGGCACGGGTCGCGTGGCGGCGCTCGACGCGGCGGCCGACCTGTGCGTGCCGCCGCTGTCGCTGCTCGGCGCCGCAACCGCTGCGTCGGCCGGAGCCGGCGCGGTGCTCGCGGTGGTGTCGCCGCAGCGCTCGCGACCGCTGCTCGTCGGACTCGCGCTGCTCACCACGGTGTGCCTGCACGTGCTGGCATCGCTCCACCTCGTCGGGGCACCGACGCGCGCGTACCGCTCGTTGCTCCACGCACCGCGCCTGGCCGTGTGGAAGGTGTCGATCCTGGTGCGGTCGATGCTGGGCAAGAACTCCGACTGGATCCGCACCACCCGCAACGCCGAAGGGAACACCGAGTGAACTCGACCGCCCCCACATCGATGCCGGAGGGCCCGCGCCCCGTTGCGACCGCGCTGGTGGCCGGGATTCCCGTCGACGACGTCACCATGGACCAGACCGTCGAGATGATCGGCGGCTTCATCGATGTCGGCCGCGCCACCGGCCGCACGTTCCAACTCGCCACCATCAACGTCGACTTCGTCGTCAACGCCCAGCGCGACGACGAACTGCGGGCCATCCTCCAGCGCGCCGACGTGTGCATGGCCGACGGCATGCCGATCGTGTGGTACGCCCAGATCGCCGGTGTGCCGTTCCGCGAGCGAGTCGCCGGCGCCGACCTGGTGCCCGCGCTGGTCGACCGATCGCGAGCGCGTGGCTGGCGAGTGCTGCTGTTCGGCTCCGCCGAGGGCGTCGCCGAGTCGGCCGCCGCGATGCTCGTCGAGCGCTTCCCCGGCGCCATCGTGCACGGGATGAGCGGTCCGATGCTGCGCGACGTGCGTGCGATGGACGACGAGTGGACGTCGGCCATCACCGCGTTCCGTCCCGATGTCATCTGCGTGGCACTCGGCAACCCGAAGCAGGAGAAGTGGATCCGCGCGCATCGGGCGCGCCTCGGTGCCTCGGTGCTCATCGGCGTCGGTGGCACGCTCGACTTCATCGTCGGCGGGCGCCGTCGTGCGCCCGAGTGGATGCGTCGCTTCGGGCTCGAGTGGGTCTACCGCGCGTCGCAGGAGCCGGCCCGACTCGGCAAGCGCTACCTCCGCGATGCCGTGGTGTTCGCGCCGCACATGCTGCGCATCGTCTGGCGGCGCGTCCGCTGGGGTGCCGCGAGCGACGGTGGCTGGCCGGTGAGCGTCGAGAGCGACTGCACCACGGTGCACCTCACCGGGTTCGAGCTGCGTCACCGCGACGTGCACGCCCTGGTCGCGCTGGCCCGCGAGGCTCATCGCGGTGGGCGGGTGCTGCGCGTTCGCGGCTGCGACGCCCGTTCGCGACGGTTGCTGGATTCTCTCGGAGTCGTCAAGACCTTCGAGTTCACATGAGGGGCGCGAGGTTTCGCGTCGGCGCCTTGGGTAATCTTTCGGAATGGCTGCCGTGACCGAAATTGGAGGGACCACGTCCACCTCCGTGTCTGGAGCACAGCGGTTCTTCGCCCGCGCGATGTTCATCTTCTTCGGGAAGCCGCTGCTGTTCCTGCTGCCCGCGCTCATCATCACCGGCGCCGGCGTCTACATGGCCTCGTCGGAGCCGTCGCAGTACCAGTCGGTCGGCGTGCTCAGCATCTCGTCGGAGACCTTCCTCGACACGCTGAGTGGTACTCGCACCGACACCCGCAGCTTCGAGACCCCGGCGGTCACCACCGCCCGGCAGTTCAACGAGCTGATGCAGACCGACGGTTTCGCCGCTTCGGTCATCGATGGCGCCGGGCTCGGTGAGCAGCGCGCGAACGGCAGCCTGACGGTGCTCGACGTGCGTGAGAACACCTATGCGAGCGCCGCCGGCGACACCATCGTCGAAGTCATCGCAGTGGCCGCCGAGCCCCAGTGGGCGCAGCAGCTCGCCGTCTCCGGCATCGCCACCTTCAAGAACTTCGTCATCTCGTCGGAAGCATCGGGCACCGATGTGGCCGAGATCTTCTACGACGAGCAGCTCACCACCTACAAGCTCGAGGTCGACGCCGCCAGCGCGGCGCTGCAGGACTACCTGGCCGCACACCCGGAGCCGATCGACTCCGACGACGAGCGCGACATCGGCGAACAGCTGGAGATCGCGAAGCTCGACGACCAGCTCGCTCGAGCACAGGCCCGCTTCGACAGCGCGTTCGACAACCGTGAGGCGGCCCGCCTCGCCACGCTGCAGTCGTCGGCCGACATCAACCAGCGGTTCCGCACGCTCGACGAGCCCAGCGTGCCCGAAGCGTCGCTGTCGGGGCTGAAGACGATGCTCACGACGGTCGTGCTGTTCAGCGTGCTCGGATTGCTGGTCAGCCTCGCCGCGGTGGTGCTGGTCAGCGTGATCGACAGATCGGTGTACTCCGCGAGCGATCTCGACGTGCTCGGCGCGAACGTGCTCGCGGTCGTGCCACGCACGTCGGCGATGAAGATCGACCATGCCCGGCGGTTGAAGCCGGTGCCGTCAGCGACCGATGTCCCGATGCGATCGGCAGGCTGAGCCTCATGTCATTGAACACCTGGCCCGACGGCACCGACCCGACACCTGCGTCGTTCGCCTCTGCGTCGTCCTCTGCAGCGCTGAACGAAGGCCTCATCGACCGTTCGACGAACCAGCCGGTCAAGCGTGGCCGCGGTCGTTCGTCGGCGAAGGCCGACAACCTCGAAGTGTGGGTGGGCGACCACCTCGTCCACCAGTCGCCTCCGGTGGTCACCCGCTCGTTGCGCTACCTGATGGCACGCGGCGACATCCCCACCCGACTCGGTGTCACCTCGTCGCTGTTCGGCGAAGGGGTCACCGCCATGTCGCGATCGCTCGCGTCGCTCATCGCCTACGACTGGCGTGAGAGCACCTGTTGGGTCGACCTCAACTGGTGGAAGACCACTCACGATCCGAACGAGGCGAACCTGTTCCGCCACACCATCGCCAGCGTCGTCGAGGGCCGTGGGTCGGTGGCCGACCTGCCGGTGGCCACCTCGGTGGCCGGGCTGTCGATGGTCGCCGCGGGCGAGGTTCCCGCCGGGTCGCGTCCTCGTCTGGCACGCAGCGACTTCCTGGCCGACGTCATCAACGAGCTGGCCGGCTCGTTCGAGTACATCGTGTGCGACCTGCCGCCGGTGCTTGCCAGCAGCGACGCGGTCACGCTCAGCGGCCTCAGCGCGGGCTACCTGCTCGTGGTGCAGCAGCGGTCCACGTCGTCCATCCAGGTGCGCGGTGTGCTGCAGGCCATGAACGTGGTGCCGTGCCTGGGCACCATCCTCAACGGCACGCGATCCAACCTGCCGCGATGGATGCGCACCTCGAACGAGGTCTGGGCTCTCGGCGACTGAGGCGATGCCGTGATCGTCCTCGTCGGGTTCCTCATCGTCGTCTTCCTCATCAGTGCCACGCGTGAGGCCCAGGGCCGCACCTTCAGCACTCGTTGGTTGTTCCTGTTCACGCTGGTGGCCGCGGCGAGCTTCTACAGCATCCGGGTCATCTCGTGATCCGCCGACGGCGCGACCGGTCGAACGTCGCGTCCGTACACCGGCAGCGCGCCATCGTCGGCGTGCTCGCGGCGTTCGTCATCGTCGTCATCGGGTTGATGTCGCTCATCTACACCGAGCTCGGCGAACCCGGTTCCGGCATTGCGTTCGTGGTGCTGGTCTTCGCGATCGCCGCTGCCTCCATCCGCCCGATCTGCGGGCTCTACGCGATCGTGTTCTTCGGGCTGGTCGGCGACGGCGAGACCTCGACGTGGTTCCCGTTCGTGAAGAACCTCTCCAGCCGCGAGTCGCTGTTGTTCTTGTCCGACAAGCTGCCGTTGAGCCCGCTCGAGATCCTCGTCGCGATGACGGTGATGTTCTGGCTGATCGCCCACTTCAACACGCCTGGGCACGTGATGGTTCGCGGTCCGTTGTTCACCGCGATCGCCGTGTTCACCGGCTTCGTCGTGTTCGGCTTCGCCGTCGGCATCGCCAGTGGCGGCGACATGCGCATCGCACTGTTCGAAGGCCGCGCGATGTTCATCGTGCTGCCGGTGTACACGCTCATCGTCAACCTGTGCGATCGCCGGTCGTTGCGGCTGCTCACCTGGACCGCGGTCGCCGCCATCTTCATCAACGCCCTGCTCGCGCTCCACTACCTCAGCACCCGCTCCACCGTCGAGCTCGAGACGTCGCAGGATCTGGGCGAGCACTCCGCCGCCACGCACTGGAACGTCATCCTCCTGCTCACGATCCTGCTGTTCCTCTACAACGCCGGCACCCGCGCCGGCCGGTTCGTGCTCGTGGCCATGTGCGTGCCGACGGTGATGGTCTATCTCGCGTCGCAGCGTCGCAGCGCGGTGGCCGGGCTGGTCGTTGCGCTCGGGTTCGTGGCCTTGTCGCTGTGGTGGCGCAACCGCACGCGGTTCCTGGCGTTCGTGCCGATGATCGCGGTGCTGCTGCTCGGCTACACGCTCGCGTTCTGGAACAGCACGTCGCCGGCAGCGTTCCCTGCCCAGGCCATCAAGTCGATCGTGGCCAACGAGCAGAGCAGCGAGGCGGACCGCAGCTCCGACGCGTATCGCGCGATCGAGAACTTCGACATCAACTTCACGATCCAGCAGTCGCCCATCACCGGTCTCGGTTTCGGGCGGCAGTTCTACCGGCCGTACCCGCTGCCCGACATCAGCTTCTTCGAGTTCTACGAGTACATCCCGCACAACTCGTTCATGTGGATCTGGATCAAGACAGGCTTCGGTGGCTTCCTCGCGATGATGACGATGCTCGCGCTCGCCATCCGTTCCGGCGCACGCTCGATGGTCAAGTCGCGCGACTCCACCGATGTCGTGCTCTCGATCCTGGGCATCTCCATCGTGGTGATGTTCATCGTGTTCGCGTTCGTCGACATCGCCTGGACCCCCCAGAACATGGTGCTGCTCGCACTCGGATTCGGTCTCTGCTCGCAGGCGCCGCGGCCCGAGCCCGAGTCAGGGGCTCAGGCGGAGCGGTCGCAGCTCGAACCGATGCACCTGCGCGGCTGAACCCCCGGGCCCCTCGGCATGGTGTCAGCCGCGGACCGTGCGGTGGTGTTCGACCCGGCGGCGCAACAGTTCCACGTACACCTCGATGTCGGCGTGCTCGACCACCCATTGCCGGGCCGCGGCGCCGAGCGCCTGGGCTCGCGCCGGGTCGTCGAGCAGTTCGCTCAGCGCAGCGCGCATCGCCGGTGCGTCGCCGACGGGCACGTAGCGGCCGGTGACGCCGTCGGTGACGACGTCGGTCTGGCCGGTGGTGCGGGTGCAGACGATGGCCTTGCCCATCGCCATCGCTTCGAGGAGCGTGGTGACACCGGCCTGGAAGTCGGACTCGTGCAGCGGCATCACCACCACCGATGCGTCGGCGTAGAGCTGGCGCAGTTGGTGCAGGTCGAGGCGGACGACCTCCACGTGCGAGGGCAGCTCCATGCCGTCGAGTTCGCTCCGGCGCTTCGACCACGGGCTGGCCGCAGCGAGCACGACCCGAGCGTCGAGGTTGCGCACGGCCTCGACCATGGTGCCGTAGTCGCGGAACTCGAGGCCGGCGGAGCACACCAGTGGCCGTGCATCGGAGCTCGGTGGGGGTTGCGGCGAGAAGAACTCGGTGTCGACCATGAACGGGACGAGCGTGACTCGGTGCGAGGCGACGCCCAGCGTGTGGATCGCGAAGTCGCGCTGCGCCGATGCGTAGACGATGAGCTCGTCGACCCGGCGACGCAGCTGCAGCAGCCGGAACGGCAGCACCTTCTTCCGGACGGACAGGATGTGCACGATCATCAGGTGACGCGGCCGGCGTCTCCCGCTGAGCATGAGCAGGGCTGCGAACGGGATGCCCACCTGTTCGCCGTCGGTCATCACCACGTCGTAGTCGTGGCGCGATCTGAAGCAGCACCACGCCAGCACGCCGTTGCGGCCGGCGACGCGCTGGATGATGCGGCCCGTGCGGCCCGTGCGCCGCGCCGCCTCCTCGTGGTCGACGAGGTCGGCGTGGAACGCCTCGGCCATCTGCACGTAGTCGACGCGTGGTCGCCGACCCGAGGCGACCGCTTGCTGGAGATCGGCCGGAATGGTGCCCGACACGGTGAGCAGGACGCGTCGCAGCGAGTCGTCGGCCGACGAGGTGGTCACGGCGTGGCCTGACGGCCGGCGATCTCGATGAGCACGTCGGCGAGGCGATTGGCGTTGATGCCGGCGTCGAAGTGCGAGCGGACGAGTTCGTGTGCCGAGCCACCGAGACGGGCGCGCAGCGCCGGGTCGGTGATGAGCCGGCGCAGTGCCGACTCGAGACGGTCGGCGTCGCCGACCGGGATGAGCAGGCCGGTGCGCTCGTCATCGACGATCTCGCGGATGGCGCCGACATCGGTGGAGACGACCGCCAGACCCACCTCGCCGGCTTCGGCGAGCACCATCGGGAGGCAGTCGCCGAGCGTGGGGAGGCAGAAGATGTGCGACGAGTGGTAGAGCGCGATGAGATCGGCGCTGTTCGGCTTCATGCCGCGATGCACGACGATGCCTGGCTCCGACGCGAGCTCGCCGGTGGTGACCATGTGCAGCTCGAAGGGCGGCAACGAGTCGTCGCGCAGCAGTCGCCGGACGACGTCGAGCAGCATCGGGGCACCTTTGCGCACCAGGTCGCCACCGACGAACAGGATCTTGATGACGGTGTCGTCGGGCGGCGCGCCCGACCGCTTCCACTGCTCGACGTTGACGCCGGGAGCGATGACCGTGACGCGCTCGGGTGTGACGCCGTACTGGTCGACGAGACCGTCGCGCGCCCATTCGGACCACGCGACGATGTGGCGTGCTCGGCCGTACGCACGCTTCGCGGCTCGCTTCTTCCACCACTCGACGGGTCCGGTGGAGCGGCGGTGCTCGTAGTGCTCGCCGAACTCGTCGTACTGCTCGCCGGTGGCATCGAGCGACACGACCGTGGGGATCCGTTCCATCCACCTGCGGAGCATGAAGGTGGGCACCTGCGTGTGGACGAACATCACGTCGATGTCGGTCTTGCGGGCCTCGGCACGGAGCGCCCGGCGTGCTCGCACCCCCGATCTGATCGTCCAGTTCGAGTATCCGGGTATCCAGGAGGCCCACCCGGGCATCTCATAGGGAATGTGCACGAAGGTGGGGATCAGACGAGGGTGGTGGGCGAGAATGGTGTTCAGGTTCTGCCCGAAGGTGACGTGGCCCAGGGTCTGCTCGATGACGAATGCAGCCTGTACGGGGCGATCAGCCGAAGGGGAGGAACTCGAATTCGTCATGAACGTGCAAAGTCTCCGTGAGCTGATCGACGAGTTCGGTCACATCTCACAGAGATGGACCGTTTCAGTTCTCGGTGACGTTGGCCGATAGAACCGAAGCGAAAGACGCCTGCGTAGGACACTACATCTCCGTTCCACGCTGTACTGCACAAACCAACTACGGATAAAGTCCGGGCCAGCCGGAGGACACGGTGATGAACACAGAAATCTGCTCGCAGTCTCGGAGGATTCCGTGAGCCGCGACGTCCACGGAGGGGTCTTGACCAGTATCGCATTCATCGGCGACGAGTCGCTCCTGATCGAGTGCGCCACCACTGCACGTGCTGCCGGCGCCTCGGTCGTCGCGGTCTCCACGCGCAGCGCCATCGTGCGCGAGCGCGCGGAGAGCGAAGGCTTCCGCGTCGTCGCGTCCGACGAGCTGCTCGGCCTGCTGGTCGAGCAGCCGGTCGATGTGCTGTTCAGCATCGCCAACGAGTACGTGGTGAGCGACGACATCATCGGTCAGGTCGGCCTCGCGGTGAACTTCCACGACGGTCCACTGCCCGACTACAAGGGTCTCGCGGTCACCACCTGGGCTCTCTTCCACGGCGAACCACGCCATGCGGTCACCTGGCACACCATGACCACCGAGGTCGACGCCGGCGAGATCGTGCTCGCCGAGTCGTTCGACATCGCACCCGACGAGACCGCCTTCTCGCTCAACGCCCGCTGCTACGAGACCGCGCTGCGCACCTTCCCCGACGTGCTGCGGCTGGTGATGAGCGACCAACCGGTCCTCTCCGCCCAGGCCGATCGGCCGGGAACGTGGTTCGGCCGCTACCAGCGCCCGATCGTGCTGCTCGACCCCACCCTGCCTGCCGTCGAGCTCGACCGAGCGGTGCGTTCGCTGGCCCTCGGGCCGCGCATCCGCAACCGCCTCGGTGCGGTGCGCTGGGTCGTCGGCGATCGTGCACTGCTCGTCGCGGCCACCGAGGTCGTCGCCGCATCGGGTCGCCCGGTCGGCACGGTCGTGCTCACCGACCGTGGCGTGCAACTGGCCACCGCCGACGGCGACCTGCTCGTCACCGAGCTCACCACGCTCGACGGCGACGACCTGCAGCCCGACGCTCTCGCCGCGCTGGTCGGCCAGGCACCGACCACCGACCCGGCACTGCTCGAGCGCCTCGTCGGCGCCGACGAGCACTTCGCCCGCCACGAGACGTTCTGGCTCGAGCGCCTCGGCCGGTTCCACGACGCGCGGCCCACCCACCTGCACCTCGACGGGCAGCATCCCTGGTCGCGTGCCACGGTGCCGGCACCCGCGGGTGCAGATCCGGCCGATGTGCTCGCTGCCGTGCTCACCTGGTGGAGCCGCACGTCGAACAGCCCGGCGGTCTGGTTCGACCTGAGCGACGACACCATCGAGCAGTTCGTCGGCTCGTTGGCTCCGCTGGTCTCGCGCCCGCTCGGCCACTTCGTGCTGCGCGCCGGCGACGGCGTCGACGACACCCTGCAGACGGCGAGCGCCGCGGTGGCCGAGGAGCTGCAGACCCTCGCGCGGCGTGGGCCGTACTTGCACGACCTCGTCGGCCGCAGCCCCGTCACTCGCCATCACGCCATCACACCGTCGCTGCGCCTTCGCATCGGCGCCCCCGACATCGCCGCCGGCGACACCGGCGCGGACCTCCCGTTCCTCTTCGAGGCGGCCATCGACCCGGTCGACGCGTCGCTCACCGTGGTGGCCAGGTCGGCCACCACGGCCGAATTGCAGCGCGCTGCCGAGCAGATCGCCGCGCTCGTGCACGCGGCCTGCGCGGCCCCCGACGCGTCGCTGCTCTCGCTCGACCTGCTGGGCCCGAGCGAACGCGCGCTGCTCGACTCGTGGAACGCCACCGAGTTCAGTCACGACCGCACCGCCACCATCGATCGCCAGTTCCGTGAGCAGGCCGGTCGCACCCCCGACGCACCTGCCGTCACCTGTGCGAACGTCACGCTCACCTACGCCGAACTGCTCGACGCCGTCGACCGTTTCGCCGCGCGGCTGCAGCAGGCCGGCGCCACTCGCGGCAGCCTGGTCGGCGTCGCGCTCGAACGCAACGTCGACCTGATGGTCGCGCTGCTCGGCATCCTCAGCGTCGGCTCCGCCTACGTGCCACTCGACCCGGGGTACCCCGAGGAGCGCCTGGCGTACATGGTGTCCGACTCCGGTCTGCAGGTGCTGGTCGCCGCGCCGGAGGTCGCCGAACGCATCGGCGGACGCGATCTCACGGTGCTCAGTCCGTCGGCCACGGATCCGGCGGCGTCGGCCCCGGTCGCGACCCACGCCGGCGACGACATCGCCTACGTCATCTACACGTCGGGTTCCACCGGCCGCCCGAAGGGCGTGATGCTCGAGCATCGCAACGTGGTGAACTTCTTCGCCGCGATGGACGCGGTGATCGATCACGACCCGCCGGGCACCTGGCTCGCGGTCACCAGCCTGTCGTTCGACATCTCCGTGCTCGAACTGCTGTGGACCGTCACGCGCGGCTTCGAGGTGGTCATCCAGCAGTTCGGCATCACGTCGTCGGGCGCTGCGCCCGCCAGTTCGGCTGTCGCGGGTTCCACACGCGCCGCGACCGCACGTCCCCGCACCAGCAACAGCCGGCCCACCAACCTCAGCCTGTTCTTCTTCGCCGCCGGCGACGCCGTCGCCTCCGACGGGTATCGCCTGCTGCGCGACAGCTCGCAGTACGCCGATCAGCACGGCTTCGAAGCGGTGTGGCTGCCCGAACGGCACTTCCACGAGTTCGGCGGCGCGTACCCCAACCCGTCGGTGCTCGCGTCCGCCGTCGCCGTGCTCACCTCGCAGATCCACATCCGCGCCGGCAGCGTGGTGCTGCCGCTGCACCCGTCGGCACGAGTGGCCGAGGAGTGGGCGGTCGTCGACAACCTGTCGCAGGGCCGTGTCGGCATCTCGTTCGCCCCCGGCTGGCAGCCCAACGACTTCGTCCTCAACCCGAGCGGCTACCTCACTGCGCGCGACAACCTGCAGACTCGCATCGACGAGGTGCGCGCCCTCTGGCGCGGCGATCGCGTCGACATGGTCGGCCACGACGATGCGATGGTGAGCGTGCGCACGTTGCCGCGCCCGGTGCAGCCCGAGCTACCTGTGTGGCTCACCTCCGCCGGCACCACCAAGACGTTCGAGAAGGCCGGCGAGATGGGCCTCAACCTGCTCACGCATCTGCTCGGCCAGTCGATCGAGCAGCTCGCCGACAACATCGAGGTGTATCGATCGGCGTGGCGCGCCGCCGGCCACGCCGGCGAGGGCCGCATCACCGTCATGCTCCACACGTTCCTGTGCGACGACAGCGCCACCGCGAAGGAGAAGGCCGAGCTGCCGATGAAGCGCTACCTGGGCACGGCCACCGGCCTGCTCAAGAACATGGCGTCGGCGTTCCCCACCTTCGCCAATGCGGGCGTGTCGGCCGACGAGGCGTTCCGGTCGCTGTCGGACTCCGAGATGGACGAACTGCTCACCGTCGCTGCTGCTCGCTACCTCGACACCAGCGGCCTGTTCGGCAACACCGCCGACGCGCTGGCGATGGCCGAGGAGCTGTCGGCCATGGGCGTCGACGAACTGGCCTGCCTCATCGACTTCGGCATCGACACCGACGACGTGCTCGACTCGCTGCCCTTGCTCGGCGAGCTCAAGCAGCGCCTGGCCGAGATGTCCACCGATCCTGCGGTCGGGTCCACCGTCGAGTCCGTCGCTGACGTCACCGATCAGAGCGTCGCCGGCCTCGTCGCACGCCACTCCATCACTCACCTGCAGTGCACGCCGTCGCTGGCGGCGATGCTGATGGCCGAGCCGGCCGATCGCGCCGCACTCGGTGCCATCAAGCACCTGATGGTCGGTGGCGAGGCGCTGCCCGAGAAGCTCGGCTCCGAGCTGCGCGAGGCGGTGTCCGGCCGCTTCACCAACATGTACGGCCCCACCGAGACCACCATCTGGTCGCTCGTCCACGAGATCGAGCACGCGCCGGTGGGCCCGGTGCCCATCGGCCGGCCCATCGCCAACACCTCGCTGCACATCCTCGACCCAGCGGGTCGACCGGTGCCCGTGCGTGCACTCGGCGAGCTCCACATCGGCGGTGAAGGCGTGGCACGTGGCTACCTCGGCCGCGACGACCTCACGCAGCAGCGGTTCGTCGACCGCCACCCGCACGGCCGGCTGTACGCCACCGGCGACCTCGCCCGGTTCGGCGATGACGGCGTCGTCGAGTTCGCCGGACGAGTCGACTTCCAGGTCAAGATCCGCGGTCACCGCATCGAGCTCGGCGAGATCGAGGCACACCTCGACTCGCACGGCAGCGTCGAGCGCTCCGTCGTGGTCGCCCGCGGCGACGCGGCCGACGCGCGGCTCATCGCGTTCGTCGTGCCGGCGCACGGCGCCGAGATCGACGAGCCGCTGCTGCGCAAGCACGTCGCGTCCACCCTGCCCGACGTGATGGTGCCCGACTTCGTGGTGGCCATCGCCGCGCTGCCGCTCACCCCGAACGGCAAGGTCGACCGGGCGGCGCTGCCCGCCGATGTGCGCCGCGGTGGCGCCGTTGCGCCGCGGTGGCGCCGTTGCGTCGCTCTCGGAGGTCGCCGCCCCCAAGGACGATCTGGAACGGCTGGTCGCCGACGTGTGGACCGAGCAGCTGGGTCGGGCGGTGGGTCGCTCCGACAACTTCTTCGACATCGGCGGTCACTCGTTGCTCGCAGTCGCAGTGTTCCGCAAGCTGCAGCAGGTCACCGGATTGAAGATCGCGCTCACCGACGTGTTCCGCTACCCGACTGTGGCCGGCTTCGCCGTCTACCTGCAGCAGCTCCGCACCCGCGCCGAGGGCGCGAGCGCGGCGGGCGACGACGGTGTCGACCACGCCGCCGACGTCGGTTCCGACCGTGGCGCGAAGCGGCGGATGATGCTCGAGCGCCGTCGCGGTGGCGACACCAGTGGCAAGGAGCCCGGCCGATGAGCGGCATCGACGAGATCTCCGACACCGACATCGCCATCGTCGGCATGGCCGGGCACTTCCCCGGCGCGCCCGACGTCGACCAGCTGTGGCAGCGCGTGGCGGCCGGCGACGACTGCCTCACCGACCTCTCGCTCGACGACCTCGAGGCGGAAGGTGTGCCGCGGTCCGATGCGACGGCGTCGAACTACGTGCGACGCTCGGGTGTGCTCCGCGAGGTCGAGTACTTCGACCCCGGCTTCTTCGGCATCGGCCCGCGCGACGCGGCCATCATGGACCCGCAGCACCGCCACTTCATGGAGTGCGCGTGGGAGGCACTCGAGGCGGCGGGCGTCGTGCCCGAGCGCTTCGACGGCGCCATCGGAGTGTTCGCCGGCTGCGGCATGAACACCTACCTGCTCAACAACCTGCTCGCGGACCCGGACCTGCTGCGTCGGTTGGGCTGGTTCCTGTTGCGCCACACCGGCAACGACAAGGACTTCCTGGCCACCACGGTGTCGTACCGTCTCGACCTGCGCGGCCCGTCCATCAACGTGCAGACCGCGTGTTCCACCTCACTGGTCGCGGTGCACCTCGCGGTGCAGAGCCTGCTCGCCATCGAGTGCGACGTCGCCCTCGCCGGCGGGGTCACCATCGAAGCGCCGCACCGCGTCGGCTACCACTACCAGGAGGGCGAGATCCTCTCGCCCGACGGTCGCTGCCGAGCGTTCGACCTCGCCAGCGCCGGCACGGTGCTCACCAGCGGCGCGGGTGCCGTGGTGCTGCGCCGCCTCACCGACGCGTGGGACGACGGCGACCCCATCCTCGCGGTCATCAAGGGCTCGGCGGTCAACAACGACGGCGCGCGCAAGGTCTCGTACCTGGCCCCGAGCGTCGATGGGCACGCCGATGTGGTGAAGGAGGCCCTCGCCGTCGCCGGCGTGGGCGCTCGCGATCTGCAGCTGGTGGAAGCGCACGGCACCGGCACACCCGTCGGCGACCCCATCGAGGTCGCCGCGCTCACCGAGGCGTTCCGTGCGTCCACCGACGACACCGGCTTCTGCCGGCTGGTGTCGACCAAGCCCAACATCGGTCACCTCGACACCGCGGCGGGCGTCGCCAGCCTCATCAAGGTCGTGCAGTCGATGCGTCACCAGACGCTGCCGCCGATCGCCAACTTCACCGGCCCCAGCCCGCTGCTCGATCTCGCGGCCACGCCCTTCCTGCTCTCCGGCGATGCCAGCGAATGGCCGGGCGATCGTGTGCGCCGCGCCGGCATCAGCTCGCTCGGGGTGGGCGGCACCAACGCGCACGTCGTGGTCGAAGAGGCGCCGCAGCGCGACGCGCTGCCCGCGTCCGCCCCGGAACAGGTGCTCGCACTCTCCGGTCGCGACGACCAAGCCGTGGCCGACGCCGCCGAGAAGCTGGCCGCGCATCTCGAGGCACATCCCGAGATCGACCTCGGCGATGTCGCCTTCACGCTCGCCACTCGTCGCCGGCACCACTCGGTGCGTCGCGTGGTGGCCGCCACCGATCGGGCGCATGCCGTCGACCAGTTGCGCCGAATCGATCGCGGTCGCTCGTTCCAGCAGCACAGCAGCGAAACCGCACCCGAGGTGGCGTTCCTCTTCCCCGGAGGCGGATCGCAGTACACGAGCATGGCCGCTGGGCTCGACCACCGCTTCTCCGTCTTCCACGACGTGATGAGCGACGGTCGGCGGAAGGTCCGCGAGCTGTCGGGCATCGACCTCGCACCGTTCCTCGCTGCCGACTCCGAGCTCGACGGCCTCGACGCGCCCACCGTGGCGCTGCCGTCGGTGTTCCTCACGTCGCTCGCCCTCGCTCGCCAGTGGATGGCATGGGGCGTGCAGCCCAGCAGCTACATCGGACACAGCCTGGGCGAGTACGTGGCCGCACACTTGGCCGGCGTGCTCAGCTTCGACGACGCCATCCAGCTCGTGGTCACACGAGCCGGCCTGATGGAGCGCGTCGGCGGCCCCGGTGCCGCGATGCTCGTCGTCCCGCTCGACGAGGCGGCGGCGCGCGAACTGCTCACCGACAACGTCTCGCTCGCCGTGGTCAACACGGCCGAGGAGTGCGTGCTCGCCGGTCGCGCCGACGACATCACGCTCATCGAGAAGCAGCTGCTCGACCGCGGTGAGCAGGGCACGCTCATCCCGCTCGCAGCTGCAGCCCACAGCCTGCTGCTCGACCCCGTGCTCGACGAGTTCCGCAGCGTGGTGGAGCGCACCACGCTGTCGGCCCCCACCACTCGCTACATGTCGAACCTCTCGGGCACCTGGATCACCGCCGAGCAGGCCACGGATCCCGGCTACTGGGTGAGCCACCTGCGCAACACGGTTCGTTACGCCGACAACCTGAACGTGGCACTCGCCGACGCTCCGACGGTCACCGTCGAGCTCGGTCCGGGTCAGTCGCTGTCGTCGTACGCCCGGCGCAGCGCACATTCTCCCGTGGCCGCCATCGCAGCGCTTCGTCATCCGCGCCAGCAGGTCGACGACACGGCGTACACGCTGAACGCGTTCGCCTCGCAGTGGGCCGCCGGTGTGCCGGTGCAGCTCGACACGCTCATCGGCAGCGATCGGCGAGCACTCACGCTGCCCACCTACGCCTTCCAGCGGCAGCGCTACTGGATCGACCCCCCGGCGCGTTCGGCGGCGCTGCTCGCACACGCCGGCACGTCGCAGGGCGTCGCGGTCGCGGAGCGGCAGGGGCAGCACGACGTGGCGCTGGTGCGCTACGAGAAGCCCTCGCAGATGTGGTGGCAGCCGGTGTGGGAGCCCGCGGCCTCGCTCGGCGACACGCCGCCACGGGCTCGCCGCTGGTGGGTCGTCGGCACCGACGGCGACCCGCTCCACGAAGCGCTGTGCGCAGCGCTCACCACCCGCGGGTTCGAGATCCATCGTGCGCACGCGCCACTGCTGGCCGACTCGTTCGACCTCGCCGATCACGACGGCGTGCTCATCGTCGGCGACGAGCTGAGCGACCCGCTCGACGTCGACCACGCCGTGAGCACCTGGCTCGGTGTCGGGCTCGATGCAGTCCGCGCACTCGGCGGCGCCGCCACGCTCGGGCACCGTCTCGCCTTCGTGTCACGCGGGGCGTTCGGCCTCGACGCCGCGGCAACGCGCCCCGTCGACGCGCTGGCACTCGGTGCCGCGGCCGTCGCACCGCACGAGTACCCCGACCTCGACACGGTGCTCATCGACATCGTCACCGGTGCCGACGAGACGGTGATCCTCGAGTCGACCATCGATGCACTCGTCGACGAGCTCGGGCGCGGCAGCAACCGCGTGGTGGCACTGCGCGACGGTCAGCGACTGGTGCCGGTGGAGCGGAAGTTCGATCAGGCCGACGACCTCGACGACGCCTCGTCGGTCGTTCCCGGTGGCACCTACCTCGTCACCGGTGGCCTCGGCGCCATCGGTCATACGCTCGCCGCGCACCTCGCCAAGGTGGGCGCCAACCTCGTCGTCGTCACCAGTTCCCCGTTGCCGAGCGGCGACGCTCGCGACGAATGGATCCGATCGCACGGCCCGATGGAGGCCACCAGCCAGCGTCTGCGACGACTCGCAGAGCTGGAAGCGATGGGCGGCGGTGTCGAAGTGGTCGTGGCCGATCTCGCCCGTCCGGCGGGCATCGCTGCGGCGCTCGACCACGCGGTGGCCACGTTCGGCCGCATCGACGGTGCGGTGCACGCCGCCGGCACGCTGTGCGACCGGTTGATCGGCCTCGTCGAGCCGCGCGACATCGAAGAGGTCATCGGTGTGAAGGCCCGCGGCGCGGTCACGCTCACCAGCGAGCTGCAGCAACGCGGTGCCTCGCTGCTCGTGCTCATCTCCTCCACCAGCACCGCGCTCACCCCCGCGGGCCAGGTGGCCTACGTCGCGGCGAACGCCGTGCTCGACTCCCTGGCCGGCGCCCACGACCACCTGCGCGTCGTCACCCTGAACTACGGCGTCTGGAGCGACATCGGCATGGCCGAGCGCGCCTCGCGTCGCGAGCGGCTGGGCCTCGGCGACGGCGAGCCGTTGGTGCACCCGGTGTTCGAAGAGCGCACCACGCACGACGACGGTGCCGTCGACGTCTTCGGTCACCTCGTCGCCGGCCAGTGGCTGCTCGACGAGCATCGCACGGTCGACGGTCAGGCCATCCTGCCCGGCACCGGCCACCTCGAACTGCTGCTGGCCGCATCCGAGCTCGCCGGTGTCGCGTCTGCACCCGTCACGCTGCGCTCCGTCACCATCCACGAGGTACTGGCCGTTCCCGACGACGGCAGTGTCGCCATCCGAGCGCGGGTCGCCAACGGCCTCGGCCAACGGGTCATCGAGCTGGAGAGCGACGGTGGCGCGTCGATCGGCTGGGTGCTGCACTCCAGCGCGGTCGTCGACAGCGAGCCGTCACCGGCTGCCCCCGAGGCGCCCACCGACCAGTTGGCGATGGCGCCGGCCGATCCACTCGCCGGGCAGCGCGATCGGCTGCGCCTGGGTGGTCGCTGGCAACCCGAGGCCACCGCCGCGTTCGGCGAGGCGTCCGTACGAGCCGATCTCAGCCTGCAGGCGGCGGTTCCCACCGACGCCGGTCTGTGGCGTGCTCACCCGGCCATCATCGATGCAGCCACCGGCCTGGGCGCGCAGCTCATCCGTGCCGCGTCGCCCACCGACGATCTGTTCGTGCCGATCAGCTACGACCGGGTCACCCTGTTCGCCCCGGTGCCGCTGTCGGTGCGCGTGATCGTCACCCGACGCGACGAGGCGGAGGGCCGTACGCCGCACATCGACGTGCAGGTGTTCGACCACGAGTCGCGCTGCGTCATGGTCATCGACGGGTTGCAGCTGTGGCCCGTGGCCGCCGATGCGCCGCTCGGCGTGCGCACCACCGATGCCGCCGCCACCGGCAGCATCCACGGTCTCGCGCAGCTGGCCGAAGGGCTCGGCATCCGCCGCGAGGAAGGCGTCGCGCTCCTCGAGCAGCTGCTCGCCAGCGACGCGCCACGACTCATCGCGTCGAGCGTCGACCTCGATCAGCTGCGCACCGTCGACAGCGTCGCCACACCGGCGTCCGTCGACGACACCGCGAAGGCCGTCGCCACCGGTGCCACTCCGTTGGAGCGCATCGGGGCGATCTGGGAGGAGCTGCTCGGCGTCAGCGGCGTCGGCGCCGACGACAACTTCTTCGACCTCGGTGGTCACTCGCTCATCGCCATCCGCCTGATGTCGCGGTTGCAGCGCGAGCTGGGCGTGCGGCTGCAACTCACCGACATCTTCGAGGCGCCCAGCCTGGGTGCGTTGGCCGAGATGGTGGCACCGCTGATGCCGGCGACGGAGGTCGTCGCGGCCGACGGCTCGAGTGCAGGTCGGCCGGCCGTCGACGACAGCGAGCGAGTGCACCGCTCGCTCGTCCAGATCTCGTCGGGCGGCAACGGCAGCCCGCTGTTCATCGTGCACGGCGCGGGCGGCAACGTGCTGTTCCTGTGGAGCCTGGCGCGTGCACTGTCCGGGGCGCGCGCCGTCTACGGCTTCCAGGCCGCGGGCGTGGACTCGCGCGACATGCCCGACGGTTCGATCGAGGCGATGGCCACTCGCTACGTGACCGAGCTGCGCGCTGCTCACTCCGGCCCCTACCTGCTCGGCGGCTACTCCGGCGGTGGGCTGGTGGCGTTGGAGATGGCGAAGCAGTTGCGCGAGCTGGGCGACGAGGTCACCCACGTGTTCCTGTTCGACAGCGTGCCGCCCGGGTGCACGTCGCCCGGCCGCCGGGCGCGCGCGGCCAACCTGGTCGCGAACGTCCGCCGTCTCGGGGCCCGCTCCGTGCGGCCGTACGTGCGCGCGAACCTGAAGCGCTGGTATCGAACGCTGCTCGGACGTCAGGGCTCTGTCACCGCCGGCAACATGCAGCAGAACCGCGAGCTCGGCCACGAGGAGGTCGAGGGTTACGTGAACCTGTTCTTCTACTTCTCGGCCACCGCCGAGCGGTACCAGCCGTCGAGGTACGACGTCGACGTCACCGTGCTCAAGGCTTCCGAAGTGTGGCCGGTGCAGCCGTACGACTACTACTGGACGCCGTACGTCACCGGCGACCTGCAGGTGCGATCAGTGCCCGGCAGCCATCATTCGATGTTCTACCAGGAGCTCGTGCCGCGGCTGGCAGCCGTCGTGCAGGCTCGGTTGGCGGAGATCGAGTCCCAGTCGGGCCCGCCCGCCTGATGGCTTCCTCCGCTCCACGCTCCCGCCTCGCGGCCGGGGTGTGCATCGCCGCCCTGGTGGTCGCTGCGTCGTGCTCGGGTGAACCCGACACCCGCGAGGGAATCCGCGCCGATGCCGACCCCACGCTGCTGGTGCCCCCCGTGGCCGACGGCTCCATCGTCGTCGTGACCGACGGCGACTCGGTGCCGTTCGACCGCCGGCTGCTCGGCACCAACGCGCCCGCCTGGATCACACCCTCCCGTCTCGTCGATCCCGCGTTCCACGAGCAGATCGTCGACATGGGGGCCACGGTGCTGCGCATGCCCGGCGGCAGCTGGAGCAGCGGGTACGAGTGGCTCGCCTGCGAGCAGCAGATCGGGTGCGAGTGGCACTGGGCCGCACGGCCGTCCGACTTCGTGGAGCTGCTGGAAGGCACTGGGCTGGAGGGGATGTGGACGGTGTCGTTCAACGGCACCGCCGAGGAGGCTGCGGCGTTGGTCGCCTTCTTCAACGGCGACGTCGACGACACGCGGGTGATCGGAGAGGATCGACGGGGTCGCGACTGGGGCACCGTCGGTCGCTGGGCGACGATGCGATCCGACGCGGGACACCCGGACCCGGTGAACGTGGGGCTGTGGGAGGTCGGCAACGAGGTCTTCGGAGCACGAGCCGATATGGGCGGCTCGGGGTGTGCCGACTTCGGCTGGGAACACGTGTGGACGTGTGACGGCACCGAGTACGTGATGGGCGACGACGAGCACGACGGCTTCCTCCGCTTCCGCGAGGAGATGCTCGCAGTCGATCCGAGCATCGAGATCGGCGCGGTCGGCATCAGCGGCGGGCAGGACGGCTGGGGCGACTTCGGCAACGAGGTCATCGAAGCTGCCGCCGGCGAGATCGACTTCTACGTCGTGCACGACTACGGCTTCAACGAGGCGGCGCCCGTCGACGAGGTGCTCGACCGGCCGTCCGACGCGTGGCCCGACATCCTCGACGATGCCCGCGACGTGCTCGCCGAGTCGAACGCCGGGTCGGACGTGCCCATCGCCGTCACCGAGTACAACATGTTCGCGTTCCGCGAAGGCGACACCGACGGCATGATGGCCGAGGCGATCAGCGCCTTCTACATCGCCGACACCATCGGCCAGATGGCACTCAACGGCGTCGGTATCGCCAACCAGTGGAACCTCGTCAACGGGATGACCGATGCGGGCAGCGACTACGGCGTGTTCGATGTCGACACCGGTGCGGCGCATCCAGTGTTCTACGCGATGGCGCTCTGGAGCCGGTTCGCCGACGCCTTCGTCCCGGTGGCCGTGGGCGACGACCTCGACGACAGCCTGCGGGTCTACGCCGGCAGGTCTGCCGACGGCACCGTCACCCTGTTCGTGCTCAACGAGACTGACGAGGCCACCGAGTCGGCCATCGAGCTCGATGGTGTCGTCGGCACGCTGACCGGCACGGCGCACATGATGACGGCTGCATCACTCGACGACCGGCAGGTCGACTTCAACGGCGTCGCGCCCACCTCCACCGACCTCGACGCCTACCCGCCCGCCGAGATCGACCCGGTCGTCGACGGCCGGCTGTCGTTCACCTTCCCGCCGTTCTCACTCACGATGCTGACGTTCGCGCCCAGCGAGGTTTGATGTCGTCCGGGTGAACTCTGGGTTCGCCGCCGACGCGCGATGGTTCGATCCGGGCATCGCCGGGCACAATGGAGCGATGACCTCCACCGAGCAGTACGACATCACCGTGGAGACCGTGGGCGCCGACGACGAGCCCACTACGACGGAATCACCGTTCAGTGGCCTGATCAGCCGTGCCCGATCCGAGGTCGGACACATCGAGTGGCGCGGCTGGGCGCTCGTCGCCCTGGCCAACCGCATCCCCGCACACAACGGGGTGCGCGTGCGCACCGCGCTGCTCCGGCGGGCCGGCATGACCGTCGGGGGTGGCACCGCGTTCGGCGGGCGGGTGCGTGTGGTCGGGATGGGCGTCGGGCTCAGGTCGCGCATCACGCTCGGCATGAACTGCTGGATCAACGACGGTTGCACCTTCGACGCCAGCGACGACATCACGCTCGGCAACGGCGTTGCACTCGGTCACGAGGTGATGCTGCTCACGTCAACCCACGAGATCGGGCCGCACTTCTACCGGGCGGGCCGATCCACCAACATGCCGGTCGAGATCGGCGACGGTGCCTGGATCGGTGCCCGCTCCGTGGTGCTCCCTGGGGTCACCATCGGTCGCGGCGCGGTCGTCGCGGCCGGATCGGTGGTCAATCGTCCGGTCGCCGACAACGTGCTGGTGGCGGGTGTGCCGGCCCGTGTCGTGCGATCGCTCTGACGGCTCGTCGAGGAACGCTGAGGGTGGTCAGCTGCTGCTGACCCGGATGTTGTCCCAGTGCCAGGTGAACGGGTCGGTGACGACCTGCTGCTGCCCGTCCTGGAACGCCTTCATCGGGTTGTAGCTGTCGTCTTCGAGGATGAACACCCGCGGTCCGGCAGGGAAACGACCCGGACCGGTGGACACCGCGACCACACCACCGGGGCGGGCCTGGGTGCGGGTGACGGTGCCGTTGCCGTTGTCGCGGACACAGATGGTGTAGCGGGTGGCCTTGTCGGTGATGTTGTGCAGCCCGTTCCAGTCGGAGTAGGTCTTGGTCTGCCCGTTGAAGAAGTGCGCGGTGTTGCGCAGGTTGTTCAACAGGAAGTCGTCACCGGCGAGTCGCACCGCAGCGCGGTCACCCTGGCCTCCGTTGTCGTTGAACTCGGGGTTGATGTAGTCGATGCGGTTGCCGTTGGCGGCATAGCGGTCGGCGTTGACCACGACGAGCTGGGTCCACTTGCGGGCTCCGAGCTCGGTGATGTTCTGGTCCCAGCAGATCTGGTTGGCAGTGGCCGGGAACACGCGGGCGGTGGTGCCGTTGTCGGCTGCCGGGGCGAACGCCATGATCACGTAGCCCTCGGTGTTGATGCCGGTCATGAAGTGACCCTTGGCGGCATCGCCACCGGGTGCGCAGTACCAGAAGTGCGTCGACACCTGGTAGTTCTCGACGAGCGACCTGCCGGTGGTGGGGCCGCCGCATTCGTGGTTGTGGTCGCCGTTGAACGTCTGCATCGCAGCGCCGTTGGCGACGTTGTCGCCGAACGCGATGTGCTTGACCAGCCGGTTCATGCCGGTGGGGCTGGAGAAGTCCTCCGACCAGAGCAGGGTGCCGGTGGGCGGCAACCCGACGGTCGGCGGTGCGACGGTGCCCGGGGGTGTGGTGGCCGGAGGCGCGGTGGCCGGGGGCGACGTGGCGGGCGGTGCGGTGGTGGGCGCCGAGGTGGCCGGGGGCGACGTCGCCGGGGGCGACGTGGCGGGGGGTGCGGTGGTGGGGGCCGCGGTGGTGGGCGACGGCGTGGGGGCCGGTGCAGGGGTGCTCAGCGCCGACACCGAGAACGCAGTGGCGCTCTGGTTCAGGTGCTGGGTCTTGCGTGACCACACGTCCGAGAGCTTGACCTTGACGGTGTACTGCCCGACCTCCGAGCCCAGCGGTACCGTGAACGGGATCTTGAAGGTCTGCGGCTTCCCCTTCCAGAACCACTGGAAGCTCCACGACTTCTGGTACACGGTCTTCTTCGTCGGCGAGTGCACCTCGACGGTGACCTGGCCATGACGGTTGGACGAGGCCACGATCACCGCTTGCACGGTGACCGTCTGGCCGGGCTTCAGCGCGGTCGGGGTGGAGAGACCGGCGGAGGTCCAGCCACCTGCTGTGTAGTTCGTGGCACCGGCGATCGGCAGCGAGCTGCTGCCGGTGGCCAGGACGCCGAAGGCGAGGGTGACGGCGAGGAACATGGAGACAAACGTGCGCCGCCGTGTGCCCGAGCGGAGGCCAGTTGCGGGAAGGGTCATGGTTCTCCATCGGTCGAGGGATTCCTCGCATGAAGCAACGAGACGAACTCTTGACAATCGTGAAATCGAAACCAAACCGTAGCACTGGCCACGCTCGGTGAGATCTGGCGGATCGACCCGTCCAGACTGTTCCAGGCCTCCGCGTTACCATGCCCGGCGGAGGATGGCAGCGATGACGAGGGTGCTCGCAGTGGGGTTGTTGCTGGTGACCGTCGCCGCCTGCAGTTCGTCCGACGACGCGTCCGGCAGCACCGGCACCACCCGCGGCAGCGCCGACAACGCGGTCACGACGACGAATCCCTACGCGTGCCCCGAGGGTGAGCACCTGGTCATCGACGGCATCAATCCGCCGCGATGCGAGGTGCACCCCCCGGACTGGACCGGTTCGAACGAGGCTGCCGACCCGGATCAGGTGGCCGTCGACCTCGCTCGGGAACTGGTCCTCGACCCGCAGGGTTTCGCCGAGGTCATCGCGGGTCTGTCGCCGGCCATCACCGACGTCGCCCCGGTCGAGTTCACCCTCGACGACACGGATCTCGGGACCGCGGGCATCTCGTTCACAGTCACCACCTCGGCCACCACCGACGCCGAGCGCGACGACGTGGCGTGGAACGTCGTGTTCGCCATCGCCGACTTCTGGGGTCCGGGAGGCGGGTTCCGCAACGAGACCGGCCAGGTGCGGGCCGGCGCGGTGGTGACCGTCGACGAGGTGCGGTACGTCGCGTCGATGGAGTTGCTGATGCAGGTGTACGACTTCGTCGTCCTGCAGCCGGAGTTCATCGCCGCCAGCCGCCAGGCCTGAGTCCGTTCCGGTGCGACAGATGGTCACTCAGTGACGCTGCATTAGTAACCGCCTGACTAATATCGTCACGTGCGCACCCTTCCTCGCTCCGCGTCGGCCTCGTTGGCGTTGCTCGCGGTGTTCGCAGTGTCGTGCGGATCGAGCGACTCCGGCTCACCGTCCACCGGATCGACCGGCGCGTCGGGCACGGTCACCGTGTTCGCCGCAGCATCGCTGACGGCGGCGTTCACCGAGATCGGGGAAGCGTTCGCGGTCGAGTACCCCGACGCCGACGTCACGTTCAACTTCGCGGCGTCGTCGGAGCTGGCCGCACAGATCGGCGAGGGTGCCCCGGCCGACGTGTTCGCCTCGGCCGACCTCGACAACATGACCAAGCTCACCGACGCGGGAGCCACGTCCACCGACCCCGTCGTGTTCGCCGGCAACGAGCTGCAGATCATCGTCGCGCCGGGCAACCCGCTGGGGATCGCCGGAGTGGCCGACCTGGCCGACGCCGACCTGATCGTGGTCACCTGCGCGCCGGAAGTACCGTGCGGGACGTATGCCGCGCAGGTCTTCGAAGACGCAGGGGTGGCGGTGACGCCGAAGTCGTTGGAGGAGAACGTGAAGGCCGTCGTCACCAAGGTGACCCTGGGTGAAGCCGACGCCGGCATCGTCTACCGCACCGACGTTCTGGCCGCGGGTGACGCGGCGGCCGGGGTCGAGATCCCCGACGATCTCGACGTGCTCGCCGAGTACCCGATCGCGGTCACCGAACTGGCCCCGAACGCGGCGGGTGCTCGAGTCTTCATCGACTTCGTCCTCGGCGCGACGGGTCAGCGGATCCTCGCGTCGTACGGGTTCCTGGCGCCATGACCGGCGGCCGGCGCCGACGACGGCGAGTGAGTCTGCCGATCCCGGTGCTGGTGCTCGCCGGTGTCGCGGTCGCGTTCTTCGCGTTGCCGCTCGTCGGCCTGCTGTGGCGTGCGCCGTGGTCGAGCGCCTGGGGGTACCTCACCGACGACGACGCCCTCACTGCGTTGCGACTGTCGATGATCTGCTCGCTGTGGGCCACCGCGCTGTCCGTGCTGTTCGGCGTGCCGCTGGCCTGGTTGCTGGCCAAGGTCGACTTCCCAGGCCGCGGTGTCGTACGAGCGCTGTGCACGCTGTCGCTGGTGCTGCCTCCGGTGGTCGGCGGCGTCGCGCTGTTCTTCGCGCTCGGGCGCCGCGGTCTCGTCGGGCAGTATCTCGACCGCTGGTTCGACATCACGCTGCCGTTCACCACGGCCGGGGTGGTGGTGGCGCAGACGTTCGTGGCGATGCCGTTCCTGGTGATCACCGTCGAGGCATCACTGCGGCAGCTCGACACCCGGTTCGACGATGCGTCGCGCACGCTCGGAGCGTCGCGCTGGTACACGTTCCGTCGCGTCACGCTGCCGGCCATCCGGCCCGCGCTCGCCGCCGGCGCAGTGCTCGCGTGGGCGCGGGCGCTCGGTGAGTTCGGCGCCACGATCACCTTCGCGGGCAACTTCCCGGGCACCACCCAGACCATGCCGCTCGCCGTGTACCTGGCGCTGGAGACGAACCCCGAGCAGGCCATCGTGCTCGCGCTCGCACTCATCCTCATCTCCTTCGCCGTGCTGGTCGGGCTCCGCGATCGCTGGTTCGGTCGCGCGCCGCGCGCGAACGCGGTGGCAGCGTGACGTTGTCGGCGCAGGTCGCCCTGCAGTTGGGCACCCTCGACCTGCAGGCCGAGCTCGCAGTGCGTCCCGGTGAGCTGCTCGCGCTGCTGGGTCCGAACGGAGCGGGGAAGAGCACGCTCTTGCGCTGCCTGGCCGGTCTCACGCCGCTCGCCGCCGGTCTCGTCGCCCTCGACGACACCGTGCTCGACGACCCGGCGACCGGTACCTTCGTGGAGCCGGAGGACCGCCCGATCAGCGTCGTGTTCCAGGACTACCTGCTGTTCGAACACATGAGCGTGCTCGAGAACGTCGCGTTCGGGCTGCGCGCTCGCCGCGCCCCGAAGGCCGACGCTCGCCGCATCGCCCGTGAGTGGCTCGAACGAGTCGGACTCGGCGACTACGCCGACCAGCGGCCGCGCGCCCTCTCCGGCGGCCAGAGTCAGCGGGCCGCGCTCGCCCGGGCGCTGGCCACGAGTCCGCGGCTGCTCCTGCTCGACGAGCCGCTCGCCGCGCTCGATGCCGCCACGCGCAGCAGTGTGCGGCGCGACCTGCGACGGCACCTGGCGACGTTCGACGGCATGCGCATCCTCGTCACCCACGACCCCGTCGACGCGTATGCGCTGGCCGACCGCGTCGCCATCCTCGAGGGTGGCCGCATCGTGCAGACGGGCACGCTCGCCGAGGTGACGGCACATCCCAGGTCGCGCTACGTGGCCGATCTGGTCGGCGTCAACCTCGTGGCCGGCGTCGTCGCGGGTGGTGTGCTCACCACCGACAGCCGCGCTCAGGTGGTCATCGCCGACGCACCGGCAGGCCCGTCGTACGCCATCGTGCGGCCGCACTCGATCGCACTCGTCCGCGACGCCACCGCCGTCTCCAGTGCGAGGAACACGTGGCGCGGCACGATCGTCGACATCGATCGCCTCGGTGACCGTGTGCGTGTGAGCATCGACGGTGAGCTCGCGCTCATCGCGGAGATCACCGTGGCCGCGCTCGATGCACTGCAACTGCGTCCCGGCGACGACATCCACGCCACCGTCAAGGCCACCGACATCGAGGTCTATCCGGCGTGAGTGTTGTGAGCGACCCGTCGCGATGGAAGGATTGACCGATGCCTGAGATCGAACGCAGTGACGAGGAGTGGCGCCAGCTCCTCTCCGCCGACCAGTACACCGTGCTCCGCCAGGCGGGTACCGAGCGACCGTGGAGCGGCAAGTACGTCGACGAGCACGCCGACGGCACGTACCACTGCGCGGGCTGCGGCGCCGAGCTGTTCGACTCGTCGACCAAGTACGAGTCGGGGTGTGGATGGCCGAGCTTCTACGCCGCGAACGGCGACGAGGTGGTCGACCACATCGACGACCACTCGCACGGCATGCGACGCACGGAAGTCCGCTGCCACCGGTGTGGTTCGCATCTCGGCCACGTGTTCGACGACGGCCCGGCGCCCACGGGCCAGCGGTACTGCATGAACAGCCTGTCGCTCGACCTGCACGCGCGCCCGCACGACGCCTGATCGATGCCGCCGGGATGAGCGCGGCTCGTACCACCGAGGACCAGCTCCTGCTCGGCGAGTGGGCGTGTCTCGGCATCCTGTATCCGGCACCACTGCACGGCTTCGCGGTCGCGGCGCGGCTCAAGCCGTCCGGTGACGTCGGCCGCGTGTGGTCGCTGTCGCGAGCGCTCACCTACCGATCGCTCGAGCAGCTCTCCATCCGCGGCTTCGTCCATCCGGTCGCCGAGGAGCCCGGCCTCGCCGGTGGCAACCGGACCATCCTCGCGGCCACCCGCACCGGTCGGGCACAGCTGCGACGTTGGCTCGCCGCGCCCGTCGTCCACCTGCGCGACGTGCGCAGCGAGCTGTTGCTCAAGCTGCTCATCGCCGATGCGTGCGACATCGACATCTCGGCGATGCTCGACGCGCAGCACGCACACATCTCGGCGATGTCGGTGGTGCTCGCCGCGCAGGTGGCCGCCGATCCTGCCGACGTGGTGGCGCTGTGGCGAGTGGAGTCGGCGTCGGCGGCGCTGCGGTTCCTGGAGCGGTTGCCCCGGCACGGTTGCTGACGGTTGCTGACGGGGGCGCGGCTCAGGCGCTCAGGGCGTCTTCCTGTGCCTTGCGGGCCAGCGTGTCGGGGGCGAACGGGCTCCATGCGAACCAGTTGGGCAGCGCACGGGTCAGTCGTGGCGGACCCTCCACGGAGATGCGCCCGTCGTTGACGGCGCGATGCCAGGTGTCGAAGCCCTGGAAGACCTCCGCGAGGGCGGGCGTCGTCGAACGCACGATGACGTCGGGCTCGAAACCCGGGTGTTGCACGCACACCGACGGCTCGCCGCGGTCGAACACGATCCACAGGCTGATCCGCTCGGGTGCGGTGTGGTCGAACTGGATGACCTGCCGATCGGGCGGGACGCGCTCGTGGTCGACGCGCCGGTGCATCCACCAGGTGAGCGTGATCGGGTCGACCTCGTTGGGGGCCAGATCGGTGAACAGCCAGTGCACGGCCCAGCGACCCATCGCCACCACCACCTGCTCCAGATCCTTGCCGGCCGCCGTCAGGTGGTACTCGTGGCCGTGCCCGGCGGGTGACGGCCAGCGCTCCACCACGCCCTTGCGTTCGAGGTGGCCGAGGCGCTGCGTGAGCAGTGATCGCGAGATGCCGGGAAGACCGCGGGCGATGTCGTTGAAGCGGGTGCTGCCGATGATCAGCTCGCGCAGGATGAGCGGTGTCCAGCGATCGGCGATCACGTCGGTGGCGAGGGCGATGGGGCAGAAGCGGCGATAGTCGGGCATCTGCGAATGGTCGCGCCGCGACAGGCCGGTGTGAAGTCCAGATTCTGTACTGGGTGAGTCCAGATCTTGGACTATTGACCGGTTCGGCAGATCCGTACCGTTCGGCACATGACGACAACGATCCAACTCGACCGACAAGAACAACTCCTGTCCACCATCCGCACCATCGGCGACTCGATCTCCGAGCACGCCGCGCGGCACGACGCCGACGGCACCTTCGTGACCGAGGCGTTCGAGCATCTCGCCGCCGCGGGCCTGCTCGCCGCCGGCGTTCCCGAAGAGCTCGGCGGCGGTGGTGCCACCATTCGCGAGCTCACCGAGGTGCAGCGCCAGCTGGCTCACTACTGCGGATCCACCGCCCTGGCGAGCGCGATGCACCAGCACGTGGTGGCGTTCACCGCGTGGCGATTCCGGCGCGGCCTCCCCGGCGCCGAGGCGACCTTGCGCCGTGTGGCGCAGGAGGGCATCGTGCTGGTCTCGACCGGTGGCGGCGACTTCACCCATCCCAACGGTGAGGCCGTCAAGGTCGATGGCGGCTACGAGGTCTCCGGGCGCAAGCAGTTCGCCAGCCAGTCGCCGGTGGGCACCGTGATGTCGACGATGTTCGCGTTCGACGACGCCGAGCAGGGCCGGCGCGTGCTCAACATGGCGGTGCCGCTCGCCGCCGCCGGCGTGCAGGTGCTCGACAACTGGGATGCACTGGGCATGCGTGGCACCGGCAGCGGCGACATCGTGCTCGACCGCGTGTTCGTGCCCGACGAGCGGGTGCTCGCCAACCGGCCGTACGGCGTGATCGACCCGCCGTTGCAGGTGATCATCACGATCGCGATGCCCATCATCACCGGCGTCTACCTGGGTGTCGCGGAAGCTGCCTACGACGCCGCCGTCGCGATCGCGATGACGAAGGCCGACGACCCGCTCGTGCAGCGGCAGGTGGGCCTGATGGCGCACCGCCTGCGCATCGCGAGGTGGGCACTCGACCGCGCGCTCGACGAGATCGGCGACGATCCGACGCCGTCGATGGACAGCGTGGCCGTCGTGCTCGCCGCCAAGCGCGAGGTGGTGCTCGCCGGTGCCGAAGTGGTCAGCCTGGCGATCGACGTGGCCGGCGGCGCCGCCTTCCGCAAAGGCTCGACCATCGAGCGCAGCTACCGCGACATCCGGGCGGCCGGCTTCCACCCGCTCACCCCGGAGCGCACGCTGCTGCACGCCGGCCGTCTCGCGCTCGGCCTCCCGGCCGACGAGTTCTGAACCGAAGGACAGATCATGAACAGTCACTTCCCGTATGCCGGCCCACCCGGGTCGCTGCTCCACTTCCACCAGTTCGACATCGGTGTCAGCCGCCGGTTCGACCTCACGGCCGAGGAGGTCGCGGTAGCGCTCGGTGCGGCGATGTCGCTCGAGTCCGGCTTCACGGTCGACTTCGGCCGCGACGGTTGGCTGCAGGTCGACGGGCCGTTCGAGCGGCTCCCATTCGCGCACCCGACCTGGCGGGCGCACGGCCGGCTCGGACGCAACGGCGTACTGCCGGCGCGATCGACGCGCGTCGAGATCGAGATCACGTCGTGGTCCGACCGGGTCAGCGAGCTCTCGCTGCGACCGGTGAAGGCGCGTCCGCTCCAGTGGGGCAAGCGCCGCCTCGACCGCTACTGCCGCTCGGCCCACCGTGCGGCCGACCACCTCTGGACACTGGTCCGCTCCCGCCCCGTCGCGCTCGATGTGGCGGCGTCGCCGGATCAGGCGTCGTGCGAGTGCTCGATCGGCCAGCAGATCTCGATCGGTCCGTCGTCCGGCGCCGATGCCGAACGACGCGAGCTCGCCGCCGTGACGGGTGGGTGGTAGCGCTCGCAGATCGCTGCGCCGGTGGGGTTGGCGTTGCGCGCCACCCACGCGCCGAGCAGTCGATAGGTCTCGCCGATCGAGTCGAAGCCGTCGGTGTGCACGAGCACGGCCCACGAGGTGCGTGCGATCTCGCCGATGGTGACGTCCGGCGCGTCGGCGGGGACGAGGAACGGTGACTCGATCGGCACGAACGCGACCACCTGCTCGTTGACCTCGTCGATGATCTCGGGCGTGTAGAGCGCGCCGCGCGGTCCGACGATGCCGGTGTGTGCACCGGCGATGTCGGTGAGCCGTTCGTGTGTGCGGCCGAGCCAGTTCCAGAGCCCGGCACCGGGCACTTCGGCGACGACCTGCGCGACGAGCAACGCCGGTTCGTGCCGCACGTGCACAGGGGTGCCGGCGGTGGCGATGCCGTGCTGCAACGTCGCCACGATCCGTTCGGTGTCGGCCAACCTCTCCTGCATCACGGCGCGATGCTCGTCGAGTAGTTGCCGGGTGAGCGCAGGGTCGCGGCTGTCGAGGATCTGCTTGATCGACGCCAGCGGTACGTCGAGCGCTCGCAGACGCACAATGACGAGTGCGTCTGCGAGCTGATCGACGGTGTAGTAGCGGTATCCGTTGACACGGTCGACGTGGCCGGGGATGAGCAGCCCCATGTCGTGGTAGAGCCGCAACGTGCCCACCGAGATCGAGCTCGCTCGGGAGAAGGCGCCGATGGCAAGACGATCACCGCTCATCGGACGTGGAGTCTTCCAGATTCGGAACCTTCGGCTGGTGGGGGCGGATCACAGCACGCAGAACTCGTTGCCCTCCACGTCGAGCATCGTGGTCCAACGACTGCCGCCCTCGTCGTACGTGGCGTGCACGGTGGCGCCGAGGGCGACCAGCCGGTCCACCGTCGCGTCGAGATCATCGACGCGTACATCGAGGTGCACTCGGTTCTTCACCGTCTTCGGTTCCGGGACGACGACGAACGACAGCGACGGGCCGCCGGGGAGTTGCAGCGCGGCGAAGTCGTTCGAGGCGTTGACGTCGGTGTCGCACTCGAATGCCGCCGCCCAGAAGGCGGCGAGCATTGCGGCGTTGCGACAGTCGATGGTGAGTGATGCCAGTTCCATGAGGTGCTCCTTGTTCGGGTCGCTCCTCAGCCTGAACTCTCCAGCCGCTGGAGAGTCAACCCCCTGTTCGAGGGTCAGGCGACCGGGTACTGCAGCGCGGCACGAGCGGCGACACGACCGACGATGTGCTCGGCGAGGAACGCCTGGTGCTCCGGATGGTCGCGGTACACCAGGTAGTCGTCGACCGTCGCGAAGTCGGCGACCAGCGCGTAGTCGAAGTTGCCGGCGTTGACGCCCGCGTCGGGTCCGTGCGCGTACGTGCGGATCGCGGGGATGACCGTCGGCAGGCGGTCGAGCGCGACCGCGAGTGCCTCGATCTGGGTGCTGTCGACACCGTCGTTCCACTTGAACATCACCACATGACGGAACATCGATGCCCTCGCTCTCGGCCGGCCGCTGCCGACCTGGCCGATCGTACGCGCTCACACCGAGTTCTCAGACAACCCTCGCCCGGCTCCAAGGGTGCGTCGTCATCGTGTGTTCACGACACGGGCACACGATTCCTGAGGAGCAGTGATGACGATGCACACACTCGACGACGACATGATGGCGACCGACTCGACGGTGACCGACTTCTGGCACGACGAGCGACCGGTTGCTCCCGAATCGGAGCCCACCCCGCGTGGCGGCGTCTTCCCTCCGCCGCCGCCTCCCGCCCCTCGTCGGCGCGGACGTCGCGCAGCCCTCGTGCTGGCCGCCATCGTCCTCGTCGGCGTTGGGTCGGGATACCTCGGCGCCTCACTGGCTGCCGACGACACCTCCGTCACCACCGCGGTTCCTCCCACCGCGGTGGTGCCGGTGGCGGTCACGTCCACCGGGGCCATCGACGTGGGCGCGATCGCCGCCGCGGTGCAGCCGTCGGTGGTGACGATCTCGGCGGAGGTGACCGTGCGTCAGGGTCCGTTCTCCGAGCAGGGCACGTCGGCCGGAACGGGCATCATCCTCACCGCCGACGGGCAGGTGCTCACCAACGCGCACGTGGTCGCCGGCGCAACCGCCATCACCGTCACGCTCGACGGGGAGACCACGGCTCGCACCGCGACCGTGATCGGCGCTGACACCACCAACGACGTCGCATTGCTCCAGATCGAGGGTGCGAGCGGGTTGACCCCGGCTGCGTTGGGCGACTCCGACGCGGTCGCGGTGGGCGACGACGTGGTCGCCATCGGCAACGCACTCGACCTCGACGGTGCGGTCAGCGTGACCCGTGGCATCATCTCGGCACTCGACCGCAGCATCGACGTGGAGAGCGCGACGCTCACCAACGCCATCCAGACCGACGCCGCCATCAGCTCCGGCAACTCGGGCGGTCCGCTCGTGAACGCGGCCGGTGAGGTGATCGGTGTCAACTCGGCCGGCGCCACCAGCACCGGCTCGGTGTCGGTGGAGAACGTCGGCTTCGCGATCCCGATCAACCACGCGATGGAGATCGTCGAACAACTCCGCGCCCAGGCCTGACCCCCAGACCATCCGAGTGCCAGCCGACCATCCGAGTGGCAGACGACCGTCCGAGTGGCAGGAGCACCCCCGTCGGGCCACTGACACTCGGATGACGCTCGTCAGTGATCGGCCTCATCGGGGTGATCGGTGAACTCGACGGCCGTCGACACGTGGTCGCCGAGGTCGTCGCCGAGGTCGTCGATGGAGTGCAGCGTCATGTGGATGCCCTCCGCCCGATAGGTGGTGAGGCTGAGCATGTTCGTCGCCAACGGCGAGGTGAGCACCTGCAGCGCCGCCGCCAGCATCAGCGAGGTCACGTCGTTGGGATGGGTCAACGAGATCGCGGCGCCGGTGAGCACCAGCAGCACACCGGCAGTGGATGCCTTGGCCAGCGCGTGCATGCGGGCGAACACGTCGTCGAAGCGGAACATGCCGACGGCCGCGACGAGCGTGAGCAACGACCCGATGAGGATGAGCAGCTCGCCGATCATCGGCCGCGGCTCTCGATGAAGCGGGCCACCATGGCCGTGCCGACGAAGCCGACGAGCGTGATGACGACGAGGATCGGGAGGAACGCGCCACGACCGGTGTCGGCCGCATGCGCGGCGATGGCGCAGGTGCCGGCGATGAGCATGCCGTTGAGGGCATTGACCCGGTCGGCCAAGGTCGGCCCGATCAACAGCCGGTACATGAACAGCACTGCTGCGAGCGACAGCGCGATGAGCGAGACCGTGATCATCGGCGAGTCCTCCGTCGCCGGTGCGCTCGGTGCAGGTCGGGCTTCGCTCCGAGGCGTGCGATGTCGTCGGGGGTGCCGAACGCTCGCACGGCGAGTTGCTCCAGCTTCGCCACCTTGCGCCGCGCGTCGACCGGATCCCGCAGCTGCAACACGTGGATGTAGATGATCGCGGGATCGGTCTGCACTTCGACCGGCATGGTGCCCGGACTGAGCGACAGCACGTTCGCCAGGAAGGTGATGGTGCGCTCGGAGCGCGTGCGTAGCTGGCACGCCACCACACCGGCGCGAATGCGTGACCCGCGTGTGACGATCTCCCGGAAGACGAACGCGTTCGACACCACCAGCTGGGCGACGATGTGCGCCGCGAGGCGCGCGACCGCGATGGGCCGCGGTCGGCCCTCGTGGGGTCGCTGCGCCCTCGGGTCCGGGTAGAGCACGAGCAGCAGCGAGGAAACGGCGACACCGCTCAGCACGTTGGCGACGCTGAGCGCGCCCCACAGCAGCACCCAGATCGAGGTGAGGAACAGGATTCGGCCCGCGTACCTCATCGACCCAGCACCGCCTCGACGTACGCCCGCGGATCGAGCAGATCGCCGGCGGTGCGCTCGCACAGCTCGTAGAGCGGACCTGCGAAGCCGGCCACAGCCAGCCCGAGCGCGAACAGCGCGGCCGTCGGCAGCACCATCAGCAGCGGCCCACCGAGACGCCCGACGGCGTGCACCGCGCCGCCCGTCGGCTCGGTGGCCGGGCTCCAGAACACACCGATCCAGATCTTGACCACCGAGTAGAGCGTCAGCAGGCTGGCCACCAGGCTCGCGGCCACCACCACGTACTGCCCGTCGGTGAAGCCGGCGCCGATGAGACCGAACTTGGGCACGAAGCCCGACAGCGGTGGCACACCCGCGAGGCTCAGCGCGGGGATGAGGAAGAGCACGGCGACCACGGGAGCTGATCGCACCATGTTGCCCAACTGGCTCATCCGGCTCGACCCGCCGACGTGTTCGATGAGACCGCCGACGAGGAACAGCGTGGTCATCGCGAGGATGTGATGCACCGCGTAGAAGATGGCGGCCGCGAGACCGGCGACGGAGAACAGGCCGAGGCCCATCACCATGAAGCCGATGTGGCTGACGATGTTGAACGACAGGATGCGCTTCACGTCGTCCTGCGCGATCGCCCCCAGGATGCCCAGCACCATCGTGATGGCGGCGCCGACCAGCAGCACGGTGGCGGCTCTGCTGTCGTCGGGGAACAGCAGCGTCTGGCTGCGGATGAGGGCGTAGACGCCCACTTTGGTGAGGAGCCCGGCGAACACTGCGGTCACCGGCGACGGCGCGCTGGGGTAGCTGTCGGGGAGCCAGGAGTACAGCGGGAACAGCCCGGCCTTCACGCCGAACACCACCACCAGCAGCACCGCGAACGTGGAGCGCAGGCCGCTGGGCAACTCGGCGATCTTCAGGTGCAGGTCGGCCATGTTGACGGTGCCGGTGGCCGAGTAGAGGAACGCCAGCGCGGTGATGAACAGTGCGGAGGCGAGCAGGCTGATGACCACGTAGGTCATGCCCGAGCGCACCTGTTCGCGCTTTCCGCCGAGTGTGAGCAGCACGTAGCTCGCGGTGAGCATCACCTCGAACGACACGAACAGGTTGAACATGTCGCCGGTGATGAACGACCCGGCCACGCCGGCAGCGAGGATCATGTACACCGACTGGAAGCCGACGTGATTGCGCTCCGCGCCGGGCTGGCCGATGGCGTAGACGAGCACGGTCAGCAGCATCAGCGAGCTGACCACCAGCATGATCGCCGACAGGCGGTCGACGACGAGCGCGATGCCGACCGGTGCGGCCCACCCGCCGGCGTTCACCACCACCGGGCCGTGGCGGTCGACCTCGACGAGCAGCACCACCGAGATGACGCTCGTGGCTGTGAGCGTGGTGATGCACAGCAGGCGCTGCATCGCGCGCCAACGACCCAGCACGACCGAGAACGCGGCGGCGAACAGCGGCAGCACGATGGGGAGCGCGACGAGGTTCGTCATCGCCCGCCGTCGTTCTCGAGATACTCCACGTAGGTCGCCAGATCGGCATCGAGGTCGGGGTCCACCTCGACGGGCAGGGGAGTGTGTTCGGCCTCGGTGCCGTCGGTGAGCTCCTTGTCGCGCCAGCCGCCGCCCGCGACCGCGCGGTCGGCGGCGTCGTCCTCCACCTCGTCGTCGTGCGTGAGCAGGTAGCTGCGGAACGCGAGCGCGAGCAGCAGCGCGGTGACGCCGAACGTGATGACCACCGTGGTGAGTGCCAGCGCCTGGGGCAGCGGGTCGCTGAAGTCGGTGACGTCGCCGGAGCCGATGATGGGCGCTGTGCCCGCTCGACCGGAGGCCATCAGCAGCACGTTCGAGCCGTGGCTGAGCAGTGCGAGCCCGATGATGATGCGACTCAGCTTGCGCTGCAACACCAGGTAGGTGCCGATGCTGAACAGCGTCGCGGCCGCGAATGCGAGGGTGATGGTCATGAGGGCGTCACCTCGCCGTGCGCGTCGGCGTCGACGGGCGGCGTGTCCTGCTCGCCGAACGCCTCGAACACCATGAAGACGAGGCCGACGACCACCATGTAGACGCCGATGTCGAACAGCAATGTGGTCGAGGCGTAGATGTGGCCGAGCAGCGCCACGTCGAACTCGGTGCCCATCGAACTGAGCACCGGGTCGCCGCGCAGCATCGGAGCGATCGCGGTACCGACGCTGACGGCGATGCCCGAGCCGAGGATGGTCCACGGGCGGAAGCGGCTCACGCTGCGCACTTCGTCGAGGCCACCCGCGAGGTAGCGCAGCGAGATCGCGGCGCCGGCGACCAGCCCGCCGACGAAGCCGCCGCCGGGCTGGTTGTGGCCGACGAAGAGCAGGTAGATCGAGGCGACGAGCACCGCATGGAAGATGACAGGCACCGATTGATCGAGGAACACGATGCGCTTCACGTGGCCACCTCGTCCTTCGGTCGCCGCCGTCGGCCGGCACGGGCCAGCGCGACCGCGCCGATGGCCGCGGACGCGAGCACCGTGATCTCGGCCATCGTGTCGAAGCCGCGGATGTCGACGAGGATGACGTTGACGACGTTGCGACCGTGACCGTCGGGGTACGACCGCTCGATCATCTCCGTCGACACCGGCTCGGCTTCGCGTGCGGACCGCGACACGATCGCGAATGCGAACACGGTGACTCCGACGAGCGCGGAGATCACCAGGCGGAGCACGCGCCGGCGAGTGGTGGAGGTGCGCTCGAAGCGGTCGGGGAGCCGGCGCAGGACGAGCACGAACAGCACCGTCGACAGCGTCTCGATGGCCACCTGCGTGAGCGCGAGGTCGGGTGCACCCTGCACCACGAACAGGCCGGCCATCGCGTAGCCGACCGTGCCCAGGAACAGCGCCGCCGAGAATCGTCGTCGCACCGCGGCGGTGGCGAGCGCGGCTGCGAGCAGCACGCCCACCACGAGCACCTGCGCCGGGTTCTCCGCGAACCTCGGCATGCCGGGCCACGCGACGTGGAGCAGCAGCATCGAACCCGGCACGACTGCCGCGGTGAGCAGCGTGACGCCGGCGTAGATGGGCAGTGATCCGTTCTGCACCACGCCCGTGACTCGCGTGGCCAGCCGGTTCGTGCCGCGCAGCACCTGCAGGTAGACGGCAGTGCCCGTCGGCACGGCCGCGCCCGTCGCGAGCAACGTGCCGATGGGGCGGCGGGCGACGAAGAGCGCCGAGCC
>JAUXQB010000128.1 GCA_030685215.1 Actinomycetota bacterium
GCCCGGCGGCGGCTGGCGGCCGTGGAGTGGAGTCCCGATCGACGCGCCCGCGTTCCAGCTGCAGGCTCGATCGTCGTCGGGCGAGTTCGACGTCTTCACCGAGGAGGTCGACGAGCGCCAGTGGTACTTCCGTCGTGACCATCGAATCACCGCAGGATCCGAGGAAGTGATCGTGCCGACCTCGTCGGGCATCCCGATCGTTCGCCCAGAGATCCAACTGCTGTACATGGCCAAGTCGAGTGAGCCCAAGAACGAGCGTGACTTTGCGCTGGCCAGACCGCGACTGACTCCAGAAGCAGCGGCGTGGTTGACGGATGCGCTGCAGATCACGCTTCCCGGGCACCACTGGCTGCAGCAGCTCAGGTAGTGGAGAGCCGCCGATCTGCCGGACCGTCGGTGACGATCGCGGGGAGGTGAGGTCGGAGCGCCGCGGCGCTCGCACTCAGGACGTCATGCCACCCAGGCCGACGAGGCCGCGGGCGAGCTCGATCTCGCCCATGTGGCGCAAGCCGTGCTGGTAGATCCAGCACTCGGTGGCGTCGAGCAGTGTGATGCCTTGCTCGCCGGCAACCCGCGCGCTGTAGGTGCTCGCGATCTGCGGTGGGAACGGGCGCGGGATGACCACGCGGGCGAGCTCGGCGGGGTCGAGTTGCTCGAGCCAGTCCTCGGTGCGGGTGAAGACCGCGCGCATGTACTCCTGGAACGCGTCGTAGTCGCCGATGCGTTGGTACACCATCTCGTCGACGGTCTTGTGCTTGCCGTGGTCGTTGATGGTCATGCCCACCCGAGCCTGCCACTCGTCGTTCCAGATGGGGGGAGTGCCGGTCATCAACATGAACGACGCATCGATCATGTTGGTGATGTGGAACAGGCAGAACGCGATGGGCAGCACGCCCTCGCGCTCGAAGTGGTTCACGTGGGAGAGGTCCATCGTGTCGACGGCCTGGTGGTAGAGCGAGTGCATCGCCTTCATCCGGCGCTGCAGGGAATCGAGGATCAGGGCGTCCGACATGCGTCGAACCATAAGACTTGTCAGAGTGACTGTCAACTGTTACGGTTCGCCCATGGGGATCGATGCGCAGGCAGCAGACCGACCCGACGATGCGCGCACCGTCGACTTCCACTTCGACGTGATGTGCCCGTTCGCCTACCAGACCTCGCTGTGGATGCGCGACGTGCGCGACCAGCTGGGCCTCACGGTGAACTGGCGGTTCTTCAGCCTGGAGGAGATCAACCGGGTGGAGGGCAAGAAGCACCCGTGGGAACGCGAGTGGAGCTACGGCTGGAGCATGATGCGCATCGGCGCGCTGCTGCGCCGCACCGACATGGCGTGGCTCGACGCGTGGTACGCGCGGGCCGGCAAGGCCTTGCACGAAGAAGGCCACAAGCCGCACGAACCCGCGGTGGCGCGGCACCTGCTGGAGGAGATCGGCCTCGACCCAGCGCTGGTCGACGAAGCCATCGCCGACCCCACCACGCACGACGAGGTGCGTGAGGAGCACGATCGTGTGGTGAGCAAGGGCGGCTACGGCGTACCCACGCTCATCTTCCCCGACGGCCAGACCCTGTTCGGCCCGGTGTTGTTGCACCCACCCACGGGCGACGCGGCCGTGCGCCTGTGGCACGCGGTCACCGCGTGGCGCGAGTTCCCGTTCCTCTACGAGCTCCAGCGTCCGAAGACCTCCGCCGACCAACGTGAGATCGTCGACGTGTTCACCCCGTACCTGCAGGCACGCGACTGGGTGAGCATCAACCGCGGCGAGGTCATCCCCTTCGGACGCGCTGCCGGAACGGTTGCCTGATGGACCTCGAAGTCGATCGCCACGAGTTGCACACCGTCCGCCTCGTCGACCTCGCACCGGTCGCACTCGAGCCGGGTCAGGTGCGGTTGCGCGTGCACTCGTTCGCGCTCACCTCCAACAACATCACCTACGCGGTGTTCGGCGACGCGATGAACTACTGGGACTTCTTCCCCGCAGCGCCGGCCGACGACGCCATCACGTGGGGCCGAATCCCGGTGTGGGGCTTCGCCGACGTCGTCGAGTCCACCATCGGCGAACTGGCCGAGGGCACTCGCGTGTACGGCTACCTCCCGATGTCGACCGAGCTGGTGGTGTCTCCCGGCCGATTCGACCCGCAGGGCTTCACCGACATGTCGCCGCACCGCGCGGCCATGGCGAGCGCATACAACCGCTACATGTTCAGCGACGACGACCCGATCTACGACGCCGACCGCGAGCCGCACCAGATGGTGCTGTGGCCGCTGTTCATGACCTCGTTCATGATCGACGACCTGCTCGCAGACCAGGCGCTGGCCGAGTCGTTCACCGGCTCCGTCGTCATCTCCAGCGCATCGAGCAAGACCGCCATCGGCGCCGCGTTCCTCGTCGCCCGCCGCACCGGCGCGCACGTGGTCGGCCTCACCTCGCCGGGCAACGCCGAGTTCGTGAACGAGCTCGGCTGCTACCACCAGGTGGTCACCTACGACTCGCTTCACGACCTTCCTACGGGGCCCGCCGTCTACGTCGACATCGCCGGCGACAGCACCGTCACACGCGGCGTGCACGAACACTTCGGCGACTCGCTCGCGCACAGCATGATCGTCGGCGGTACGCACTGGACCGCGCCCGCCACCGGTGGCGACCTGCCCGGCCCGGCCCCGCAGTTCTTCTTCGCTCCGGCCCAGATCGCGAAGCGCAGCAAGGACTGGGGCCGCGAGGGACTCGAGGCGCGCACCACCGACGCCTGGATCGCCTACCGCGACTGGGTCGACGCCTGGCTGCAGTTCCATTGGTCGCACGGCGCCTCCGCGGTGGAGCACACCTACCTCGAACTGCTCGCGGGCAACGTGGACCCTCGCGTCGGGCACGTGTGCTCGATGGAGCCGCAATGAGCAACACCTCCGTGCGCGCCGCGGCCGGCGCCACCGAGCCCGAGGACGGCCGCCATGCCCGGCGCGACCGCAACCGTCTGGCCGTGGTCGACGCGATGCTCACGCTCTACGCGGAGGGCAACCTCGACCCGTCGAGCGACGAGATCGCCGAGCGCGCCGGTCTCTCCCCGCGGTCGCTGTTCCGATACTTCGACGATCTCGACGACCTGGTGCGCGTGGCCATCGCCCGCCAGCACGAGCGCCTGCAGCCGATGGCCCAGCTCGACGTGTCGGCCGACGCACCGCTCGCGGATCGCATCGCGCGCCTCGTGCAGCAACGGCTACGGCTGTTCGAAGCGATCTCGTCGGTGGGCATCGTGTCGCGAGTGCGGGCGCCGTTCCAGCCGCTCATCGCCTCCGAGCTCGCCATCTCGCGCTCGTTCTTGCGCCGCCAGATCGAGCACCTCTTCGCCCCCGAGCTGACGGCTCGTGGCGCGGGCGCGGCTTCCGCCGTCGCTGCCATCGACGTGCTCACATCGTTCGAGTCGCTGCAGTTGTTGCGCCACGACCAACAACTCGACCGCGCGGCCATCGAGGTCACGTTGACCGACTCGCTCGCACGACTCCTGGAGACCTGACCACACATGCGCATCACTCTGCTCGGCACCGGCAGCCCCATCCC
>JAUXQB010000137.1 GCA_030685215.1 Actinomycetota bacterium
CCCGACGACACGCCCACCTATGAGGAATGGCTGTGCCACCTGCGCGGCAGCCGGGTGCAGATCCGTGTGCCGCAGCGCGGCGACAAGCGAGACCTGCACGAGACGGTCACCCGCAACGCGCGTGAGGAGTTCGTGCGTCACCGCCTGCGCCGTGCGGGCGACCACAACGCGCGCAGTCGTGCGCTCACCGAGCTGCAGGATCTGCTCGGGCTGCCGGAGGCGCCGCTGCGCATCGAGTGCTACGACATGGCGCACCTGCAGGGCACCGACTACGTGGGCAGCATGGTGGTGCTCGAAGACGGCCTGCCCAACAAGCGCGAGTACCGCCGGTTCAAGGTGAAGGATGTTCCCGGCAACGACGACTACGCGGCGATGGAGGAGGTGCTCACTCGTCGGCTGCAGGCGTACCTGAACGAGCGCGACCAGCCGCTCGACGAGGAGCTGCTCGACGGCGAACGTCGGCGCCCGCGCAAGTTCGCGTACCCGCCGCAACTACTGCTCGTCGATGGCGGCAAGGGCCAGTTGGCGGTCGCCGATCGAGTCGTGCGCGCGCTCGGGCTGCAGGACGAGATCCCCATCGCCTCGCTCGCGAAGCGGTTCGAGGAGGTCTACGTGCCCGGCCGCAGCGAGCCGGTCGAGGTGCCGCGGGGGAGCGACGGGCTGTTCATGCTGCAGCGCATCCGCGACGAGGCGCACCGCTTCGCCAACACGTTCCATCGCGAGCTGCGCGGCAAGCGGATGACGGCGTCGTCGCTCGATGGCATCCCCGGCCTCGGCGACGCGCGCAAGAAGAAGCTCACGCAGGTGATGGGTGGGGTCAACGCGGTGAAGAAGGCGTCACTCGACGACCTGAAGGCGCTCTCGTTCCTGCCCGACGCGGTCGCCGAAGCCATCCACGCCAAGTTCCACCCCTGACTCTCGCGTCTGCGCAGTTTCGCCCGGCATGCGAGCGAAAGTGCTCAGACGGGTCGGGCCGGATTCCGCGTTTGCGCAGTTTCGCCCGGGATGCGAGCGGAAGTGCTCAGACGCGCGGGGAGTCAGGTGAGGTGGGAGACGACTTCTGCGTGAAGCGCGGCGTAGGTGTCGGCGCGCTCTTCGGGGGTGTCGCCGAGCGTGAAGTCGGGGATGGCGAACTCGTCGACGCCGAGTTCGACGTAGCGGGCCAACTGGTCGACGAGCTCCTGGGCGCCGCCGACGAGTGAGCGGCCGGGTGCGATGTCGCCCTCGATGCGAGCGCGTGCCTCGGACGTGGGTGTGTAGAACACCATCGCCTGAGCCGACCGGCGCAGCGTGCCCGGGTCGCGCCCGACGGCCTCGCACGCGGCGTGGAAGCGGTCGGTGCGACGACCCACCTCGTCGGGGTCGCCCCACGTGTTCCACTCCTCGGCCCAGCGTGCGGTGAGCCGCAGCATGCGCGGCGCTCCCGTGCCGACCAGGATGGGCAGCGTGCCCATCACCGGCTTGGGCGAGAACGGCGCATCGGTGACCTGGAAGCTGGTGCCGTGGAAGTTCACGGCCTCCTCGCGGAACAGGCGGTGCACGATCTCGATGGCTTCCGCGAAGCGGCCGACGCGCGGGCCGGGTGCGGGGAGGTCGAAGCCGTAGGCGGCGTGCTCGTTGACCTGCCAGCCGGCACCCAGGCCGAGCACCGCCCGACCGCCGGAGATGTGGTCGGTGGTGGTGGCCCGCTTCGCCAGCAGCACGGGGTGATGGATGGTGACGGGGGAGACCATCGACACCAGCCGGATGCGCGGCACGATGGCTCCGACGCCGGCGAGCACGGTCCAGCACTCGAGCGCATCGCCGTGGTCGGGCGTGCTGTCGTCGGTGTTGGGCATCAGGTGGTCGGCGTACCAGAACGAGTGAAAGCCGGAACGCTCTGCCCATTGGGCGAGACCCAGCGTCTCGGTCCAGGTTCGGTCGTAGGAGGGCCACACGGAGAACTGCATGAGTCGCACTCTACGATTGCTGCGGTGAGCAACGACGCCCCGAGTGGACCGCCCGCCGACAACCTGTGGGAGACCCACGCCGAGTGGTGGATCGACGGCTTCACCGCCGGTGCCGATCCCGAGTACGAGGAGCAGATCCTGCCGATGGCCGCTCGCGAGCTGGCGGGAGCGCAGCGCGTGCTCGACGTCGGGTGCGGCGACGGGCAAGTGAGCCGGCTGGCCGCGAAGCTCGGCGCGAAGGTGGTGGGCATCGACCCGACGTGGAACTGCGTCAGCGTGGCCAGCCAGCGCGGCGGGGGAGTGTTCGCCCGCGCGGGGGCCGCGCAGCTGCCGTTCGCCGACGCCACCTTCGACGCAGTGGTGGCGTGCCTCGTGTTCGAGCACATCCGCGACGTCGACAGCGCGATCGCGGAAGTGGCACGCGTGCTGGAGCCCGGTGGGCGCTTCTGCTTCTTCCTCAACCACCCGCTGCTGCAGACGCCGAACAGCGGCTGGATCGACGATCAGTTCCTCGACCCACCCGAGCAGTACTGGCGCATCGGGCCCTACCTCGTGGAGGACGAGACGATCGAGGAGGTGGAGAAGGACGTGTTCATCCCGTTCATCCATCGCCCGCTGAGCCGGTACATCAACACGCTCGCGGACCACGGGCTGATGCTCGAGCGGATGGAAGAGCCGGCCCCGCCGCCAGGCTTCCTCGCCAAGGCGGAGGAGTACGCCGCCGCGTCGACCATCCCGCGTTTGCTCTACTTGCGCACGCGCAGGACCGCCTGACCGGCCACCTCCGAGACGATGCCGAGCAGCTCGGCAGGGTCGTAGTCGCCGGGCCACACGAAGTTGCCCATGTCGATGTCGAGGTACTGGTCGCCGATCACGACGTACAGCTCGCCACAGTGTTCCGTGTCGCCGAACGAACACTCGGCGACCGCGAGGTCGCCGAGGCCGGGCACCACTCGGTGGTCGCTGCTGGCGGCCAAGGTGTCGATCTTCATCTGCGCTGCGGGCCGCATGGCCAGCAGCGCCACCGTGAGGTTGGTCGGTTCGTCGAGCCCTTCCGACGGCGGGTCGGTGGACAACCACTTGCACAGCGTGCCGCCGTCGGTCTCGGTCTCGACGCCGTCGGCCATCGGCTTGCCCATCGCGGCGGTGGCCTCGGCCGTGGTGAGCAGATCGCACGCCGAGACGGAGTCGGTGGACCCGGCGCCGGTGGTGCCCGCGGCACCTGACGACCCGGAGTCGTCGGAGCAGGCGGCACCGCAGATGGCGGCGAGGAAGGTGATGGCGACGGAACGTCGCAGGTGACTCGCAAACGTCATGAGGGCGGACGCTAGCTCGCCTACGATCGTCGACATGGCCGACATCCTCCTCATCACCGGTCTCTCGGGCGCTGGCCGCTCGGGTGCCGCTGCGGTGCTGGAAGACCTCGGCTGGTACGTCATCGACAACCTGCCCACGTCGCTCGTCGACACCATCGTGGAGCTGGTCAGCAAGCCGGGCAGCGACATCCACCGGCTCGCGCTCGTCGCCGGCCGCCAGCACATCGAGCTGCTGCCGAAGGTGGCGGCACTGCGCGCCAGCGGGCACCGAGTGCGCATGCTGTTCCTCGACGCGAGCACGCTCGCGCTCGTCAAGCGCTACGACGCCACCCGCCGCCGGCATCCGCTGGCCGAGGAGGCGCCCGGGCTCGTCGAGGCCATCGACCTCGAGCGCGAGCTGCTGCAGCCGGTGAAGGATGCAGCCGACCTCGTCATCGACACCAGCGAGCTCAACGTGCACCAGTTGAAGGCGAAGTTGCTCGCCGCGTTCGACGAAGTGGGCGATGGTCAGCGGTTGCAGCTGGCGGTGGAGAGCTTCGGCTTCAAGCACGGTCTGCCGCTCGACGCCGACATCGTGATGGACGTGCGCTTCCTGCCCAACCCGCACTGGGACGAAGCGTTGCGACCGCTCACCGGGCACGACCCGGCCGTTCGCGACTTCGTGCTCGAACGCGCGCAGGCCAGCGACTTCCTCGACCGCTTCGAAGGCCTGATGCTCTCGCTGTTGCCGGCGTACGAGGCCGAGGGCAAGAGCTACTTGACGGTGGCCGTCGGGTGTACGGGCGGCCGCCATCGCAGCGTGGCGGTCACCGAAGAGCTCGCTCGCCGATTGCGCGATCACGGCTTCGCGGTGCGTGTCGGCCACCGCGACCTCAGCCGCTGACCACGCCCCTCGTGAACTGGGTTTCCCACCCCCGAGGTTGAGTAGGCTCGTGGTGGAAAACCCCCTGAGTGGAAAGGACGCAACCATGACGGTTCGCGTTGGTATCAACGGTTTCGGGCGCATCGGGCGCAACTTCTTCAGAGCTGCCAAGCAGCGTGGAGCCGACATCGACTTCGTGGCGGTGAACGACCTCGGTTCCCTCGACCAGATGGCCCACCTGCTGAAGTACGACTCGGTGCTCGGCGTGCTGCCGAACACCATCAAGGCCACCAAGAACGGCATCAGCGTCGACGGCGACGAGCTGCGCGTGCTCAGCGAGCGCGACCCCAAGAACCTGCCGTGGGGCGAGCTGGGCGTCGACGTGGTCATCGAGAGCACGGGCTTCTTCACCAAGCGCGACACCGCCGCCTACCACCTCGAGGCCGGCGCGCCGCTGGTCATCGTCTCGGCACCGTGCGACGGCGCCGACGCCACGTTCGTCTACGGCGTGAACCACAAGGACTTCGACTTCAAGACGCAGAAGGTCATCTCCAACGCCAGCTGCACCACCAACTGCTTCGTGCCGTTGGT
>JAUXQB010000146.1 GCA_030685215.1 Actinomycetota bacterium
GGCGGGTGGCCGCGCAGGTGGAAGCGCTGTTCCACGACAGGGTGCCAGAGGGGTGTCCCACGAATCCGTTGCAGCGCCAGGCGTATCTGCGCGCGCATGCGTTGCTGTCGTTGCTCGCCGGTGCCGGCGGCAAGATGGGGCGGCCGGAGATCATCGTCGTGGTCGACACGCGTGAGCCGGAGGGGGAGTCCGGGTCGGGCGACGGACCCGGAGCGGATGGGTCGGCGGGCTCGGATGGTTCGGGTGGTTCCGCGGGTTCGGCGGGTTCATCGGCTGCGGAGCCGAGGGTCGATTGGGGTTTGCCGGTCGAGTTGCCGGCGCGGGTGCTGGTGGAGTTGTTCGGTCGCGCCGAGGTGCACGCGGTGGTGGTGCGCAACGGGGTGGTGTTGCACGCGGGTGGTCAGCTCGACCTGGGTCGGTCGACCCGCTTGGCGAACAAGGCACAGCGGCGAGCGCTGCGCGGGCTCTACGCCACGTGCTCGATTCCCGGCTGCGCGGCTCGCTTCGACCACTGCCGCATCCATCACGTGCACTGGTGGCGTCACGGCGGGCGCACGGATCTGCGCAACTTGCTGCCACTGTGTTCGCGGCACCATCACCTGGTGCACGAGGGCGGGTGGAAGCTGTCGCTGCAGGCCGACCGCCTGCTCACGGTGAACCTGCCCGACGGCACCATCATGACCACCGGACCGCCGCAGCGGAGCGCCGCATGACGCGGTGTGGCCGGGCACCCGGCACAATGTGCGGAATGGACGAGCACGAGCTGCAGCAGCTCATCGACGGAGTGCGCGCCGGCACGGTGGCGCCCGACGCTGCCGTGGCGCGTCTTCGCCGGCTGCCGTTCGCCGAGGTCGGCGACACGCTGGTCGACCACCACCGCGCGTTGCGTCAGGGCATGCCCGAGGCCGTGTACGGGCAGGGCAAGACCATCGGCCAGTGCGTCGAGATCGTCGGCGAGCTACTGGCGAACGACAGCGGGCCCGTGCTGCTCACGCGAGTGTCGGCGGAGACCGCGGCCGCGGTGATGGCGGTGCATTCCGATGGCGAGGCTCGGGCGGGATGCGTGCTGTGGCGCCGTCCGCCGGCCAGTCGCAACGGGTCGGTGCTGGTGGTCAGTGCCGGCACCAGCGACGTGCCGGTGGTCGACGAGTGCGTGCTCACGCTGCAGGCCTACGGGTTCGCGCCCGACCGGCTCACCGACGTGGGAGTGGCGGGCATCCACCGACTGCTCGCGCACGTGGATCGCGTCACCGCGGCCGATGCCGTGGTGGTGGTCGCCGGCATGGAGGGCGCGCTGGCCAGCGTGATCGGCGGACTCACCGGCGGCCCGGTCGTGGCGGTGCCCACCAGCGTCGGGTACGGGGCGGGGCTCGACGGATTAACGGCCCTGCTCGCCATGCATGCTTCCTGTGCCAGCGGCGTCAGTGTCGTCGGCATCGACAACGGATACGGCGCCGCGTGCGCCGTGGCAAGGATGTTCCGATGACTGACTCTCGCGGCTACACGGCGTGGTTCCACTGCTTCGCGGGCACGGCCGGCGACATGACGATGGCGTCGCTGGTGCACGCCGGCGCCGATCCCTTCGCGGTGGCCGCGATCGTCGCGGGCCTGCCGGTGGAGGACTACGCCCTGTCGTTCAACCCGGTGCTGCGCTGCGGGCTGGCAGCGACCAAGGCAGTGGTGGTGGTGCACGACTCGTTCGGCCACGAGGTCGCCCCACGATGGGCGGACGGGGACGACGATGGGCATGACCACGGACATGACCACGGGCATGACCACGACCACGACCACGACCACGGACATGACCACACGCACGACGGGCCACACCGGCCGTATCGGGTGGTGCGCGAGATCATCGAGCAGGCCGACCTGCCGGTGCGCGTGCGCGACCGGGCGTTGCGCACGTTCCGGTTGCTGGCCGAGGTGGAAGGGGCGATGCACGGCATGCGCGCCGACGACGTCGAGTTCCACGAGGTCGGGTCGGTCGACGCGATCGTCGACGTGGTGGGCACGTGTGCGGCGCTCGAAGTGCTGGGCATCGACCGCGTGGTGTGCAGCCCGATCACGGTCGGGCAGGGCACCGTGCACGCGGCGCACGGCGAGATCCCCAACCCGGCGCCGGCCGTGGTGGAGCTGCTCGCCCGGCGGGGGGCACCCAGTCGAGGCATCGCCGACCGCAAGGAGCTCGCCACGCCCACCGGGGTGGCACTGATGATGGCGTTGGCCGACGAGTTCGGGCCGATGCCGGCGATGACCGTGCACCGGGTGGGCTACGGCGCGGGCACCGCCGACATCCCCGGTCGGCCCAACGTGGTGCAGGTGGTCATCGGCGCCGAGGAACAACCCGACCTGGCGCCCGAGCCCGGGCAGCCCGCTCAGCTGCTCGAGGTGAACGTCGACGACGCCACCGGCGAAGTGATCGCGCACACCATCGCCGCGCTGCTGGCCGCGGGGGCGCACGACGCGTGGGCCACGCCGATCGTGATGAAGAAGGGCCGCCCCGCCCACACCGTGCACGTGCTCTGCGACCCGGCAATTGCCGGGGCGGTGGGCGCGCTGCTGCTCAGCGAGTCGGGCTCACTGGGCATGCGTGGCACGACGGTGCGGCGCTGGCCGCAGCGGCGCGACGACCTGGTGGTCTACTTGCAGGGCCTTCCCATCCGGGTGAAGCGCGCGCCGGGTCGGGTGAAGCCCGAGCACGACGACGCGGTGAACGCGGCGCGGACGCTCGGGTTGCCGTTGCGGGAGGTGCTGGCGCGAGCCGCCCAACTGGCGGGCGACTCGCCGTCAGCGGAACGTTAGGACGCCAGCGCCTCGTCGACGATGGCCTGGATGGCCGAGACTTCCTGCTCGCCGGAGGCTCGCGCCTTCACCAGGCCGTCGGCCCCGACGATGACGAAGTACGGCCAACCGGAGGCGCCGTAGGCGACAGCGGCCTTGCCGGCGGTACCAGCGCCCAGCGACTCGTCGACGATGACCGGCCACGACCAGCCCTTGTTGGAGAACCACGAGGAGGGCGGGTAGTTGACCTGACCCTCGGCGTTGGCGGTGGCGACGCCGACGACGTTCAGCTCGTCGGGCACTGCGCCACTGTTCTTCCAGTCGAGCAGTCGCGGCACTTCTGCGTTGCAGTGCGGGCACCAGTGGGCCAGGAACACGACCATGTAGGGGCCTTCGGCGGGCGCGTCGACCGTGACCTCGTCGCCGACGAAGTTGAGACCGCTGAGCACCGGTGCCGGCATGCCGACCGCCGCGTCGGTGGCGGCGTTCGGATCGAACGCGGGCAGCGCATCGCCGGTGATGGTGACGGGCTGGCTGTCGGGGAACGACGTGCCCGGCTGCTCGGTGGTGTCGGGGTCGTTGCCGTCGGCCGTGGAGTCGTCGCCGCGCGTGGCGAAGAACACGATGCCACCGATCAGTAGCACGGCAACGCCGAGCCCGATCCACGCCTTCGGGCTGATGCCGCCGTCGCCGTTGCCGGTCTTGGCCTGTGCTTTCCGTCGAGCTTCAGCCCGCTTGCGATTCGCCATCTTCTTCTTCCTCCAGGGATTCGAGTGTGAGGGGTTCGGGAGCGAGGAGCAACGCCAGGATGGCAGCAAATCCACAGAACGCCATCACGGCGAGTGTGAACGCATGCCATTCGGACGGCCCCAGGGTGAGGGGGTCGCGGGTACCCAGCGAGATGGCCCACGGCACAGCGCACGGGGCCTTCGGGTCGCAGCGGGTGCCTTCGTCGATGACCCCGTGCTCGAGCAGGATGTGCCACAGGCTGATGCACATGCCGATGATGGCCAGCGGTGCGGCGAACCACTTCACCCCCCGGTCGCGGCGCAGCGCGGCGATGGTGAGGATGACGGCCAGCGAGTACATGAAGATGCGTTGGAACCAGCAGAAGCGGCAGGGGATCCAGCCGGCCGACTCGCTGAACCACAGGCTGCCGGTGGTGGCGGTGACGGCGATGACCGCCGCGATGGGGAGCTGCACGCGGTGCACGGCATCGAGGAAGCGCACGCTGGCCACGCTGGGCACGAGACGCGCGACCAGCAACAGCACCGCGAGGGCGAGCGCGACGAGAGCGAGGACGGCGAACAGATCATGGAGGTCGGCTGCCGACATTCACCCATTCTGGCGCACGATCACCGAAATGTGCTGGCAGGATGCTGCGGTGATCGCCCCGGCCATCGATCCCGTCGTCACCGCTGCCGAGCTGGCAGCACTCGTCGCGCAGTCCGATCCCGCTCACCCGTTGGTGCTGGCCGACGTGCGCTGGTACCTCGACGGTCGCGACGGCCGTGCCGAGTTCGAACGAGCGCACCTCCCCGGAGCGGTGTGGGTCGACCTCGATCGTCAACTCGCCGCGCACGACCGCTCCGCCACCGAAGGCCGCCATCCGTTCCCCACCTCGGCCGAGTTCGCCGTTGCGATGAGCGAGCTCGGCATCGGCGACGGCTCCGTCGTCATCGCGTACGACGACACCGGTGGCCTCACCGCCGGCCGCCTGGTCGTGATGTTGCGCATGCTCGGTCGCGCCGCCGCGGTGCTCGATGGTGGCCTCGCCGCGTGGACGCGCGACGGCGGCGACATCGAGACCGGCCCCGGCCGCACACCGGCGGCCGCCGAGTTCAGCGAACAGCCGTGGCCCGCCGACCGCTTCGCCGACGCCGACACCACCGCCCAGCACGCGGCGACGGGCGGGGCCGTGCTCGACGCTCGCGTGCACGAACGGTTCACGGGCGAGCAAGCACTCATCGACCCGCGCCCCGGCCATGTGCCCGGTGCCCGCAACGCGCCCTGGTCGGCCGTGCTCGACACCGACGGCCGGCTCAAGAACCTCGATGAGTTGCGCGCCCACTACGCCGCGCTCGGCGCCGACGGCGACGAATCCGCCATCGCCTACTGCGGCTCGGGCGTCAGCGCCTGCCTCAACATCGTCGCGATGGAGCACCTCGGGCTCACACCGCCACGCCTCTACGTGGCCAGCTGGTCGGGATGGTCGGCAGCACCCGATCGCCCCGCAGAGCTCGGCGACCCGTGGGGCGAGTCGCACGCATGAGCGACTCGTATGCCGTCCTGCGGCAACTGCGTCGCACGCGGCAGCTCCACCGCCTGGGCAACATCGAGTGGTTCGAAGCCGCCTACCGCGCGTACCTGCTCGGCGTGTTCGGCGGCGGCACCGTGCTGTGGATCAGCAGCTCGGTGGAAGACGGCACGCTCGACGCAGGCACCGTCGCCGACGTCGCCAGCCACGGGCCGGCGGTGCTCGGTCTCGTCGCATGCATGGCCCTGCTCGTCGGCCTGCGCGGCGGCAGCCAGGGCGGCCCCATCGCCCTCGAGGCGGCCGACGTGGTGCACGTGATGCTCTCCCCGGTCGACCGCCGTCGCGCCCTCCTGCGCCCCGCCACCCAACGCGTGCGCGGCGTGGTGTTCATCGGCGCCACCGCCGGCGGCATCGTCGGCCAGCTGGCCGGTCGCCGGTTGCCCGGCAGCGTGCTCGCCTGGGCCGGAGGTGGCGCACTGTTCGGGGCTTCGGTCGCGCTGCTGTGGTCGGGCGCCGCGCTGCTCGCCCACACGCTGCGCCTGCCGCGTTGGGTCGCCACCACCGTCGGCATCGCCGCGCTCGCCTGGCAGGCCGCCGCAGTGGCGTTCGAGGTGCCCGGCCCGGCCGATCAGTTCGGCGACCTCGGCCTGTGGGGCTGGCGTCAGCACCCCATCGATCTCGTCGCACCCGCCGGTGCGCTGGCCGCCACCATCGCCGGCTTCGTACTGCTGCGCCGCATCTCCCTCGAAGCGCTCGCCCGCCGCGCCGCGCTCGTCGCGCAGCTGCGGTTCGCGGTCACCATGCAGGACCTGCGCACCGTCATCC
>JAUXQB010000149.1 GCA_030685215.1 Actinomycetota bacterium
CTGGGCGCCACCACCGTGCTCGAGCGCCTCGATCAGGTGTTGGTCGGCGATGCGCTCTCGACCGCCCTCCGCACCAGCGAGCAGCTGCTCACCGACGTCGACCGAACGGTTCTGCGGCGGATGGCCGCATTCGCCGGTCCCGTCGACATCCACGCCGCCGAGGCAGTGGTGCCCGACGTGACGGTGCCGGTGGCCGAGGTCGCGCCGGCTCTCGGACGGCTCGTCGAGGCGTCGCTGCTCGGCCTGGTCGAGGTTGCCGGGCGCACCCGCTTCCGGATGTTGGCCGCGATCCGGTCGGTCGCCGGCCAACGGCTCGCCGACGCCGGGGAGGCCGCCGACGTCGCCGATCGTCACGCAGACTGGGCATCTCGGTCGGGCTGGAAGCTCGCCGGCGCGCTGGTCGGACGTGATCCCGCCCGTGCGCGCTCCGAGATCGACTCGATGCTTCCGGACCTCCGAGCAGCACTCACCCACCTGGAGGCCGGAGACGACCGGGACCGGCACATCTTCGCCGTCGCCGGGCTGTGGTTCTTCTGGTACTTCACCGGCCGGCTGCACGAAGGGCGCGCCGTGACGCTGGCCGCGGTGCGCCGGCCGGGTGGTCGCCCTGCGCAGCGCGCGCTCGGGCTGGCGGCCGCCGCCAACCTGGCGTGGTGGCAGTGCGACTACCGCGAGGCCCGCCGATGCCTGGCGGAAGCTCGGGCAGTCCCCGGCGTGCCCGACGAACTGGCGTTCTTCGAGATCGTCAACGGTGCGCTCGCGTGGATCGAGGGCGACCTCGACGCAGCGGCGACGAACCTGAGCGCTGCGTTGGCACGAGCGAGGACCACCGGCCGCTTCGACCTGCCGATGGCAGCAGCAATGTCGGGCAATGTGGCCTGGTGGCGGGGCGACCACGCCACCTCCGAAGCGCTGTACCGCGAAGGTCGCGAAGCATCGGCTGCGGCGCGCAACGCGTTCACGGCTGCGTTGTGTGCGCGCCACGAGGCGCTGCAGCTCGGGTTGCAGGGTCGCGTGGCCGAGGCTCGGCTGCTGGTGCACCATGCTCTGGCCGAGTGCCGCCGTCTCGGCGACGTGATGGGCATCGGTCAGTCGTTGGTCTATGCGGGGTTGATCGAACTGGTGGCCGACGAGCGCGAACGGGCCGCGGCGCTGCTCACCGAAGGCGTTCGCACTGCGGTGGGTCCCGGCGATCTGTTCTGTCTGGTGGTGGCCGCACCGTCGATGGCCGGACTTCTCGCGGACAATGGCGACGTGGTGGGTGCCGCTCGTTGGCTGGGCTGGCGGGAGGCGACGATGACGCGCGCCGGCATGGTGCCATCCGCCGCGCAACAGGCGGCCTGCGATCTGCTCGGCGAGCAGATCGCCGGCGTGCTGGGCCAGGACGCGCGCCTGCATCGTGCTGAAGGCGAAGCGTTCACGCTCGACGACCTCTCGGCCTCGATCGCCGATCTCTGATCGAACCGGACCTCGCCAGCTCGCCTCGCTAGCGGACGACGAGCGGGCCGCAGCTGGGGCGGGCCAGGAAGCCGGTGGGCAGCACGGTGGGCTCGGCGGCCAGCGCGGCTTCGCGGTCGACCAACGCCTCCAGCAGCATGCGTGCGCCGATCTCGCCGAGCGAGCCCGGGTCGCGGACGGTGACGGCGATCTGCGGCTGGTGCAGTTCGGCGACGGCAACGTTGTCGCAACCGACGAAGGAGATGTCGGTACCGATCTGGATGTTGCGCTCGTGCAACGCGCGCAACGCGCCGGCCATCAGCGTGTTGCCGGCGGCGATGAGCGCAGTGGGCCGCGGGGTGCGGTCGAGGACCTCCAGTGTGCCGTGGTAGCCACCCTCCACGCCGAAGCCACCCTCGATCACGAGACAGCGCCCGCCCTTCGCCCACAGCGTCTCCTCGACGGCGGAGCGCCGCATGCGAGCCGGGAGCGCCGGGCCGCCGACGATGAGGGCGACGTCGCGGTGGCCGAGCTCGAGCAGGTGCTCGACGGCCTCGCGCATGCCGATGCTGTGATCGAAGTACGCCGACATCGCGGTGACACCCTCCGGGCGATCGCGGTCGAGCAGCACCATCGGCAGCTTCGAGGCACGCAGTGCATTGACCACGTCGGGATGCACCTCCGAGGTCAACGACAGCAGCAGGCCATCGACCTGCCGGTCCTCGAGCAAGGTGATGTTGTCGGCGTCGAGCTCGGCATCACCTTCGGAGTTGGTGAGCAGCAACGAGTACCCGGCGGAACGGAGGGCACGCTCGGCGCCCTTCACGATGTCGGCGAAGATGGGGTTCGCGATGTCGGACACCGCGAAGCCCACCGACATGCTGCGCTGCTGGCGAAGGCCGCGTGCGAGCGCGTTCGGGCGGTACCCCAGCTCGCGCACCGCGTTGTTGACCGCGTTGCGCATCGTCGGGCTGACATCGGGGTGACCCGACAGCACGCGGGACACCGACGAGATCGCCACGCCCGCGCGTTCGGCGACTTCCTTGATCCCTGGCTTCGTCGTCGAGCCGGCTGAACTGCGCACCATCGCGACAGTCTGCCTCTTGGACCCCTGGGGGCGCGACGTTCTCTCAGTGGTCAGCGCGGTACTTCTCTATGAAGGCAGTGTCGTAGTGCCAACCCAGGCCGGGTCCGGTGGGCAGTTCCATCTGACCGTCGACGATCTCGGGCCGGTTGAGGATGAGGTTCCACCAGATGGGGTCGCGGTCAGGATGGAAGACCTCGAGGTAGGTGCCCTTCGGTTGGCTGGCCAACAGGTGGGCCGCCACGTGCGGCTCCTCGTGGTGCGCGAGCTCGACGCTGTACACGTGCGCGACGGCGGCGTTGCGACGCCAGTTGGTGGGCCCGCCCGCCCACGACGAGTCGAAGTTGCACACGTCGATGGCGCCGACCTCCATCAGGTCGCGGCAGCCCTCCGGTGAGTACTCGCTCTGACCGGCGCACACCGGGATGCCGCCACGGGCGCGCACCTCGCGCATGTCGCGGGCATCGTTTGCCCAGCGGCACGGCTCTTCGAACCAGCGGATGTCGTACTCGCGCACGCGATCGCAGAGCGCCAACGCCGACTGCAGCGTGTAGCCCTGGTTGGCATCGATGGTGATGATGAAGTCGTCGCCCACCGTCTCGCGGCACATGCGCACGCGCTCGGCGTCGAGCTCGACGGGCTGGGAGCCGAGCTTGAACTTGCAGCCCTTGAACCCCATGTCGAGCCACTCGCTGACTTCGTCGCGGATCTGGTCGACCGGGCCGTAGTAGCCACCGATGATGTTCACCGGCAGACGGTTGCGGTAGCCGCCCCACACCTCGAACAGCGGACGCCCGACCACCTGGCCGAACAGGTCCCAGAGCGCGGTGTCGACGCCGGCCAGCGCGACGAGGCCGATGCGGCGGTCGCGCAACTGATCGAACGTGACCGGATAGGCGAGCTCCCAGCACTTCTCGATGGCCAGCGCGTTCTGCCCGATGAGGCGAGGCGCGATCTCGTTCTCGACCACCTTCATGATCTCGAACACGGTGTGCTCTTCGTCGGCAGCGTAGGCCGTGCCGACGAGGCCCTCCGAGGTGTGGATGCGGGTGAGCACGGTGACCCGATGCGTCATCGAGTAGTAGCTGCCCTTGTACTCGCGCCCGAGCGGGACGATGAGCGGGATCTGCTCGATCCGCGTGATGGTGAGCGTCTCGAGCGTGGGCCGGTCGGAGGCTGGTGCGGACGAACTCATGCGTGCTGATCCCTCCTGATCATCGGTCCCCCTGCTGGTTCCTGCCGGCGCTGCGGTACGTCCGCTCCGGATACGTTTCCAGGCCCCAACCCTAGGGCGTCTAGCGCTCGGCTGCAACCGTTTCCTGTCCCGTTTCGTGGACCTTGACGTGAGCGCGACATGGCGTTCGCTCAGGCCCGCTCGGGAGCGGCGAACGGCGTCGCCTGCGCGAACCGGTCGAGCACGTTTTTGGTGACGGTCGACACCGAGTTGTCGTAGCCGTGGTGGCTCAGGCTGCCGGCCCAGGCGATGGAACCGACGGAGAACACGGCACCCTCGTGGCCCGTCTCGAAGAACACCATGTCGGCGCGAATGGGATCGCGAGTGCGCTTGGCATCGGGCAGCGTGTCGAGGATGGACGACACCATCAGGTCGTAGAGGTTGCTGTGTCCGCTCGACGAGGCGACCACCACGCTGTGCGGCGGCGAGCCCTTGGTGACGTCGTGCCGATCGATCTCGTACCCGGCCGCACCACCCTGCAGAATGCCGAAGTCGCCGATGACCGCGTCGGGCGCGAGCCCGTCGAAGATCCACGACACTCGTTCGTCGCGACTGGCCTCCGAGCGCTCGTAGAACGTGCAGGCGTCGAAGCCCTGCGTGATGAATCCGACACCGGTGAGCGCGTTCTCGGATCGCCCGATGTTGCGCCACATGCCCGACGGCAACCCCGAGGTGCTGGTCGCTGCTTCGGCGTGGTTCACCCTCCACAGGTTGTCCTGGCCGGGCCGGCGCACTTCCACGACGTCGCGTCGATCGGGCGGAATCTCCGCGGCCGAGTAGAACCCGTTCCCACCGAGGTACATCAACCGCCCACCTCCCTCGAGGTGCGCTTCGAACGCATCGAGCTGATGACGAGAGATGTACTCCGGATGCGACGCGGTGACGAGCACCCGATAGGGAGCGAGGGCTGACACGCCTTCGAGATCGATGTCGTCGTCGCTGACGATGTCGAACTCGTAGCCCATCGCATCGAGCCAGTCGATGATCATCAGGTCGAGGCACAGCTTGTACATGCGCCCGGTCGGTCGGAAGTTGGTGACCGGCCGGTTCATCGAGGAGTAGATGACCGGGCTGCCGTCGCGGTGCACGTCGTAGGTGGACTTGCCCAGCTCCGGCATCCGCAGCAGCAGGAAGTCGGTGCTGTCGAGCACAGTCAGCCGCCCGTGGGCGAGCTCGTTGAACTGCGCCGTCACGCGCAGGTGCATGTTGGCGTACGCGGCGTAGGTGGTGGTGGGCGCGACGAACGCGATGTCGGCGGTGGGAGCACCAACGGCGGGGCGCACGAAGAACGGCACGTAGAACTCGGGTGTCGAGTCGTCGGAGGGTTGCAGGCGCAGCGCGTAGCAACCGCTCGGCAGATCGGCGGGCACGTCGTACGTGAACGTCGGGGACCATGCGGCATCGGCCAGGTCGGTGTCGTGGAAGTGGATGGCGGCGTAGCCGGCCGGATCGACCATCCAGGTGAGGTGGTCGCCGGTCCACCCAGCCCCTCGGGTGCCCCGCGTGGGCATGTTGACCAGGACGCCGTGCAGCCCCAGGTCTCCGGTGTCGCGGATGTGTGCGCTCGGGATGTCGAGCGAGAAGTCCCATGAGGCGACTGCCGCACCACCGGCCGAGCGAGCGAGGCGAGGGCTCTCCAACTTCCCGTTGAAGCACGTGCTCGGCAGGTGGTGGGAGCCGTCGTCGCAGAGCGATGCGGCGAAGGTGAGCGAGGCTCCGGCGAACGCCAGGATGCTCGCATCGAACGCCGCCGAGACGCCTCGGTCGGCGAGTGGCAGGTGCCCCACAGCGGAGAATTGGTGCGTGTGCACCGAGACCGTGCCCGCGTCGAGATCGAGGGACACGGTCACCTCGGTCCACGCCCGCTCGGTGAGACCGGGCAGCGCCGCGGTGGCGACGACGACATCGGAGTCGATGAGATCCGCGGCCAGCGAATCGATGCTGCTGCGCAGCACCAGTCGAGCACCGGAGGCAGACCGGACCTCGGCGATCGTGCGTGCCGACGGTTCGAGCAACGTGGGGAAGACGAGCGCGGACAGGGAGAGCGCCCGCTCGACGGGCAGCGGACCCGCGACGTGCGCGTAGGAGCCGATGTGGATGGGCTGGTGCACACCCGCGTGGCTGCCGTCGAGGGGGGCGTCGACGGCAACCTCGCGGAATGCTGGACCGATGGGACCGATGGCCGGCGACTTCAGCCGCACGAGGCGAGCGTCGAAGTCGGCGCCATCGGCGCTGCTGACGAAGAAGGTGATGGCCTCACCGGCGCGCACGCTGCGCACGTCGGCGTAGCCGAGCACCGATGGGCTGCGCAGCAGGCGCTCCTGCCGGGCCGTTTCGGTCGTGTCGATCGTGTCAGTCATCGCCGAGGTCCTCTCCGAACATGGCCTTCCACCGCAGCTTGAACACGTGCCACTCGGCCGACTCGAGATCGGTGAAGCGCGTGGACCAATCGACCACCGGCACGGGTGGGACATCGTCCGAGTAGCGCCCGAGCACCCACTCCTGGTTCGTCTCGGAGATGAACAGGAACGGCTTGCCGGCGATCGGCTCTGATCGCATCTCGTGCAGCACCAGCTGCAGCTCGGCGCTGTGCCGGCCGAACGGGGTGCGACGGAACTCGTCGGCGATGGCGGGACGGGGATGCATGGCCCTCCTGACTCTCGTGGTGACATCGGCGAGCGCAGAACGCGCCGCCGGAACGGCCCCCAGCATCATGCCGAAGCCGTGCGGAAGTGTCTCGGGTTCGACGAGCTCGACGTGCACGCCCGCCGCAGCCAGCTGCTCGGCGTAGCGCTTGCCGTCGTCCTTCAGCGGATCGAATCCGGGCGTGACGACGATGGCCGCGGCCACGCCCGACAGGGTGGTCGCTGCCGCGGGCACCGCTCGCTGGTCGGTGGTGTGCACGCTGGTGTCGAGATCGCCGAGGTAGTTGGACCAGAACCAGACCATCGCGCCGGGGGTGAGCCGGAACCGAGGCTCGGGCCCGAGGGTGAGCATCGACGGCGTTTGGAGGTCGATGTCGGTGGCCGGATACAGCAGCAGCTGGAGGTCGACCGTGAACCGACCCGTGTCGCGCGACTCGAGCGCCACCCCGGCAGCGAGGTTGCCGCCCGCGCTGTCGCCGGCGACGGCGAGACGAGTCGGGCGCCATCCGAGCCCGCCGTCGGCGACCCAGGCGGTGACCGCCCAGACGTCGTCGAACGCCGCCGGGAACGGGTGCTCGGGCGCCAGGCGGTAGCCGACCGACACCACCACGCACTGCGCGTCGACGGCGATCTGACGACACAGCGTGTCGGCCGCGTCGATGGACAGCAGGGTCCACCCTCCGCCGTGCGCGTACACGACGACCGGCAACTCGCCCTCGCTCGGCCGGTACACGCGAACAGGAACATCTGGCCCAGCCTCGCCGGCGACGTGGAGGTCGACGACTTGGTGCATCGGCGCCGGTTCGCCGGTGACCTGCGCGTTGATGAGGCCACTGTTGCGGAGCTGCTCGACAGGCTGCTCCTCCACCGGGCCGACAGCTGCGGCAGCCCAGGTACCGAGCAGGTGCGCGGCGTCGGCGTCGAGGGAAGCGGCCATCGTCGGCGATCGTAGCAGCAAACGTTTCCCACATGAGCAATTCCGAACAATCATCAGGTCAGACCCTCCACGAATCGACGAGAGTTCCGCGTAGAACACTCCGATGACCATCGATTCCAGCAGAGCTGCTACCGTGTCGCCCGATGACCAGTGTTGCCATCTACGGGGCGGGCCAACTCGGCACGTCGGTCGCCGCTCTCCTGAGCCGCAACCCCCGCTACGACGTGCGCGGGCCATACGGCCGCGCCGATCGGGCCACCGCTCTCGGGAGCGGCGTCGACCTGGTGATCATCGCCACCACCACCCGACTCCGCGATGTCGCGGACGACATCGAGGCGGCCGTCTCGGCGGGTTCGAACGTGCTCGTGTCGGCCGAGGAGGCGGCGTTCCCGTTCGTCGTCGACGCCCAGGCAGCCAGCCGTCTCGATGCGCTCGCCCGCCGGCAGGGCGTCAGCATCGCCGGCACCGGCGTGAACCCAGGGCTGATGTTCGACTCGCTCGTGCTCACGATGCTCGGAGCCGCACCGGCCGGCTGCAGCATCCACGTGCGCCGCAACGTCGACATCTCCAAGTTCGGCACCACGGTGCTGCGCCGCATCGGCGTCGGCGCCACCGAACCCGACTTCGCCGCCGCCGTCGAGCGCGGCGACATCCTCGGCCACGCCGGCTTCCCGCAATCGATGCACATCGTCGCCGACGCCATCGGCGTGGAGATCCAGCGCATCGACAAGGTGTTGCGACCGGTGATCACCCCCGTCGCCATCGACATCCCCGACCGGTTCCGCGTGGAACCGGGCGAGAGTGCCGGCGTCGACCAGACCTACACCGCCATGGTTGCCGGCAAGCCTTGGTTCGTCGCCCACTTCTTCGGGCACGTCGATCTTCCGTCGCTGAACCGCGAGCCGAGCGACGACATCGACCTCACCAACGGCCGCCGACCCTTCCAATCGATCAAGCTGCGGCCAGGGGTCGGGGCGCAGGTGGGCTCGAGCAACATGGTCGCCAACTCCGTCGAGCGCGTGCTCGCCGCCCGGCCCGGCTGGGTGACGGTGGCCGAGATGCAGCCCGCCCATCCCGCTCCGCACCGACCCCCACCCGAACCACGCCGCGCGTGACTCGGCGCCACCACCACCGACACGTCCCGTTTCCCATGGAGGACCACTGATGAAGCTCCGAATGCGCCAGGCGATCGCCAGGGCGATTGCCGACGAGATGCGCTCCGACCCCACCGTCATCGTGATGGGTGAGGACATCGCGGCCGCTGAAGGCCCGTTCAAGACCTCGGAGGGTCTGCTCGACGAGTTCGGGCCACTGCGCGTCCGCGACACGCCCATCTCGGAGATGGGCTTCTGCGGAGCCGCCGTCGGCGCCGCCGCCACCGGCTTGAAGCCGGTGGTCGAGATCATGTTCGTCGAGTTCCTCGGCGTCGCGCTCGACATGGTCGTGACGGAAGCAGCCAAGCTGCGCTACCTCTCCGGGGGCAGTTACACCGCACCGATGGTGGTGCGGGCCAGCGTCGGCGCCGGGCTCGGCTTCGGGTCGCAGCACTCGCAGACGCTCGAGACCTGGATGTACGCCTGTCCCGGCCTGAAGCTCGTCGTCCCGTCCGGTGCGGGCTCCGCATACGGCCTCGTGCGTTCGGCCATCCGCGACCCAGACCCCGTGATCGTGCTGGAGCCGCGCGTGCTCTACGGCGAACGCGAAGAGACCATCGTCGGCGACGAAGGGATCATCCCGCTCGGCGTCGCCAACCTCGTCCAATCCGGATCCGACGTCACCATCGTCGCCCTCGGGCAGACCGTGGGTACGGCGGTCGCCGCCGCCAAGGGCGCCGGTTGGACGGCCGACGTCATCGATCTCCGAACACTGGTCCCCTGGGACCGCGAACGAGTGTGCGAGTCCGTCGAGCGCACCGGCCGGCTCGTGCTCGTGGAGGAGAGCCCCTACTCGGGCGGCTGGGGCACCGAGATCGCCGCGCACATCGCGGGCGACTGCTTCCATGCCCTTCGTTCTCCGGTGGTGAGGTTCACCTGCCCCGACATCCCTGTGCCCTATCCGGCACACCTGGAGCAGCGCTATCTGCCATCGGCCGACGACATCCGCGCCGGCATCGACGAGCTCATCGCCAGCGGTCGCCGACCGCGCCCGTGGTGGGAGAAGGAAGGGTACGCATCATGACCACTGCACTCGACCACACGCCGCTGCAGCGACGCGCTGCGCTCGCCGACCCCGTGCAGCAACTCGACCGCATGCTCGAGATCCGACACTTCGAGGATCGCATCAAGGAGCTGTTCGGTCAGGGCCTCATCCACGGGACCACGCACACGTGCCAGGGGCAGGAGGCTGTCTCTATCGGCCTCGCGCTCGCGGCCAGGACCACCGACCACGTGTGCTGCACGTATCGCGGGCACGGGCACGCGCTCGCGCTGGGGATGACCCCGCACTCGGTGCTCGGCGAGATCACCGGTCGCGTGACGGGAACCATCGGTGGCGTCGGCGGTTCGATGCACCTCAGCGACAGGTCGGTCGGGTTGATGCCCACGTCGGCCATCGTCGGTGCCGGCATCCCCATCGCGGCCGGCGCTGCCCTCACCGCGCAGGTGCTCGGCCAGGACCACTGCGCCGTCGCACTGTTCGGCGACGGTGCCACCAACATCGGCGCGTTCCACGAAGGCCTCAACCTCGCGGCCATCTGGCGGCTGCCGGTGGTGTTCGTGTGCGAGAACAACGTCTACGGCGAGTACTCGCGCTTCGACACCACCACGCCGGTGGAAGACCTCGCCGTGCGCGCCACCTCGTACGGAATGCCGAGCGAGGTCGTCGACGGACAGGTGATCGGCGACGTGTCGGCGGCCATCGAGCGAGCGCTCGCTCGCGCTCGCGGCGGCGACGGCCCCACGCTCATCGAGTGCAAGACGTATCGCTACTCCGGCCACTCTCGCGCCGACGCGGCCACCTACCGTCCGGCCGGCGAGCTCGACACGTGGCTGGCTCGCGATCCGATCGTCCTGCACCGGCGATCGCTCATCGAGCGCGGCCTGCTCGACGACGAGGCAGCAGACCGCCTCGCCGCCGATGTGCAGGCTCGTATCGAATCGTGCATCGAGGAGACCATGGCGAGCGAGCCGGCCACCGTGGCATCGATGTTCCGCCACGTCTACGCCACCACGACCACGACCACGACCGGGAGCTGAGAACATGATCGAACCAGTGCTGTTGGCCCGACTGGGCGACACCGTCGACAAGGTGGTCATCCTCCAGTGGTTGGCCGCTGTCGGCGATCGCGTCGCCGTCGGCGACCCGCTCGTGCTCGTCGAGACCGACAAGGTGGAGGTGGAGGTGGAGGCTCCCGTCGCGGGAACGATCGTCGACCACGCCGCTGCCGAGGACGACGAGGTCGCCACCGGCGCCGTGCTGTGCCACATCGACGTGGGGTGAATCCGACATCAGCACTGCGTCGGTTCCGGCGCCGCGCGCAACGGTCACAGAACTCCTGGAAAGGATTCCTTGAATTCCCCGGCAGCCTCTGTTATGTTCACGCCGACGGCGGCGATCGGGCCGCCATCGAACCAACAGGACGAACGGGGGAGGACTCGCATGCGCAAGTTGCCTGATTCCATCGGTATGAGTCGCCGGCGATTTCTCGCCATGACGGCGGTGTCGGCAGGAGGGCTCGCACTCGTGGCCTGCGGCGACGACGACGACACCGGCAGCACCTCGCCGGAAACGTCGCCAGCCGGCGGCACCGACACGACCACGGGCGGCTCCACCGGCACGCCGACGGGCAGCCTGACGATCGGCATGAACTCGGTGGTCGACGGCCTCACGCCGTTCGCCATCCAGGGCTACGTGTGGTCGCAGATGCTCGGCTTCGTGCTCTACGACCCGCTGATCAAGAAGGACGAAGCAGGTAATCTGCTGCCGTGCCTGGCCACCGAGTGGGACACCACCGACCCGCTGAAGACCGTGCTGAAGATCCGACCCGACGTCACGTTCCACGACGGCACCCCACTCACCGCGAAGGACGTCGCCTACTCGATCGCCGCACGCGCCGATGAGGCCCTCATCGCCTCCACCGCCGGCCGGCCGATCATGACGCCGTCGCAGTGGGTGTCGGCCGAGGCCATCGACGATCTCACGGTCGAAGTCGTCACCACCGAGCGCGTCGAGTTCCTGCTCAACCCGCAGCCCGTGCTGATCGTGCCCAACGAGTCGTTCGGCAAGGTCAACTTCGCCAACGAAGCGGTCGGCACCGGCCCGTACAAGCTGAAGAAGTTCACCAGCGGCACCGGCCTCGAGACCGAGGCGAACGTCGACTACTGGGACGGCGCACCGGCCGTGGCCAACCTCAACTTCTCGTTCTTCGCCGATCCCGCCACCGCGGCCACCGGCCTGCGCAGCGGTCAGGTCGACGGTCTCTACGACGTCGCACCCGCCAACTCCGACTCGGTGAGCGACATCGACGGCACGACGTTGTCCGCGATGGGCACCTACGCCTACTGGTGGATCATCCAGATGGGCAAGGAGCCGCTCGACGACCCGGAGGTCCGCAAGGCGCTGCGCCACTGCTTCGACCTCGAGGCGATCAACAACGCCTCGTTCAAGGGCAAGGGCGTTCCTCACTCGTGGAACCCGTTCAACCTCTACCCGGTGAACAGCGGGCTCGACGCCGATGTCGACTACGACCCGGCGAAGACCAAGCAGATCCTGGCCGATCTCGGCAAGTCCGACATCTCGGTGCCCATCCTGTGCATCGAGGGCTACCAGGACGGCATCTCGGCCGCACAGGTCATGCAACAGTCGTTCCAGGAAGCCGGCATCACCTGCGAGGTGGAAGTCGCTCCGGCCGCCGACTGGCTGGAGCGCACCTACACCAACGGCACGTGGGAAGGCATCACGTTCAACGCCGGCAACCTGCCGTCGCCGGCGAAGAACTTCTACGACTACTTGGTCAACCCGGCCACGTTGCTCAGCGCCTACAAGGAAGGCGACGTCGTTCCCGAAGTCGCCGCCCTCTACCGCGAGATCAACGCGACGCCGTTCGATGCGCCCGAACTGGCCGACTTGATGGCCGAGGCCGAAGCGACGATCGTCGACGACGCCATCGCCCTGATGGGCTTCGGTGCACCCGTGTCGCTGGTGCTGCCCGACGGTGTCAGCGGCGTCATCGTCAACGGCTACGGCGACGTCTTCTGGGACAAGGTCAAGGTGGCGTGACGGTCGACGTCGCTCCAGCCGACAGCCCGCACATCGACGAGGGCGCGTCTCCCCGCCGGGGGGCGCGCCTCGTCGGCGTGTTGGGCCAGTTGGGTCAGTTGGTCGCGGTGCTGTTCGCGGTCTCGCTGCTCACCTTCCTGCTGCTCGACGCGCTGCCCGGCAGCGCGGTCGATGCGCGCATCGGCCCGCTCCCCAACTTCTCGCCCGAGGAACGCGCCGAGCTCGTCGCCTCGATGAGCAAGCAGCTCGGCCTCGACAAGCCCCTCGCGTGGCAGTACGTGATCTGGGTCAAGAACGCGTTCACCGGCGACTTCGGCTTGAACTACCAGGGCATCGAAGTGCGCGACGTGGTCGGCGAGCGACTCGCACCGACGCTGCAGCTCGGCATCGCCTCCATCATCATCAGCACGGTCGGTGCGCTGCTCATCTCGCTGCTCGGCTTCCGCACCCGCTGGCGAGCCCTGCGCGCCGGCATCCAGGGCACGGCCACCGTGCTGCTGGTGGTGCCCGCGTTCTGGCTGGGGCTCATCCTGGTCATCATCTTCGCCGCCGAGCTCGGCTGGCTGCCATCGGCGGGTTACGTGTCGTTCAGCGACGACCCGGGCGAGAACCTCCGCTTCCTCGTGCTGCCGGCCGTCACGCTGGCCCTGCCGCAGCTCGCGCTCTTCTACCGCTACCTCGACGCGGGTCTCCGCGACACCTCGACCGCTCCCTTCGTCACCGCCTCGCGGGCCCGTGGTCTCAGCGAGCGGGGCGTCGCGTACCGACACATCCTCCCCAACGCCATCCTGCCCACGATCACCGTCATCGGGCTCGTGGCGGGTTCTCTCATCAGCGGCCTGGTCATCGTCGAGTCGGTGTTCAGCTGGCCGGGTCTCGGGCTGCTGCTCGTCGACAGCGTGAAGGCGAAGGACTACAACACCGTCGCGGCCATCGTGCTGCTCACCGCGTTCGCCTACGTCGTCGTGGCGTTCATGGTCGATGTCGCCTACCGCCTGCTCGACCCACGCACGAGGCGGCAGTCATGAGCGCGTTCATCGCCGCCATCCGTCGCCAACCCGCACCGCTCCTCGCGGGGCTGGCCATCCTCACGCCGTTCCTCGTGATGTGCGTGTTCCCCGGACTCCTCGCTCCGTACGAGCCGTTGAAGATCGAAGCACTGCCGTTGCTCGGGCCTTCGCGCGAACACCTGCTGGGCACCGACGAGATCGGCCGCGACCTGCTCAGCCGCTGCATCTACGCCGCACGCACCGACATCTTCGTGAGCCTGGCAGCGGCTGCGGTGGCGTTCGTCATCGGCACCGCCATCGGCCTGTTCTCCGGGTACATCGGCGGGCGGGTCGACACCGTCACGATGCGCCTCATCGACGTGCTGCTGTCCTTCCCCACCATCGTCCTGGCCCTGTTCCTCATCACCATCTTCGGCCGCGAGCAGTGGGTGCAGATCCTCGCGATCGGCCTGGTCATGATGCCCTCCACGGCCCGCTTCAGCCGCGGCGAGGGCCTGGTGTTGCGTGGCCGCGGCTACGTGGAGGCCAGCCGCATCTCCGGTGGCTCGCGCTGGCACATCCTGGTCAAGCACGTGCTGCCCAACTCGCTCGCCACGCTCCTCGTCGCCGCCAGCGTGCTGGCATCGAGCGCCGTGCTCATCTCCGCCTCGCTCAGCTACCTCGGGCTCGGCGCGCAGCCTCCCGAACCCAGCTGGGGCAACATGCTGCGCGCCGCGTATGGCGTGGTCTACGACGCGCCGCTCTACGGGGTGGGCGCCGGGGTGTGCATCTCGCTCGTGGCCGGCGCCTACATCCTCATCGGCGAAGGCCTACGTCGGAAGTTCCGCAACGACCGCAACGTCGGCACGCTCAGCAGTTCGATCGGCGGCCTGTGACCACCGTCCACGAACAGCCCGGCACCAACGGCTCCACGTCGACCGGTCACCGCGGCGCGCTCGAGATCGACGCCCTGTCGGTCGCCTATGCCGTCGGCGGTCGGCGGCTGCGCGCGCTCGATGCCGTGTCGTTGCGCATGGCCGCAGGCCACCGGATGGCCATCGTCGGCGAGTCGGGTTCCGGCAAGAGCACCCTCGGTCTCGCGTTGATGGGGCTGCTGCCCCGCAACAGCGCATCGACCGCCACGGGCGTGCGCATCGACGGCGCCCCCGTCGACATGACCTCCGCGAAGCAGCTGCGTGCGATGCGCGGACGAACGATGGCGATGGTGTTCCAGGACGCCAAGGCATCGCTCGACCCGGTGCGCACCATCGGGAGCCAGATCGCCGAGGTGCTGCGGGTGCACCGCATCGTGCCCAAGAACGCCATCTCCGCAGAGGTCGAGCGCCTCCTCACAGCGGTGGAGATCAAGCGGCCGACGATGGTGGCCGAGCAGTACCCCCACGAGCTGTCGGGCGGCATGCGGCAACGCGCGATGATCGCCACCGCGCTCGCGGGGCGGCCCGCCGTGCTCATCGCCGACGAACCCACCAGCGCGCTCGACGTCACCACGCAGGCCACCGTCATCGACCTCCTCCATCGCCTCAGCGACGACGGCGAGATGAGCACCATCCTGATCACGCACGATCTCGCGCTGGTTGCGGGCTTCGCCGACTCGGTCACCGTGATGTACGCCGGCGAGATCGTCGAAGTCGGCAACGTCGACCAGGTGTACTCATGGCCGGCGCACCCGTACACGCGGGCGCTGCTCGCATCGATCCCCAGCATCGTCGACTCGCGTGCCGACGTGCTCGGCAGCATCCCGGGCTCGCTGCCCGACCTCACCCAACCGCTCGTCGGCTGCGTGTTCGAGCCACGGTGCCCGGTGGGCAACGGACGCGCGGAGTGCTGCACGATCACGCCGCGCCCGCAGGCGACCGACGCCGGCGGCCTCGTGTCGTGCCACTTCCCGGGCGAGCTCCCCGGCGAGGCGCGCGCGGACGACACCGCGGTGCCCGTGGCACTCACGCGAACCACCGGCCGACCGCCGGTGCTCGAGATGCGCGCCACCGTCAAGACGTTCCACCGTCGCGGTTTCGGCGCGGCGCGCCAGGCGCCGGTGGTTGCCGTCGGGGGCGTCGACCTGCTCATCGGTGAGGGCGAGTCCGTGGGCATCGTCGGCGAGTCCGGCTCGGGCAAGACCACCCTTGCCCGGGTGCTCATCGGTCTCGAGAAGGCCGACTCGGGCACCGTTGCCGTGTCGCTCGATGGGTCGCTGATGCCGGTCGAGCGACTGCCGCGCGACTTCGCCCAGTTCGTGTTCCAGGACCCGGGCGACAGCCTCAATCCGCTGATGTCGGTGGGCGAGATCATCAGCGAGCCGCTGATGCTGCGCGACGGCGGACGGGCCGGCCGCTACCGCGATCGCGTCGGCACCTTGCTGGACGACGTCGGCCTCCGCGCGTCGATGGCCGATCGACGACCGTTCGAGCTGTCCGGAGGCCAGCGGCAACGAGTGGCCATCGCTCGCGCCCTGTCCACGCAGCCGAAGCTCATCATCGCCGACGAAGCGGTCGCCTCGCTCGACATGTCGGCTCGTGGACAGATCCTCAACCTGCTCGCACGGCTGCAGGCAGAGCACGGGTTCGCGTACCTGTACATCTCCCACGACCTCTCGATGGTGCGCCACGTCTGCGATCGCGTGGTCGTGATGTACGGAGGTCGCGTCGTCGAGACCGCCGATGCCGACACCCTCTTCGCCGAACCCCAGCACCCGTACACGCAGGCGCTCATCTCGGCGGTGCCCATCCCCGACCCGACGGTCGAGCGGTCGCGTCAGCGGATGCTGCTGCGCGCCGACGCGGTCGATGCTCACGCCAGCACGGTGGGATGCGCCTTTCGCTTCCGATGCCCATTGGCCCGCGAGCGATGCGAAGTGGAACGGCCGACGATCGATGCTGCCGCCTCGCACGGAGCGGCCTGCCACTTCACCGACGAGGCCGTCGAGCTGTATCGCATCGATCGGCGGCGCCCTGCCAGCACACCATCGAACGGAGCATCATGACCACCTCCCCGCTACTCGGTGCCGGGCTCGAGGGCCGTGGTGTGCTCGTCACCGGCGGGGCCAGCGGCATCGGTCGCGCCACGGTGGAGGCGATGGCTGCGGCCGGAGCCCGCGTCGCGGTGCTCGATCGCGACGCTGATGGCATCGCCGCGACGATCGCGGGCCTCGACGCGCCCGAACGCCATCTCGCCGTGCCGTACGACCTGTCCGACGTCGCCGGCCTGCCGGCGATGGTCGATCGCGTGCGCGACGCGTTCGGCGACCTGTGGGCACTCGCCAATGTGGCGTCGGTGCTACGCCGGCAACCCCTCGACGACGTGACCGAGGACGACTGGGATCTCCAGCACACGGTGAACCTGAAGTCGTCGTTCTTCCTCAACCGAGCGGTCGGCCAGGTACTCATCGCCGCCGGCGGTGGCGGACGCATCATCAACTTCACGTCGGCGGCGTTCCTCACCGGTGCGCTCTCCGGCAGCGACGCCTACGTGGCCAGCAAGGGCGGTGTGGTCACCATGACGCGCAGCTTCGCCCGCGCGTACGGCCCTCACGGGATCCTCGTCAACTGCGTGTCACCCGGACAGATCGACACGCCGATGCAGCACGTCGACAACCCGGTCTCGGTGGTGGAGTCGGCGATGCTGAGCTGTCCCTTGCGCAGGATGGGGCAGCCCTCGGAACTGGCTGCCGTGGTCGTCTTCCTCGCATCGAGCAACGCCAGCTTCGTGCACGGGGCGACGATCAACGTCAGCGGCGGCGCGAGCCTGTACTGACTGGAGACCCGGACGTGCCGATCGAAGTCATCCGGCCCCCCGACGCGGAGCGCGCCCAGGCAACCGTCGCCGGCGCGCTGCGGCGCGGCGGCTTCGTCACCGGCGACCGCCTCGGTCTGTGCCTGCCGTCGTCGGCGAACCTGCTGAACGCCATCGGCGGCGCGCTGCGCAGTGGAGTGATCCCGGTGGTCGCGAACCACCAACTGCTGGCCGACGAACGCGCCGTCATCCGCGACGACGCCGACGTGCGGTGGTGGATCGACGACGAGGCCTCCCTCGCACGACTCTTCGACGGCGCGCCGGGCGACCTGGCACCGGTGCCGCTGGGCCGGCCGATGCACTACACCTCCGGCACCACCGGTCGCCCCAAGGGCGTCTGGAGCGGAGTGCTCGCCGAGGCCGACGCGGCACGGCTGTGGGGCGAGGAGCAGGAGCAGTGGCAGCTCGCCCCCGACGACGTGCACGTCGCGTGCTCACCGCTGCAGCACTCGGCCCCGATCCGCTTCGCGCTCGGCACGCTGCTCGCCGGCGGCACCGTGGTACTGCCCGGCCCGTTCTCCGTCGACGGCCTG
>JAUXQB010000164.1 GCA_030685215.1 Actinomycetota bacterium
CTTGCGAGTGATCTCGCGCACACCTTCCAAGTAGCCGGGCTGCGGCTTGCAGATGCCGATGTTCTCCATGACCGGCTCGACGATGAAGCACGCCACGTCGCCGGCTGCCAGCACGCGCTCGAGCGCCTCGAGGTTGTTGTACGGGATGACGGAGGTGTCGGCGAGCACTGCGCGAGTGATGCCGGCGGTCGAGGGAATGGCCCGCGGCGAGTCGGCAGGACCGGCCTCGCTGATGGGCGGCTTCATCGAGATCATCACCTCGTCGTGGTGACCGTGATAGCCGCCCTCGACCTTCACGATGCGCTCACGGCCGGTGATGCCACGAGCGACGCGGATGGCGTCCATGGTGGCCTCGGTGCCCGAGTTGGTGAACCGCCACATCGGCAGGTTGTAGCGATCGCGCAGCAGTTCGGCGACCTCGGCATTGCTCTCGCACGGCGTGACGAACAGCGTGCCGTTGTCGAGCTGTGCCTCGACCGCGCGGCGCACCGCCGGGTGGCAGTGACCGGAGAACAGCGCGCCGTACCCCATGTCGAAGTCGGTGTAGCGGTTGCCGTCGACGTCCTCCATCCACGCGTCTTGCGCGCGTCGCACCACGATGGGGTGCGGGTCGTACGCCTGGAAGCTGCTGGGCACGCCGAGCGGCAGCACTTCACGAGCGCGTTCGGTGGCCGCCTGCGAACCCTTCGTTCGGCTGATGTACACCCCCAGTTCGCGTTGGGTGATGGCTTTGGCCCGCTGGGCGAGATCACGCGTGGAAGTGCTTTCCGTTGCGCTCATACCGATGTCCTCCGGATTCCGTTCTGGCAAGCCTAGCTCACCACGGAATCCGTTGTGAACGGACACGTTCGCCACGCCCCGGACTCGCACCCGAAACAGGTTCGCAGCACGGCGGCATGGTGGAATATCCTGGCGCGTATGGCACACTACGTGCCTTCATGGTGGTCGTAGCTCAGCTGGTAGAGCATCAGGTTGTGATCCTGAGGGTCGCGGGTTCGAGCCCCGTCGATCACCCCACGGCAAGCAGGTAGGGGGCGCACCTCGCTCCCCCTACACTGCTCGCCACTGCGCCTCTAGCTCAACGGCAGAGCAACGGACTCTTAATCCGCAGGTTCTGGGTTCGAAACCCAGGGGGCGCACCAACTGAATCGCAGGTCAGAGGGCATCCGAAAGGATGCCCTCGTCTGTTCCCTGGGCGTAGGTGACCAACGAGGTGACCAACACGAAACCGGAGGAACCAACCCATGACCACGACCGAACTCACCATCGAAGAGCGAGATACCATCGCCCGACAAGAGCAAGAGGCCAGGCGTGCGGCACACATCGCCGCGGCCCGCGCCGAGTACGAGCGGGTACAGGAAAGCGAGCCGTTGCCGACCGCGGACGAGGTGGCGCAGATGTTCGACCGCTTCGCGCTCGCGCTGTACGCCATCAAGCAGCACGTAGAGACGCTCGGTTTCCCGGTGTCGTGCGGCGAGATGCGCGAGGAAGGCGAGCGTGTGCAACAGCTGATCTGGCAGATCGTCCGCGACGTGGCGACTATCTCGTCCGGGCATTGCTGCGGCGACAACTCGGTGCCGGCGGCGATGGCACTCGTCGAGTCGCTCACGGACGCCTCAGGCTTCGGGTGCAACATGGACGAGCCGCGCCGCATGGGGGTGGGCTGGCCCACGCCCTACTGACTCAGCCCGCGCTGCAGGCCCGTCACTTCGGTGGCGGGCCGTTGCGCGTTCAGGGGTCGGAGATCGACGTAATGACGATGTGGCGGACCGGGTACTCGTTGATGATGTACGTGACGGCCGCATTGGCGCCAGGCACGCTCGCATACCACACCGTCCGACCCTTGCGGCCGTCCGCGCGCTCTCCGCGAAAGGCGTGATGAGCTACCGCCTTGGGGTCCGCCATCGCCGCCTGGATCCAGACGGCCATCGCGTGCGCGGCCCCATCATCGTCCTTGTGCTCTTCTAGCCACGCCTCGATGCGCTCGAAGCGCAGCACGTTGTACACGTTGTTGCCGCGGTATCAGTGACGGCAGTACTTCGCGACGCGTCGACGAACCTCGTCGGGGCTCGCCATCTGGCTGTCAAGGGTGTTCGTTTCGAGGGCCTCGATAACCGATTCGATCTCGTCGAGTGCTCCTGTTGCACTGAGGCGTTCCAGTACCTGCTCAGCTGTCATTGTGTCTGTTGGGGCTTCGGTCCATGTCGTCGTTGGCACGGCAATGCCTTCCTCAATAAAGTGCTCGGCAGTAGACGGTATCGGCGTACCAATCACCGTCTCAAGCGAATCTTGTCACACATTGGTTCCCCAACGGCACCGGAATGACACTTCGGTGGCGGGCCTGCTGTCGGTTTCAGCGCCGGGGAGTTACCGCGACACGCCGGCTTTGTTGGTCGGTCCTCATACTTACGCCGCCCGGGAGACGGGCCGTTGGCTCAGTTGGCAGCCATCGCGCCCGCGCCCCCAGTAGCCAGGCTGGGTCTCGAGAGCGTTGATTGCTCCGGTGTCGTCGATCAGGTACCTGAGCACGGCAACGATGTCGCGTGTCTCGGTCAGGTCGTAGTTGAGGTTCAGGAAGTCGACGAGGTCCTTCATGGTGAATGGGTCGGCGAGCGCTTCGAGCGCTTCGTCGGCGATCTTCGCGGGTGTCATCACACAGGTGAGATCGTCGCAGACACCCGTTTCGTTACGCTGGGGGTGGGCGCGGCTGTCGCTTCTAGGGCCAGTACCACCCACGGCCAGCAGTCGGGGCAGACAGGCATGACACCGAGCCGTTGGGTCGTCGACGCAGAGCAGCGTGAGCAAAGCATGTTGTGCATGACGATGGCTCGGCGGCGTGATGACGCCAGTTAGGTTTTCGCCGTGGGCGACATTGCACCGGATCCTCGATGGTCGTTAGTCCACTCGGAGGCCCAGCGCGCGCTACTTCGCCAGGCCGCGAGGGTGGACGAGGTGAGGGGTCGTTGCGTGGGCGTGATGGGGGCAAGCTCGATTGCTGCATCTGTGCTTGGCCTCAGTCTCGGCGATGACCCGCGCCGTGCATTCGTTTTCGGCGGACTCGTCGGGTTCGTGACGGTCGTCGGCGCGACGCTGGTGGTGCTGTGGCCGTACTCGTGGACCTTTCACTGCGGCCCCAAGGCGATGGCCGCCGGCTACATCGAGCAGGGCTACTCGATCGACGACATGCTCCGCGATCACTCGGAGGAGCTTGAGACCTTCTATGACAAGAACGACCTGCGCCTACAGAAGATGTACAAGGCCCTCCAGCTCGCAGTGATGGGCCTCGGTCTTGAGGTGCTCTTCTTGATGCTCGACGTACTGGTTGGGGGGTGAAACATGGCAGATCAGCCCAAGCCACAGTCGGCACCGCAGACGAAGCCGATGACGGGCAAACCTGAGACTCACGGCGTGCAGCCGCCGAAGCCTCGCCCGGAGCCACCGCGCGAAACTCGGCAGAAGTAAGGGGTCAGCGCAGACGTCTGGGCGCAGTGGACGGAGAGTGCACCGTCGCCGGTTTGGCCGGTGGTGCTTTCCGGTCTTCGGCCAGATGGTCTGCGAGCAACATCAGGTTCATGATCGTCGTCAGCTCACTGTTCAAAGCGACCGCCCGCGGGGCCGATGCACGCGCTCGCTGGATCACGTCGGCGGCGCGTGTGAACGGTCCGAGCGCGTCGGGTCCGCCGAGCGCGTCGATCGCCCGCTTGGCGGCGGCCTGGATCGCGTAGTGCTCCAGGGTCTGGTGCAGGTCGGTGTCGGCGAGTTCGGTGTCGATCGCCGTGCGAACGAGGTCCTCCGCTAACGCGTCGACCTCAGCCGCGGGGAAGGGCGGTGGCTTGTACTGGGTAACTGCCAGGGCGGGCGACAGCAGGCGGCGATGACGTTCACGCTGCTCGGCGCGTCGCTGCTGGTTGGGGGTCAGGTTCATGGTGTGATTCCTTCAGGTTGTCGGGATACCGACATGAAACACCATGGGTCTCACAGAGTCGTGCGGGGTGCCGCGGTGGCGGGCAGGCGCAGGTCCGTCATCGGGGCTAAAGGTGGCCCCTCGTGAAACCTTGCGGCTGATGAACCCGGAGGGGCAGCGCGTTTGACGCCCGCCCACCACCACGAGAGGGGGTCAGCTACCGGTCGCGCAGTTGTACCCGACGCTGGTGTCATCGTTCGTGGCCGCGGAACCGATGTGTTGCATGTCGGTTCGGCTGAACGCGATCGCGGTGCGTTGGTAGGTCTCCCGGCGGATGCTGTCGTCAATCTCGACGTCGAGGGCCATGCGTTCGCCGATCACCCATTCGCCGCGGTGGACACAGCAGAACCAGGTCTTGGTCGTTGTCAGGCCGTCATACACCCCGCTTCCGTTCAGGTCCTCGCGAATGTGCTCGCTGACAACCACGGGGGTGCCGTAGATGGAACCGATCTGACCGTTGAGGATCACCGCGTTGGGCCCCATCTTGTCGACGGTCAACAGCGCCGTGTCGGCCATCAGCGCGTGCAGTGACGACACGCCGATGATGAACGCGAGGTCGGTCGGGTTGGCGCCCCACTTGAGCATCGCCTTGCGAGCGGCGAGCAGGTTGGCCGCGGTGGTAGCGGTCAGCGCGGTGGCTGTCTGGGCGAGTCCCTTCTTGCGTAGGCCGTCCCATGCGGTGCGGGTGTCGGTCGCGCCGATCGCCTGCACGTCGGCATCCATGTGGGTGCCGTCGGTGTCGCCGTCGAGGATGCACGACTCCTCTGCCTTCGAGAACGCGCGCACCAGCTTCGACCGCACGAACGGCACCATCGCTACCGCAGAGTCGGCGTCGACGCTGCGGCTGAAGATGGTGCGGGCACCGAAGATTTCGGCGTCGAACGTTGCGGCCAGCGTGCCGGGGGTACTCGCGGTCATCGCGGTCTCGGTGTCGGTGGTCGGCTCTGCCACGCGGTAGGCGGTGGCATCGGCGCCTTCGATCGGGAGCTTCCACGGGTTCGACGGCAGGGTGATGCGCTGGAACAGCGGGGCCACCTTGCCCATCACGCGGACCTGTTCGTGCATGGATGCGCCGATGCCGGTCGGCACCCACGTGCCACCTTCGCCGGAGGTGTCGACGTCGAGCGCGTTCATGATCTGGCGCCACTGGCCGGCGTAGGCGCGGTGGTTGCGGGCCACCTCGAAACCCTGCTTTGACGACTTGGCGTCCTTGTCGGCCAGCAGACCGAACAGCGCCATGTCGGCCACGAGGTTCTGAAACTCGCGCACGGTCTCGCGGTGCTCGGCGTTGTAGGTGGTGAGTCGCGGCGCCTCGAAGCCGGGGTCGCCGGAATCGGAACGGACGACCACGCGCTCGATGGGGTTGCGTGCGCCGGTCGGTGTCACCGCGTAGTCGTTGGACGCCCACAGCAGAGCGTCGAGCCGGCGGTCCGGTTCATGGTCGGCGCCCACGGAGTACTTGCCGCGGACGTTGATGTTCGGCGCGTGGAACGTGCGCTCGACAGTGTCGAAACCGTCGTCGAGCACCTTGTTCAGCGCGTCGATGGAAGCGTTCAGGACGGTGAGCTTGTCCTCATCTTCCTTCGATGGGCGGGTCTGGTTCTTGGCCTTCATCGTGTCGATGATCACGTCGACGCTGTTGAGGTACTGGGCCCGCTGGTCGATGAGACGCTCAGCGGTGGGGCTGTTCTTGGGGGGCATGGGGAACTCCTGAGAGAGAGAGGGGGAACGGGAAGGGGAGACGTCACGCTCGATGAGCGCTCGTCATCTACGGCGGCCGTTCCGTGGGCACTGGTGGCAAGGCGTCCGACATGCCGCTGAGCGGGTGCCGTTCGCGTGCCGGTGCGACATCGCGGGTTCCGAGTGCAACTCTACTGCCCATCGTCGGCCTCGGGGTGGACGTCGGACAGGAAGCGGGCGAGCTCGTCGAACAGCTCAGCCTCTTCCGCCTCGGCGCCGAGTCGCTCGGCAAGGATCAGCTCACAGCCGGCGGCGTACTCGGGCCACAGGTCGTCGATGTAGCCGCGCAGGTGGTCGGCGGTTCGGTCGTCGAGGTTCGACGGGCGCACCGCGGCCTCGAGAATACGGATCAGCTCACCACGCGCGGCCGTGGTGTCGACGCTGTTGATACGCCACGCCAGGCGAGCGCTCGCCCGCATGAACCACCACACCTCGAACGCCGCGGTACCGGGCTGTGGCGGCGTCATGACGACCGCCTCTCGCCGATGGTGGCACGCACCATCACGCACGCCAGGCCCCACGCACGACCGAGCGCATAGAACGGCCAGACGACCAGCGTCAGCACGGCTCGCGTCATGACACACCACCAGGGGCGGGGTCGAGAGCTAGGACCTCGTCAGCGGTGCAGACCCACGGTCTGGACCGTCTCTCCCCGCAGATCGAAAAACCCCCCCGGGGGGTCTGGTGGTGGAAAAACGCGGAGGGATACGCCGCGGACCCTGGGTCTTGGCCGGCGTCGAGTGCCGCAGCGATCGACCGTACCCCCACTTGTGCACGACTCAGAGAGAGAGAGTTGGCCTTGCTCGTGGGTCCGCATACCCCCTGGTCAGGCCAAGGAATCGACCCGCCCCCCGTCCGTCGACCACTCGGTGTGGTGGCGGGCGCCAGCGGCGGTGCATGATCAGGTCTTCCGCGTCCCACTGCACGCCAGGGATTGAGGCCCCGGTAGGCGTCGGGCCGTGTGGTTCCCCCTATAGGGAGGGGGGAACACACACCTTGGCCGGTGGAGCGGTTCCGAGCGGTTCCGTAGCAGGTCAACGAGGTGGTTCCGGGGTGCGGTTCCCGATGGTGATTCCGGGCGGTTCCGGGAGCGGTTCCCGTGGTCATGCGCCGTCCTTCCGGTACTTGAGCGCGGCGAGCACGACGGCCTTGCGGCGAGACCTGTTGGCGTTGCGCAGCGCGGCGAGCGCGGCGGTGCTGCTCGCATCGAGGGGCACGCCGAGCGCGGCGAGGTCGGTGGCACAGTCGGCGGTACCGGCAGGCCAGGCGACCGCGGCACGCACGTAACGGAGCGGGTCGTCGAGGCGCACGAACGCCACGCGCTCGGGAACCCACGACATGCGGCTTGCATCGCGGCGCAGGGTCAGGCCGGTGTCGTCGCGCTCAACACGCCACACCACGTCGACGTCATCACCCTTGGCGGACGTGCCGCGCTGGCCCTTCGTGGCGTCCTTGCCGGCGTGGTCGAGTCGAGCCCAGGTCGCGCCGCGTCGCTTCAATCCGATTCCGGTCCAGCGGTAAAACGATCGGATCGTGTCGGCCTTGTCCTCGTCGCCCTGCACCGCGCGGCCGGTGGTGTCGATGATGACGGTCAGGTGGTCGTCGGGGTATTGGGCCTGCACGGCATCGAGCAGCTCGTCAAGCGCCTTGGCGCCCTCAGGGGTGTCGAGCGGTGGTAGCGACGGCAGCAACGCATAGCGGAGTCGGGAGAGGTCGTCAGCGGGGCCGTAGCCCATATCGACGAGGCGTTCGTGCAAGTCGTCCTCGCCCATCTCATAGTCGAGGTACACGACCACGTTGCCGGGACGCAGCGCGACCACTGCCGAGATGTAGAGCATCAGCAGCGACTTCCCGGTCTTGTGGCCGGCGTACAACGCGTGCCCGCGACCACGCGCCAGCACCTCGTCAAACGTCCAGTCGTCGGCCTTGCGGTCGCGATCCCAGAAGGTCGACCAGTCGACGAACGTGGTCGGCGGTACCGATGGCGCCTGCGCAACCATGTAGTCGAGCGACGCGGCGTGTTCGGCGGCGCCGGGGTCAGCCTCGGCGGTGTCCCATAGCGCGCTCACGCCTGCGCCTCGTACAGCGCTTCCAGCATCGAGGCGTCCTCGAGAACCAGGCGTTCCAGGTGCCACCGGGTGCCGACGTGGCGGCACCAGTGACACGACCAGCGGCGGAAGTCCAGCACGCGGGCGGTACCGCCGTTGTGGTCGACGCGGCCGCACCTGGGGCAGATGAATTGCACCTCGTCGAGACCGAGACTGATCGCGAACGGATGACGACATCCGGTGGCGTAGGCGACAACGAGGTCGGCAATGTCGGCGGTGCGCACCAGGCGTTCAGGGTCGGTGATGGTGCTCATGTCGGGCACCTCCAC
>JAUXQB010000179.1 GCA_030685215.1 Actinomycetota bacterium
GACACGCGCACCTCAATCTCGTTCGGGGGAAAACAGGCGTTGACCTGCTGGTATCGGGGGCGACACATGAGCTGGCTCCCTGCGCTGCAGCCGTCGTCGCGAGTGGGTACAGCCTACCCGAGGGGTGTCACAAAGAGGTGGAGGGTGACAGGTTCCGCATCCCCGCTCCACGACGACCGTTCACGCGCCCCGACAGCGCTCACACAGGCCTCTGGCGGCGTCCGATCCGCGTTTCGGGCTCACCGCGCCACCCGGACCTCGATGCGATCGATGGTGGCGCCGGCCACCTCCAGCAGTCGCTGCTTGAGGGTGCTCTCCAGGAACTTGAGCTGCGTCGCCCAGGCCGGGTCGTCGACTCTCACCACCAACGTGGAGCCGTCGAGCTTCACCGGCTGCACGTGCTGGGCCAGCGCGGCACCGACGGCTTCCTCCCACCGGCCGAACACCCCACCCATCGCCGCGGCGGGCGCCGCGGCCGGCCCGGACTCGGGGCGCAGTGAACGGACGACCTGGCCGAGGCTGTCGCCCAACTTGATCGGTTCGTCGCGCGCCACGGCCTCACTCTGTCACTTCACGGCCTGTCACTTCACGGCTGGGCCAGCACTGCGCCGGCTTCGATGCGCACGATGGCATCAGGGTGCGCGGCCTCTGGCAGCACGCCCGCGGTGGTGAGCACCACCTGCCCCGGCGGCAGGTGCGTGAGCAGCGCCGCCGAGCGGCGCGGATCCAGCTCGCTGAGCACGTCGTCGAGCACCAGCACCGGCGCGCTGCCCACCTTCTCGGCCACCATCCGGTGCGCGCCGAGGCGCAGCGCGAGCGCGAGTGTGCGCTGCTCGCCCTGCGACGCGTGCGTGCGCGCCGGCAGCCCGCCGATGAACAGCTCCACGTCGTCACGGTGCGGCCCGACCGTGCTCACGCCGCGGCGCACGTCGTCGGTGCGCGCGTCGGTGAGCGCCACGACCAGACCGCGTTGACGCCACGAGGGTTCGTAGCGCAGCTCGACCACGCTCGGTCGGTCAGCGAGCTGTTCATAGGCCTCGGCCACCATCGGCGACAGACGCGCCATCAGCACCGCACGCGCGTGACCGAACTGGTCGCCCACCTGCGCGAGCTTCGCGTCCCACACGTCGAGCGAGATCTCCAGCTCGTCGTTCAGTCGGCCGTTCGCCTGCTTGAGCAGCATGTTGCGCTGCTTGACGATGCGGTCGAGCTCGAGGCGCAACGCGTCGTACTTCAGCGCGAGCGCCACCAGCGTGTCGTCCATGAACCGCCGGCGCTCCTGCGGCCCGCCCTTCACCAGCGCCAAGTCGTCGGGCGAGAACACGGTGACCCGCATCACCCCGAGCAGCTCGCGTGACCGGCCCAGCTTCTGCTTGTTGACGTGCACGCGGTTGCGGCCGTGGCGCGACAGCTCCAGCTCCACCAGCACCTCGCGCCCGTCGGGGTGCAGCACGGTGGCGCGCACCACCGCGGTGTCGGCGCCGACGCGGATGAGCGCATCGCCCGGGGCGCCACGAAAGCTGTCGAGCGACGCCAGGTAGGCCAACGCCTCGGCGAGGTTGGTCTTGCCCTGCCCGTTGAGCCCGACGACGGCGGTGATGCCGGCATGGAACTCGAACGACGCCTCGACGTAGTTGCGGAAGTCGACCAGTTCGAGACGGGTGACGATCATTCGCGCAGGCCCACCGCGTCGAGCCGCCAGAACACGTCGGGGTAGACCACGGCCCCGCGCATGGACGGTTCGTACGAGGCCAGCGGCAACACCTGGAACGCCGCTGCGGGAATACGCACCGACGGCGCGGTGAACCCCAGCTCGTGCCCGGGCCGGAAACCGAAGCGCGGGTAGTAGCGGGGACTCCCCTCCAGGAACACCAGCGGCTCGGGCCGCGACGCGATCTGCTCGAGGGCACCGCGGACGAGGGCGGAGCCGACGCCGTGCAGCTGGCGATCGCGACGAACACCCAGCGGGCTCAGCACCAGCACGTCGACGAGACGCGCAGGCGCGTCGAGGATGGCGTGCGTGAAGACCACGTGCCCGACGATCTCGTCATCGACGGCGGCGACGAACGACAGCTCCGGTTCCCATGCCCACGACTCGCGCAGCGCGTCGAGCAGCTCACCGATGTGCGGATCGTCGAAGGCGTCGACCGACACCGCACGCGCCGTGGCCCATTCGTCGGATCGCATCCTGCGAACGGCAACGTGCATGGCGATGGAGCCGGACTACGGCACCCGGACCGGCATCAGCAAGTACAGGTAGTCGTCGATGCCGACACCGCGGACCACTGCCGGCTTGAGAGCGTCGAGCGTGGACAGCGTGATGGAGTCGCCGATGCAGGCTTCCACGCCGGCCGCGAAGTAGTCGGGGTTGAACGCGACCGTGAGCTCGGTACCCACGTACACGGCATCGAGCTCCTCGCTCGCGTTGCCGACGTCTTGTGTGATGGCGGTGAGCCGCAGCGTGTCGCCGCCCATCTGCAGCCGCACGGGAGTGGCGTCCTTGGCGAGGATCTTCACGCGCCGGATGGCTTCGAGCAGCGGCTCGCGCTCGACGGTGAGCGTGTTCGGGTGCGACGGCGGGATGAGCTGGCGATAGTTCGGGAACTCACCTTCGATGAGGCGGGTGGTGAGCCGGGTGGTGCCCACCTCGAACGTGGCATCGCGGTCGCCGAGGCGCATGGTGACCTCGTCGCCACCACCGACCAGGCGCTGCAACTCGTTGAGCGCGCGACCGGGCACGAGCACCTTCTGGTCGGCCGCGAGCACCTGCTGGCCCACCAGGTCGCGCACGGCGAGCCGGTACGAGTCGGTGGCCACCATGCGCAGGCCGTCGCCTTCGGCGGTCATCATCACGCCGGTGAGGATGGGGCGAGCTTCGTCGGTGCTGGCGGCGCGCACCACTTGGCGCAACGCGTCGCCGAACTGCTGTGCCGGCAACGTGACCGACGAGTTCACGGGTGATGCCAGCTTCGGGTAGTCGTCGAAGCTCAGCGGGCGCACGGTGAAGTGCGAGCGACCGTTGCTGATGCTGACGTCGTCGCCTTCGACCACCACGTCGACCTTGCCGGTACCGAGCGACCGGACGATGTCGGCGGCCAACCGTGCCGGCAGCACCACGCCACCGTCGCCGTCGCCACCGACCTCGATGGACAGCTGGATGGTGAGATCGAGGTCGGTGCCGGTGACCGACAGCTGGTTCCCGACGAGCTCGAGACGAAGACCCGACAGCACAGGGAGCGCCCCGGTGCGACCGGTGGCAGCACGTCCGGCGGTGGCCAGCGCTTCGGCCAGCGCTTCACGTTCACAACGGAACTTCACAGCGTTCCCTTTCGCGTCATGGGGTGGTGTAGAAGACTAATAGAGGTAATAAGGGCTGTGGATTGTGCACAACCCCCTGTTTGGCCAGCGTACGTGCCCGAACTGCGCGCGCACGGCTTTCCCCACGCGTCCACAGGCGAAAAACCACTCGCGTGTAGTTCGGGGGACAACTTCACGTTGTCCCCGGTTGTGTGGCCGATGATGCACAGGCTGTGCACAGGCCCGCGCGGCCGCGATGTGACGAGTTCGGCCGACATCATGCTTTCTTCAACCGCTGGACGAGGTCGGTCACCTGGTCGTAGATCTGCTTGCGTTCCTTCATCAGCCGCTGGATCTTGTCGACCGCATGGATGACGGTGGTGTGGTCGCGGCCGCCGAACAGTCGGGCGATGGCCGGGTAGCTGAGGTCGGTGAGCTCGCGGAACACGTACATCGCGGTCTGGCGAGCGGTGACCAGTGGTCGCTGCCGGCTCTTGCCGCACAACGACTCGACGCTGTAGCCGAGGATGACCGCGATCTCGTTGAGCAGCTCCTGATCCGTGCGCGGCTTCACGTAGCTGTCGGTGAGCAGATCGCTGAGCAGACCTTCGGCCATGTGCGTGCTGATGGGCACGTGGTTGAGGCTGGCGTACGCGGTGACGCGGATGAGTGCCCCTTCCAGCTCACGGATGTTGGTGGTGATGCGTGACGCGATGAACTCGAGCGTGTCGCTGGGCACCGGGCTGTGGTCGCGTTCGGCCTTGTTGCGCAGAATGGCGAGACGGGTCTCGAGGTCGGGCGGCTGGATGTCGGTGATGAGACCCCACTTGAACCGGCCGCGCAGACGCTCCTCGAGCGTGGGGATGGCGTCGGGCATGCGGTCGCTGGAGATGACGATCTGCTTGTTGGCGCCGTGCAACGAGTTGAACGTGTGGAAGAACTCCTCCTGGAGGCCTTCCTTGCCTTCCATGAACTGGATGTCGTCGATCAGCAGCACGTCGATGTCGCGGTAGCGGCGCTTGAAGTTGGCGGTGGTGTTGGTGCGGATGGCGTCGACGTACTCGTTGAGGAAGGTCTCGGTGCTCACGTAGCGCACCACGTCGTGCTGGTAGTGGTTGTGCACGTAGTGACCGATGGCGTGCAGCAGGTGGGTCTTGCCCAGGCCGGCGGAGCCGTAGATGAACAGCGGGTTGTAGCTGCGCCCGGGCGTCTCCGCCACCCGCAACGCAGCCGCGAGCGCGAACTGGTTGCTCGCGCCCTTGACGAAGGTCTCGAAGGTGTAGCGGGGGTTCATGCCGCCGGTGTCGGGACCCTGGGAGCTGCTGCTGCCGGAGCCGGGCTCGGGTGCGCCGTGGCCGTTCGACTCGCGGTGCGACGGTTCCGGCGCCCACTCGGGCTGCGGCTCGGTGTCGGCCAACTGCACTTCGATGACGAACTGCAGGTTCGAGGAGCCGATCTCCTCGAGAGCATCCCTCACCAGCGGGAGGTAACGCGACAGAATGCGATCGCGAGCATGTGCGTTCGGCGCACTCACCCGCAGCATCGAGGCGTCGCTGTCGAGCGCCACCACATCCTGGAACGTCGAGAACCACACGGCCTCCGACACCTGCGCGCGGAGGAGCTGCGCGACGGCTGTCCACAGCTGTTCGTGGTCGCTCACCTGCGGCTCCTTCCAGTCC
>JAUXQB010000181.1 GCA_030685215.1 Actinomycetota bacterium
GCTCAGCGATCCGCGTCTTCGGCACGCCCTCCGCGGCCAACCTCCGAATCAGTGCCCAGTCCTCCAAAGTGATCACCCTCCAAGTATCGAGTGCTCACTTTTCGCCCGGCGGAACTGCTCAGTTTTCGGCCGTCATCGACACCGTTCGCTCAATCGCCATCGTGTCCATCGTGGTGGTCTCGCTGGCATCGATGTCATCAGGCTCCGGCACCCGACCGTCACCGTCCGGGTCGTCCGATTCCGGCTCTGTCAGCGCAGCCACGCACGCACAGATGCAGCTCGACATAGAAATGACCCGACGGATGTCCACGCCGATCGCCTTCGGGCCGATGCAGGGTGGACTGGTGAGAGACTCCCAGCTGCAGCGCTCCCGCGATCCTGGCTATGTGCTGGCGTTGGAGCGGCACCAGGCCGACATCGACAGAATGCTCGCTCGAAACCCGTAACTCGTCGTCGACGGGTTGCCAGGTTGCGTGCCGGCTTCGTCATCTTCCGAGACGTCTCCTCGAGACGGCTCAGCCTCATCGAGGGACGAATGCGATCGAGGGACGAATGCGAGGCCTCACCCCCATGATTGGCCGAGGACACCTACTGCATCGACGACACCTACTGCATCGAGGTCCTGACGCAAGCCTCCTCGACCGACCACCTGGTGTGTTCCTCGCCGCGTTCCTACCCTTTGGCAATTGCCGGCCGCGCCGAGACAAGACCGACCGTCCCAGCAGGCGTCGCGAAGCGGCGGTGCTGAACGACACCGACCAGACCACCGGAGCTCAGGAGATCGAGCAGCCGACCCGCCGCGTGATCGCGTGTGGTTTCGGTGCCGTCGAGGAGCTGAACCGAGAGGAACACCATCCGCATGACCAGGTTTGCGGGCTGCACCCAGTCCGCCAGGTGGAATTCGCCGCGATCAGAGAGAGTCCGATTGATCTCGCCCGCCGCACGCTGCTTCTGATCCGACGTCAGATGATGGAAGACGAGCGATGAGGTGACTCGGTCGAAGGCACCGTCCCGCGTCGGGAGGTCCGTAGCAGACCCATTCACGAACGTCACCTGCACCCCCGCCAGACGTGCCTTCTTTCGTGCGCGCGTGAGGACTGCGGGATCCGGATCAATGCCGACCACGTCGAGCATCGGAAAGCGACGCTTGGCTGAAATCGCGAACGTCCCCGTGCCGCAGCCGACGTCGAGCAATCTTGACGCGTGATCGAGGTTGGCCGACTCGAGCAATGCACGCTTCACGGCGCTCTCGCGTGTCGTCAAGCGAACGATCGCGTCGTATGCGGGCGTCAGCAAGCGGAAGCGCAGCGCAGGAACAAAGGACCCGACAGGCGAGCGAGCTGACGTCACGTCGCCCGGCAAAGTGCCAGTGTCTTCGAGCGTCCGCTTGGTCACCTCTAAATTCTACATCGTGTCGTAGACGTCGTGCGTCAGGCATCTCGTGTTCTCACCATGGCACGACCGGTGGTCTCGTCCGAACTCCACGACTGCGGCGTTACCGAGGGGCCCCAATTCTCACTCAGTTCGGGATCACCCTCGACGGTGCCGACCCCAGCCGCGTGCGTTCTTGCGCACGGACTTTCAGTGGTCTACCCGGATGTGCATTGAGCTCGGTCAAGAGCACGATGACGGCTTACATCTAGCCCAAGGAGAAGACGATGAAGAGTCGATTGATGCAGGCAACGATGACATTGGCAATCACGATTGTGGGCCTGTCAGGCCCCGGTTTGGCTCGTGCCCAGTCTTCGTCTGGCAACGACGACTTTGGTCGTCACGTTGTGAGCTGCGTCCGCGCGCGCGGCTTCGATGGAGCCCACAACCCGGGCATGCACCAGGGCGCCGCTGGCTGGGATGGCCACGAGTGCGCTGAGTGAGCCCGCCCTGGGCCGCCGGCTGGTTCCCGACCTCTGCCGGCCGCCGTGGCCCAATCGGACCCAGTGTCGCCATGGGCTCCATGGCCACCCAGGACGGCCACGGTCACCCTGTGGGATCGCCGACCTTCACGGTGCGGCCCTGCTTGTATCGCACGATCTCGACGGTGCGGCCTGTCCTGGGCGATTGCAGCACGGCGCGTTCCACTCCGAGCCACATCATGATGTGGCCTGGATACTGGACCAGGTCTCCGGCCTGGGCCGTCTCGAACTTACGTGGCGCAGCCTTTCGGATCTGCGCTGTGCTCTGGCGCGTCAGCGTGTAGCCGGCACCCGCCCACGCGTAGGTCGTGAGCCCCGAACAGTCGAAGCCGTAGCCGGGCCTGCTGGTGTTGCGTCGATATGGCACGCCGAGCTGGGTCAGGCCGGTCAGGACGGCCATCTGATGCTCGAGATCGGCCGTCGCCCACGCCCGAGCCAGCGCAGTGGGGTCGATCCCGACCCGGCCAGCGGCCGCCGTCGCAACCTGATCTCGCAGTGATCGATACGCTTTGGAATCGGCCATCGCACCGTGACGAAGCTCGAGAACTGCTGAGCTGGCGAGTTCGGCGATCGGGTCGTTGAGCTGATCACCAGTGGTCGTTCGATGATCGGCGAAGGCTGAGGTACCTGGGAGAGCAAGTACGCCGAGCAGCCCGACGGTTGCAGTGCCAGCTGCCCGAAGAAAGGCGCGTCGAGTAGAGGTATCTGTGGTCACCGGAACTTGACTCCTTGTGGTCGGCACGGCGCGCACGTTGCTGTGGACCTGAACGTCTGCCGGTGAATGTTGCAATCTCATGACGGAAGTAGAGTATCTTCTACATCGTGTCGTAACAACTCACCCAAGGGTCCGGCCCGCTGGGTGAGTGCTGATCTCACAGTGGGACGCTGACCGCTGGTGGCTGCGCCACGAGGCATAATGAGCGAACGCACGGAGTTGACGACGGTTGATCGGTCATTTCCGCAGCGAACCGTCCCGTCTCCCGCCTCGAGGCGATCGAGATCACGGAGTCCTACTGGCGGAGAGGTTTCGCCGCGTCGGGCGGCGCGATCACGTCGCCACCTGCTGAGTAGTTACCCGTAGAGCTGATCAGCGTTCGGTGCGGATGACGTGGACGATGAGTCCGTTCACGATGCTTCCATGGATGAGGACACACGATGAACGGCAACATCAAGCTCGGGCGCATCGCCGGCTTCGCGCTCTCGGTGAACTGGAGCGTGCTGATCATCGCTTGGCTTCTGTCGTGGAGCCTTGCGACCACCTCTCTCCCGCATCATGCGTATGGCCACTCCGAGTTCACGTACTGGCTGACCGGACTTGGCGCCGCAGCGATCTTCTTCGCGTCACTACTCGCACACGAGGTCGCCCATGCTGTCGTCGCTCGGCGTCACGAGGTCGAGGTAGAGGGACTCACGCTCTGGCTGTTCGGCGGCGTCGCCACCCTCAAGAGCGACCCACCCACACCCCGCGCGGACTTCCGCATCGCCGGAGCCGGCCCAGCAGCCAGCCTCGGTCTGGCGGCCGGATTCGAGCTGATCGCCGTCGGGCTGCAAGCCCTCGACACGGCCCACCTCGTAGTGGTTGCCGTGGCATGGCTGGCCGGGATCAACCTCATGCTGGGTCTGTTAAACCTGATTCCCGGAGCTCCTCTCGACGGAGGTCGGATCCTGCGAGCGTTCATGTGGCATCGCCATGGCGACCAGCTCCGCGCGACCATCTCGGCGGCAAGGGCGGGAGGCGTCGTAGCCGCGATCCTCGTCGGCCTGGGCGTGCTCGAGTTTGTGGTCGGTGCGAGCATGAGCGGTCTGTGGCTGGTATTCATCGGCTGGTTCGTCGGGAGCGCTGCTCGGTCCGAGGGGGCAGACGCCCTCACACGTGCGAACTTGCGTGGGGTCGAGGTGTGCGATGCAATGAGCGTTGAACCTGTCACTGCCGCCGAAACCATGGTCGCGAACGAGCTCCTCGGCACCGACGCGGTTGGCGGCCGACATTCCACGTACCCAGTGCTCGATGACAGGGGCAACGTCACCGGCATGGTCACCCTCGACCGCGTTGGCAGCGTCCGGCCGGCCGATCGAGCCAGCACCACGCTCGCTCAGATCGCCATCCCACTCCTCGACGTGCCGGTCGCCGCTCCGACGGACTCGCTCTGGTCGCTGATGGATCGCCTCGACGCGACCCCGGTCGGCGCAGCGCTGGTCTTCGAACACGGCAACCTCGTAGGAATCGTCACCGTCGGCGATGTGGCACGAGCAGCCGAGGCGCGAAGAGTGGAAAATCCGGTGCCACGACTCGTGCCATGAGCGCTCAGCACCGTACGAGGCCGAGGCAAGCTCCCGAGTTGGTCGTGTTGTACGCGTGCCTCTTCGTCGTCATGATCGGCTATGGCGGCACCCTGATCGTCCTTCCCTACCACGTCCAACGAATCGACGCACTCGCCGGCGCAGAGCGGGACACGGTGGCACTTCAGGTGGGACTCTTGACCGGGGTGTACGCCCTTGCGCAACTGCTCGCTGGACCGCTGGTCGGCCGATTGGCAGACCGCCTCGGCCACAGGCGCACACTGCTCGGTGGCCTGGTCTCGCTCGCCGCGACGCAGGCTGCTTTCGGTCTCACCGCTTCGCTGCCGTTGCTGTACGGGCTTCGGTTCCTCGGTGGCGCAGCTGCTGCCGCGGTGATCGTGGCCGCCACTGCGTATGTCACTGGCCACACCACCGAACAGGACCGCACACGCGGCATGGCCTGGTTCGGAACCAGCGTCAGCCTCGGCCTCATCGCCGGACCGGCGATGGCGGGAGTGCTCAGCCGACCCGGCATTGACCTCGGTGCGGGGCCGTTCCGGATCGACGGCTACTCGATCCCGTTCCTGTTCAGCGCTGCGCTCACGCTTGCCACAGTCGCATACGCGCAGGTCAGGCTGGGCCGCCTCGCAGGACCGACGTTCTCGGCGAGAGCTGACATCTCCGAACCTCGGTCGAACGACGTACCGCGGTTGCGCACCCTGCTCGGCCTAGTCGCTGCGGCCCAGTACGGACTCGCAATCTTCGAAGGCACCTTCGTGCTCTATGCCCGTGACCGACTCTCGCTCACCGCGGCACAAACGAGCATCGCGTTCATCGTGTGCGGCGCGATCATGGCCCTTCTGCAGGTACCCGCATCCGGCGCACTCGCGGAAGTGTTCTCTCCGCTGTCGCAGGTGGCGATTGGCTTCGCGTTGATGGGCGTCGGGATCTCGGCGCTGCTGACAACCACGTCGTACCCGGTCGTGTTGATGATGGTGGCGGTCCTCGCTGCTGGCGCGGCATTGGTGATCCCGAACCTGTCCGCCCTCGTGTCGTTGGGTGCTCGCACCTCGACCGGTGTCGCTCTGGGGTGGAAGACCTCAGCCGGCAGTCTCGGCCAGTTCCTCGGCCCCGTCGTAGGTGGTTCGCTGATCGCGAACCACGCGCGGCTCCCCTTTCTCATGGCTGGGATCTTGATGATCGCCATCGCTCTTGCTATCGCAATCGGTCGATCGCCATCGTTGCACCCGACCCGAATGCTGCCCAGAGCCGACGGTGGAAGTCCACCTGCGATGTCCGTGGCACCTACGGATGTGAAGCTCCCATCGCCATGAGACCATCAGGGCATTCTCGACGCATCGCCGCGTCGGGCCACGAGGAGAAGGCAGTGACGAAGATGGGCCCGCAAGACCAACACGATCATCCCGACGGGCACCATCCCAAGATGACCCCCCGAGCCACAACTACCGCTGTCCTCGACGTCACCGGCATTCACTGGGCGACGGAGCAGTCGGTGGTCGAACGAACACTCGGTCGCCTCCAGGGTGTCATCGGCGTCGATGCCAACGCGGTCGCTCAAACTGCCACTGTCACGTACGATCCGAGCCTCACGAACCTTGCAGAGTTGCGGCTCTGGATCGAGGAGTGCGGCTACCACTGCGCCGGACAGTCGGTCCCCGGGCACATCTGCCACCCGATGACGGAACCACGACCGACGACCACGACAACACACGATCACGCTGTCGTTTCGCACCACGCCGAGTCCGACGACGACTCCGGCACACCGCACTCCCCTCACGCAATGATGGGCCACGGCGGGCATGGCAACATGTCGATGGACGACATGGTCAACGACATGCGCCGCCGGTTCTTGGTGGCCGCGCTGTTCTCCGTTCCGGTGCTGCTGTGGTCTCCGATAGGGCGCGACGTTCTCAACTTCCAGGTCGCCGCTCCACTCGGGCTGCGGGACGACATCTTCCAGCTGTTGCTCAGCCTGCCGGTCATCTTCTACTCGGCATGGATCTTCTTCGACGGTGGATACCGCGCACTCAAGGCACGCACCCTCGACATGATGGTGCTGGTGGCTGTGGGCGTCGGCACCGGTTGGCTCTATTCACTCGGCATCACGTTGACCGGCGGAGGCGAAGTGTTCTACGAAGCCGCGACCGTACTGTCGGCCTTCGTACTGCTCGGGCACTGGTTCGAGATGCGAGCGCGCGGCGGCGCCAACGAGGCGATTCGGGCACTCCTGGATCTGGCACCACCAATGGCCACCGTGATCCGTGGCACGGACACTGTGGACGTGCCGACGGCGGACGTCAAAGTCGGCGACCTTCTGCTCGTTCGCCCAGGCTCGAAGCTAGCCGTCGACGGGCTCGTGGAAGAGGGCGAGAGCGACCTCGACGAGTCGATGGTCACCGGTGAGAGCCTCCCCGTTCACAAAGCTCCCGGCGACGCGGTCATCGGTGCCACCCTCAACACGACCGGCACTCTGCGCGTGCGAGCCACCAACATCGGGGCCGACACCGCCCTGGCCCAGATCGTCAAGCTCGTACAGGAGGCGCAGAACTCCAAGGCCCCCGGCCAACGACTTGCCGACCGGGCCGCGTTCTGGCTCGTGCTGGTCGCGCTCATCGGCGGCACCATCACGTTCCTCGTCTGGAGCGTGCTCGTCGGGCGGCCGGCCAACGAAGCAATGCTGTTCGCGATCACGGTCGTGGTGATCACCTGCCCCGACGCTCTCGGTCTGGCCACGCCGACCGCGATCATGGTGGGCTCCGGCCTCGGCGCCCGCCGCGGCGTGCTCTTCAAGAACGCCATGGCGCTCGAGTCCGCAGCGCACGTCGACACCGTCGTCATGGACAAGACCGGCACGCTCACCAAGGGCGAGCCCGAGGTGACGGACGTGATCGTGCTCGGTATCGAAGAGGACCGCTTCCTCTCTCTCGTCGCCGCAGTGGAACGCGAGAGTGAGCACCCTCTCGCCCGCGCCATCGTCAACGAAGCAGAACGGCGTCAAGTTCCGACGCTTCGAGCCGAGCAGTTCGACAGCATCCCCGGCCACGGCGCCGTCGCCACCGTCGACGGCCACCGCATCGCCGTCGGCAACAGCCGGCTGATGGAACGAGAGCACGTCGACCTCCGGGCGCTCGCTGAACAAAAGCGCGAACTGTCCGAAGGCGGTCGGACCGCCGTCACCATATCGATCGACGGAGCCGCGGCCGGCCTGGTCGCGATGGCAGACGCACCCCGACCGACAGCGGCGGCCGCCGTCGCCGCGTTACGCGTACTCGACATCGAAGTCGTGATGCTGACCGGAGACAACGAGGCGACCGCACGACGCATCGGTTCGCTGCTCGGCGTCACGACCGTCATCGCAGAGGTGCTCCCCGGCGACAAGGCAGCCAAGGTCGCCGAGCTGCAGGCCCAAGGCCGCAAGGTCGCAATGGTCGGCGATGGGGTCAACGATGCACCCGCGCTTGCCCAAGCAGACGTCGGAATCGCTATCGGCGCAGGAACCGACGTCGCCATCGAAACCGCCGATGTCGTCCTGATGCGCAGCGACCCACTGGACGTACCCGTTGCGCTGCAGATCGGACGAGGAACGGTACGCAAGATGCGCCAGAACCTGGGGTGGGCCGTCGGCTACAACGCGCTCGCCCTCCCGATCGCAGCGGGAGTTTTCGAGCCGGCCTTCGGCTTGGTCCTACGACCGGAAATCGCGGCGCTCTCGATGTCCGGCTCGAGCCTCATCGTCGCCGTCAACGCGGTCATGCTCAAGCGCCTGCGTCTCTCCTCGCCAGCGGACACGCACATCGATAGCGGACTCGACCAAGTCTCGTGAGGCCTCGTGAACACTGACCCGATGGCTGCTCTCGAGCAACACGAACAGGACATCGACCGGATGCTTGCCGGCGGCAGATGATCCTCGGCTTCTCGCCGCCGGTTGGGGTGTAGCCTCCTACTACACTATGTCGGAGATCCCTGTTCGAGAAGGCACGGCCTCACCTGAACTGTGGTCGGCGCGCATGCAGGTGCTGTTGAGGCGCGCTCTCGATGTGGCGAGCGAGCACGATCTGCCCACCGTCCTCCAAAGGATCGTCGAGGCGGCGGCAGAGGTCGCCGGGGCGCGCTACTCGGCGATCGGCGTGTACGACGCCGAGGGCGAGATCAGCTCCTTTGTTCATCATGGGTTGGATGACGACACGGCCGCACGAATCGGACCGCAGCCTCGAGGTAGAGGACTGTTGCAGCACGACGTGCTCGACACGCGACCGACCCGCGTTGCCGATATCGGCGTTGACTCGCGCTCGTGCGGGTTTCCCGCTCATCATCCGCCGATGCGGTCATTTCTGGGCGCCCCAATCGCCCGCGGCGGTCGCCGGTTCGGCAACCTGTACCTCACCGAGAAGCACGACGGCGCCGAATTCGACACCGACGACGAGGCACTCATCGTCTCACTCGCCGCATTCGCTGCGAGCGCCATCGAGAGCACCGAGTTGGCCACGGCGGAGAGAGCTCGATCTGACGCAGTGGCCCGCCAGGTCGCGGCGGAGGAGAGCGAGCGGGCTCGTCGAGACGTCCTCGCAGCCGTCATCGAAGCCCAGGAGTCGGAACGCGCGCGGGTGTCGCGTGACCTGCACGACGACATCGGCCAGGCCCTTACGTCGGTGCTGCTCGGTCTGCGACTGATCGACGGCCCCGCCGATCAGCAACGCGACGCTGACCTCGCTCGGCGGGTCGATGAGATGAGACAACTCGTCGTCGACGCTTTGCACCGAACCCGACGCCTCGCGTTCGAGTTGCGGCCGACGGTGCTCGACGACGTCGGCCTGGTGCCGGCGCTGGCCCGTTTGGTCGCTGACACCGCCGAACGATCCGGCTTGATCATCGACGCCCTGGTCGACTCGGCATCCGAGCTCCTCGACGTGACGCCCGACATCGCCACAGCCGTCTACCGGGTCGTACAAGAGGCATTGACCAACGTCGTCCGCCATGCGCAGGCCACCAACGCCACCGTGACAGTCGCAACCGCAGCCGGTCTACTGAGAACGTTGGTCGATGACGACGGAATCGGCTTCGACCCGACCGAACCGTGCGATGGCCACCTCGGTCTACATGGAATGAAGGAACGAGCCGAACTGGTCGGGGGAGTGGTCCGTGTCGTGTCAGCACCGGGTTCAGGGACCACGATCGTGCTGGAGGTACCAATTGCATGACACCGGGCTTCTTCGAGTTGCCTTGTGCGACGACCACGGTGTCGTGCGGGGTGGGCTTCGGCGAATTCTCGACGCCGAGGTCGATCTTGAGGTGGTCGGCGAGGCCGGCAGCGTCCGTGAGGCCGTCGCGCTTGCCGAGATCGAGCAACCCGACGTGTTCATCATGGACCTCGGCCTGCCTGATGGGAGCGGCATCACCGCTACGGCCGAGGTACGACGCGTGAGCCCGAACACCCGGGTCTTGGTACTCACCGTCCACGACGATGTCGCGTATCTCCGCCGGGCTTTCGAAGCCGGAGCGGATGGGTACATGGTGAAGGAGGCGGCCGACGTCGAGCTTGTTCAGGCGGTGCGGCAGGTCGCGAGCGGCCGCCAGTACGTCCATCCGACGCTTGGCGCCGCGCTGCTGGCCGCCGATGCACCACATATTCGACCACACGGCCCGGGAGGCGATCTGTCCGAACGCGAAGTCGAGGTGCTGCGTTGCATCGCTCTCGGAATGACCAACTCCGAGATCGCCGCGCAGCTCTTCGTCTCTGTGCGGACGGTCGAGACTCATCGAGCCCACATTCAACAGAAGCTCGACATTCGCAGTCGCGTCGATCTCGTTCGGTTCGCCCGCGAGACCGGCGTGCTCGACGATGAGTCCGCCGAGTAACCCGCAACTTCGTTCCGTAGTTCCACCGGATCCCGCTGGGCTGTCAGCAAGAGATGATGAGGCCGTGAACGGCGAACGCTGCCCCGTGTGCGACGACACCCCACTCGTACTCGTAGCCATCGCCCACCCCGCGATGCAACGGATGACCCTCGAGCTCCTCGGGCGCGAACACGGATGCTGGCGCGCGTGCGTGCTCGACCACGACCTCCCAGAAGCGATGCAGGATCTCGCACCCGATCTCGTGATCGTCGACAGCGCAGCCTTTCCTCGTTGCTGCCGGGACAAAACTGACGGATACCCGCGCGACAGAATCGTCGTGGTCGGCCCCGAACCGGACTCCGCTTACATGGCCGCAGCCCTGCGCGACGGAGCGGGAGGTTGGGTGGCCAGAGACGACATTGCCGAACGCCTCAGCCTCGAAATGCGCAAGGCGCTCGGTTGCATCCACGAGCCGTGTCCAGAGCCCCGGTCACCCACAACTCATCAGTAGACGACCACACCCGGATCGGTAGCAGTGCCGGATGCGGAAGCCACTCCCGGAGCGGAGGATCGAGCCAGATGAAAGGAGTCGAGATGACTGAGTTCCTCGCAACGAACTGGCTGTGGATCGTGTTCGTCTTCGCCATGCTCGCCATGCACCGCCACGGCGGTTGCGGCATGCACCACAGCCACCACCAACACCACCAAACGGACGGCAGCGAAAAGATGCTTCCCGTCGAGCACGGAAAGGGCACGTCATGACCACCCAGAACCACGCCGTCCGGCCACCGCTCACCGAGCGCCGACGCCTCAGCGTCAACATCACACCGATCGAACGAGCCTGCCGAATCGTCCTCGGCGCAGCGGCCGTGGTCGCCGCGATCGCGCTCCTCACGGGCGCAGGGTCGGCGGTCGCCGTCATCCTCGAAGTGCTGCTGGCAGCTGCCGGACTTGACCTCGTCGTCACGGGTGCACTCGGACACTGCCCCCTCTACCAGAAACTCGGTTTCGTCCCAAGCTCGATTCGGAGCCAGCCATGAACAGCACACCACGACCTCCTCAACCAGCTGGCCACGGCGGCCACGGCGGCCACGGCGGCCACGGCGGCCACGGCGGCCACGGCGGCCACGGCGGCCACGGCTGGATGATGATGATCTGCTGCATCCCAATGATCGTGATCGCCGTCGCTCTCGTCGCAACGGGAGCGGCCAGTCCCGGCTTCCTCTTCGCAGCGGTGCTGTGCACGGCGATGATGGCGCTGATGATGCGCGGCATGGACCACGCCAGCAACTCGGGCGCAGACCTGGAACGCCCATCACGAAGTGACGACCGTGACCACCACTCTTCGCCGTCTTCCTGAGCGAATCGCCGTCGGTGTCGATGGCTCCGTCGCCTCACACGCTGCAGTGCGGTGGGCCATCACTCATGCCCGATCTGGTGACACGGTCACCCTCGTCTACGTCTGGCAACCATCGCCTGTCACAGTCGAGACTGGACTTGTCGACCCGAACGACGACTCCGCAGCGCAGCGCGTTGTGGACCGCGAGCTCTCCAGAACAGAGTCGCTGCCACGCGACCTCGAGGTCACCATCAGCTCAAAGGCGATCCGCGGCAGTGCCAGCGACAGTCTCGGCTCGGTCGCCGCCGATCTTCTCGTGGTCGGCGCGGGCCGTCACGGTCGACTCGTCGGCGCGGTACTCGGATCCGTTAGTGCCCATCTGTTGCGCCACTCGCACGTGCCAGTCGTCATCGTCCCGACACCCGGCGCCGGCAACTAGGTGTACCCGGCCGTGACGTTGGTGTCATCCGTTGACGCGTGAAGACCTCCTGGCATTGTGGAGTTTGCCGCTTCACAAAACAGGAGGTCTTCGGTGTCTCACCGTAACGCCCGTCTCACCGTTCATGGTCGCCAGCTGCTCGTGCAACGAGTCCGCGACGAAGGTCAAGCCGTCGCCCACGTCGCCAAAGCGATGGGGATCTCACGCCAATGCGCCCATCGATGGGTGGCTCGTTTCGACACCGAAGGTGCCGCCGGCTTGCACGATCGCTCGTCGCGACCCCACACGACGCCGACGCGTCTGAGCGACGAGACCGAACGCCGGGTTCTCGACGCAAGAGTCGAGCATCGAAAAGGACAGGACTGGTTGGGGCCCGAGCTGGGCCTGGCACCACGAACGGTGTCGCGAGTCCTTCGCCGTCACAACGTGCCACGGCTGCGCGACCTGGACCCGCTCACCGGTGAGGTGATCCGGTCCTCGAAAGCAACCGCGATTCGCTATGAGCGTGAACTACCCGGCGAGCTGGTCCACATGGATGTCAAGAAGCTCGGCCGCATCCCTGACGGTGGCGGCTGGCGGGCGCACGGTCGCGAGATGGGCACGACCACGCAACGGATGAACACAAGGATCGGTTACGACTACATCCACTCAGTCGTCGATGACCACAGCCGTGTCGCGTTCAGCGAGATTCACAGCGATGAACGAGCCGACACGACTGCCGCGTTCTTCGCTCGTGCGATCGAGTTTTTCGCCGCTCAAGGCGTCACGATCGAACGACTCATGACTGACAACGCATGGAACTATCGCCACGGGCGCGACCTGCGCGAGCTCCTCGCGCGACATCACATCGCCCACAAGTTCATCAGACCGCACTGCCCCTGGCAGAACGGCAAAGTCGAACGATTCAACCGCACCCTCGCGAGCGAATGGGCCTACCGCCAGGTCTTCATCAACAACGATGAACGCACCGACGCGTTTGCGCCGTGGCTCCACAGCTACAACACTCAACGACGCCACACCGCCATCGGCGGTCACCCACCCATCAGCCGACTTCCGTCACCAATCTGATGGCCGGGTACAACTAGGTGGCTCTCCACCGAGCGCAGCAGCGACACCACTACGGCTACGTGCGAGCCGCCAGGTCAGCGATCCGACTGGCTACACGCGGCACCCCGTACGGCTCCCGCGTCCTCTCTCGCAACTTCGAGCGCCCGGCCCACACAAGCGATTGCCTTCCACCGGTCGTGGGCGTCAAGAGGCTTGCCGCCCGTCGAGTTTGAGGGTGACGAGCGTCCAACCAGTGCCTCGCAAGTGAGCAATCCTGGCAAACGGGCGCCGGCCCGGGGGGCTACGCACGCAGCAGTCGCTCGATCGCGACGACCGCCTCGGTGATCGTTCGGTCGCCACGATCCGCTTCGATGGAGGCGGCGTCGACGACGCAGTGGTGGAGATGCTCATCGAGCAGGCCAAGTCCGACGCTGCGCAATGCACTGGTGACCGATGACAGTTGGGTGAGGACGTCGATGCAGTAGGTGTCCTCATCGATCATGCGAGCAAGTCCGCGGACTTGGCCTTCGATGAGACGGAGCCGCCTCAGGTAGTCCTCTTTGCGGATCACGTAGCCGGACATGTGATTGTCTCCTCTCTTGATGTGCGTCGAATACGGCTGACCGCCTGCCGCTTCCACCTCGGTGGATGGAGGCAGAGGCCGATGCCTCTCCCTTCATCGGGACGCACTTGAACCAACCGTCGAAGTGCGACGGAAGACCGCGACGGCGAGAGCGCCGAGGGTCGCCAACCAGGCCAGCGCAAGAGTCAGCGAACCGGTTTCGTCGAAGGTGGTGGTGAAGGCGCTGTCCATCATCACGCGCACTGCCGCGTGGGCAGGTAGGTAGCGGCCCCAGGCCGGTGGTGCGGCGTCGAACATCGCGTTCTGGGCGAGGCCGATATCGACGAAGGGCAGCACCAGCAGCAGGTACAGCCCGCCGAGCCGGCCGAACAGGGGCCCGACGATCACCCCGATGGTTGCGTAGGTGAGCGCGACCAGGATGTTGGCGATGACGAACACCGGCCAGTTGACCGCGTCGAAGCTGAGGGCCGTGACGGCGATCGCGACGGCGGTGGCCGTGAGCGACGCGGCGGCGATCACGGCGAGGCGTACTGTCACAATCTCGGTGGTCCGGTAGCGGCTAAGTGCGAGGCGGCGGTCGGCCTGCGCTGAGTCCAAGATGACGAACAGCCCGATGAGCGAGGCGAGGAAGCCGACGGTGATCGGCACCATGGTTGCGCCGTGCACGTCGGCCATCGACAGAATCCGCAGGCTGCGCCGACCGTTCTCGACCAGCTCGACCGGTGTCGGTTCGTTCGGGGTGGTCGCGATCGCGGCGCTGATGAACAGCACAGGTAATCCGACGATCAGGACCCACATCGCCGGCATGCGCCGCAGCTGCCGCCCGGCGGCGATCAACCCGGCCGTCATCCGCCGCAGGGTCGGCGCAGCGTGCCGGACCGATTGATGACGTGGGCGCGTCGTGATCGTCAGCGAGACGGCCGCTGCCGACATCGTGATCGTCGCCCATGCCAGCGACCAGCCGAGGTCGCCAGGCGAACCGGCATGTGAGGAGGCGACATCAGTGATGATAAGGGTCGGGAAGTGCAATGGAAGGAGCCGGAGCACTGCGGCGGTGCTGCGCATCGCCGGGCCGAAGAACACGTCGAAGACCCACAGGAACACCACGATCAGCGAACCGTTCATCTCCGACCGGACCAGCGCCCCGACAGTCACCCCGACTCCGGCGTAGATCACGGCGAACAACAGCGTCACAGCGATCACCCGGGGGGTGACGGCCGCATCGGCACGGACTGCCAAAGCCACCAGAGCACCGACCGCTGCGGCCGCGGCGAGTATGAGCGTCGAGACCATCCGGGATGCGACCACCCTTCGGGCACCCGCCCCAGCAACGGCGAGGCGGTGATCTGCTTCACGCGACGTCGACACGTGGAAGAAGCCGGCGACGCCGGCGAGGACCGCCGCTGCCCAGCCGGCGGTCGCGGCTTCGACTTCGCCAATGTCGGCGGGCCCGCCGAGGATGTCGGCAAAGTCGGCGAGCGCGCCGGCCGACAGGGTCACGAAGATCACCGGTACGGCGATCAGCAGCACCAGGTTGAGTGGCCGCCGCGCGTACTCGACGAGCCAACGGGCGGCGAGGGTGCCGGTCATCGCTGCACCGCTCGCCCGTCGGTCAGGTCGTAGACGCGATCGAAGCGTTCTTCGTCGGCGATGAAGTGACTGATGATCAACAGGCTGGAGCCGGCAGCACGGCGCGCGCCGGTGAGGTCCCAGAACCGCCCGTAGGTGTCCCAATCGAACCCGGCGTAGGGCTCGTCGAGACACAACAACGCTGGATCATGGAGCATTGCCAGGGCCAGGTTCAGCTTGGCCCGGGTACCGCCCGAGAGCTCTTCCACCCTCGTCGCGGCAAAACGAGCGAAGTCGAGTTCGTCGTACAGTGACGCACGCGACCGGGCAAGGTTGCCCGCAGTGAGTCCGTATGCCGTACCGAACAGATCGAGGTGCTCGTCGCAACTGAGCCGCTCGTACAGCACTGGAACCTGGGGGCAATACCCGAAGCTCTCGGTTCGCTCGATCGTTCCAGCGTCGGCGGCCAGGTCGCCGACCAGCACCTTCATCTACGTGGACTTTCCGGATCCGTTCTCGCCGACGAGTCCCACCACCTCACCGGGCACGATCGAAAGGCTCGCGCCCTTCAAGACCGGCACGGTCCGCCGGCGCGGCCACCAACCCCGGTGATAGGCCTTCCATACGTCTGTAGCCGACAGCAGAGCCGTAGCCGCTGACGCGACCGCATCGGGCTGCGTTCTCATCTCGACCGTTCGATCTTCGACACCCACAGGCTCGTCGCTCATGTGCAGTCCTCCTTCACGTCGGATGGCACATGGTCAGTGTCGCTCGGATATACCCCCTAGGGGTAGGGACCTACGACCCTAGGAACCCACGGATGTGGGGCGTACGTTCGAAGCAGAGCCGAGACGTTGTTCGAGATCGGATGGAGGAACATCATGAGTGCCGACGTGATCGTGATTGCAGCAGGCGTGGCGTTGACCGGGTTCTTGTGGTGGTTCTTCTTCGGCCCGAAGCGCGCCGGCAGCGCGAGCGTTGTCGGTGGCATTCAGGAGGTGACGATCACCGTGAAGGGCGGCTACTCGCCCAGTGTGATCCGCGTGCAGCAGGGTGTCCCGCTGCTGCTGACGTTCGATCGACAGGAGTCCGGTGACTGCACGTCGCGGGTCGTCTTTGCCGACTTCGGCGCTTCGAAGAGCATCCCGGCGTTCGGAACCGCGACGCTTGAGTTCACACCCGACAAGGTCGGCGAGTTCGGCTTCGCGTGTGGCATGAACATGATCCATGGGACGCTGGTCGTGGAGCCAGCGGGTGGCGACGCGATTCCCGGCGTTGATCGAGCGGACGTGAGCTTCGGGACCGAGCGTGTCACCGTCGAGTACGACCCCACCCGGGTCACCCCAGAGGTGTTGCAGGTGGCCGTCGCCGACTCCGGGTATCGGATGGTCCCTCGCGCCGCGCCTGGTTCGGCATCGACCGAGGACCAGGAGGCGGCGGAACGTCGAGCGGAGATCGCCGACCTGTCGAGGCGGGTGCTGATCGGTGCCGTGCTGGCGGCACCGGTCGTGTTCGCAGTGATGGCCGCCGACATCTTCGGCGCGACCTGGGTGCCCGAGTTCCTGCTGAACCGATGGTTGCAGTTCGCCTTGATCTCTCCGGTGATGTTCTACACCGGATGGCCGATCCACCGCACCGGCTGGCTGACGATGAAACACCGCAGCGCAGACATGAACAGCCTGATCACGATTGGAACCATCGCCGCGTACGGCTACAGCGTGCTCGTCACCGTCGCCCCGTCGCTGGTGCCCGCCGATGTGCGCGAGGTGTACTTCGAAGCGGTCGGCGTCATCATCACCTTGATCCTGCTCGGTCGTCTGCTCGAGGTCCGCGCCAAGGCCGGCACCGGCGAAGCGATTCGCAAGCTGATCGGCCTCCAAGCCCGCACCGCCACCGTCATTCGAGACGGCGTCGAGGTCGAGATCCCCGTCGAAGACGTCACCCCCGGTGACGTGGTGCTCGTTCGCCCCGGCGAGAAGGTGCCCGTCGACGGGATCATCGTCGAGGGCCGCTCCACCCTCGACGAGTCGATGGTCACCGGTGAATCGATCCCGGTCACCAAGTCAACCGGCGACATCGTCATCGGCGCAACCATCAACCAGACCGGCGCGTTCCGATTCGAGGCGACCAACGTTGGTGCCGACACGATGCTCGCCCAGATCATCCGACTCGTCGAGCAAGCCCAAGGCTCCAAAGCCCCCATCCAGCGCCTCGCCGACCTCGTCTCCTCGTACTTCGTCCCGGCGGTGATGTTCATCGCGATCGCCACGTTCGTCACCTGGTTCGTCGTCGGACCCGAACCCGCGTTCACCCTCGCTCTCGTCGCCGCGGTCGCGGTGTTGATCATCGCCTGCCCGTGTGCGCTCGGGTTGGCGACACCGTTGTCGATCATGGTCTCCACCGGCAAGGGTGCAGAACACGGCATCCTCATCCGCTCCGCCGAATCGCTCGAAACCGCCCACAAGATCGACACCATCGTGTTGGACAAGACCGGCACCATCACCCGCGGCGAACCGGCGCTCACCGACGTCATCGTCGCCGATGGTATCGACGCCGACGCGATGCTGCGTCTCGTCGCCTCGGCCGAACAATCCTCCGAGCATCCGCTCGCGCAGGCGATCGTCACCGGCGCCCGCGACCGCAAGCTCGAAATGTCGGCGACGACCGACTTCGAGTCGATCACTGGCAAAGGCATCCGTGCGCTCGTCGACGGCCACGAGATCCTCATCGGCAACCGGCGACTCCTCGACGACGCCTCGATCGACACGACCAACCTGAACGCCGAGGTCGACCGACTCGCCGAAGCAGGCCGCACACCGATGCTCGTCGCGATCGACGGGCAGCCCGGCGGGGTGATCGCCGTTGCCGACACCGTCAAAGAGGACTCCGCTGCCGCCATCGCCGCGCTCCGTCGACTCGGGATCCATGTCGCGATGATCACCGGCGACAACGCCCGCACCGCCACCGCCATCGCTCGCCAAGTCGGCATCGAACGCGTGCTCGCCGAAGTGCTCCCCGAACACAAAGCCCTCGAGGTCCGACGCCTCCAAGACGAAGGCCGCATCGTCGCCATGGTCGGCGATGGCATCAACGACGCACCGGCCCTCGCCCAGGCCGACGTCGGCTTCGCAATCGGGACCGGCACCGATGTCGCCATCGAGTCCTCCGACATCACCCTCATCTCCGGCGCCCTCAACGGCGTGGTCACCGCCATCACCCTGAGCCGGTCCACCATGCGCAACATCCGCCAGAACCTGTTCCTCGCGTTCGTGTACAACGGCCTCGGCATCCCCATCGCCGTCGGCGTGCTCTACCCCTTCACCGGAACCCAACTGAGCCCGATGTTCGCCGCCGCAGCCATGGCACTATCGAGTCTCTCGGTCGTCACCAACGCCAGCCGGCTCCGCCGCTGGCACCCACGGCCCATCGAAGCCGCCCGGGTGCCGTCGGCCACCGAACCCGTTGTGGAGACCGGCGCGCACGAGCACAGCCTCTCCACCGCGAAGTCGGCCACCGATCCGGTGTGCGGAATGAATGTCGACATCGCAAGCGCCCCAATGCACGCGGTGCACAGCGACACTGTCCACTTCTTTTGCTCCACCCGTTGTCACGACACTTTCATCGCAAACCCTGATCTGTTCGTCCCAACGGGCTCCAGCCCCATGAACTAGCACGATTGTTCACCGCTCTTTGCCCATGCCGGTCGGTATTTCCTACACGTTGTAGTAGTAGCATCCTTTCGGTGGAAACCACCGAGGATCTCGCGCCAGGCAGCCGTCGACGTACCAAAGTCTTTGCTCTGGTGGCGATAGTGGTCGTCGCCGGGTACGCCGTGACACGTCCGTCGGGCGACAGTTCGTTCTGGGCGACCGGAGCGCCAGTCACGGTGCCGGAGGCCGGCAGACTGACGGAGTTGTCGGCCGACGAGTTCGAGGGTGTGTTGGTCGGGCTCCGCGGCACCCCGGTCATCGTCAACATCTGGGCGTCTTGGTGCGCACCATGCCGGACCGAGACGCCGCTGCTCGAGCGAACCTGGCTGGCACACAACAGCGAAGTCGTCATTCTCGGCGTGGCCTCCAAGGATGTCGCCGAGAACTCGCTGTCGTTCATGGACGAGTTCGATGTCAGTTATCCCAACGTGTTCGACAGCTCCGGTGAAATCCGTGCTCGGCTCGGATTGCGCGGCTTCCCCACCACCTATGTCTTCGGTGCGGATGGCACGCTCCGCACCACCATTGTCGGAGGTCTCACCGAGCAGCGTCTGGCCGCCGTTCTCGAAGATCTCCGAGCGTGATCGACGTCGGCCTGCTGGCGACGATTGTGATCGTGCTGATCGTCCCATCGGTGTTCGTGCGTCCTTGGCCTTCGTCGGCCGCAGCGTCGGGAGTCATCGACGTCTCCATCGGAGCGCTGTTCTTCGGGCTCGCTGTGGGGCGGCTCACAGCGGTCGCGCTCGACGACCCTGGTTCACTCACCAGCCTCAGTGACCTGATGATCATCCGCAGCGGTGTCGAATTCTGGCCCGGCGTCGCCGCTGGCCTCGCGTGGCTCGCCTTCGGCGCACGCCGCGACGGGATTGCCCCACTGCGCCGCGTCGCCGCGATCACTGCGCCGGCGCTGGTCGCGTGGGCCTGCTACGAAGCCACCTGCGTGCTCCGCGACGGCTGTCCCGGTCCATTGTCCACCGTCGGACTGCGGCCCGACGGCCTGGTCGAGCGGATGTTCCCGATCGGTCTCGTGGTCGCCGCATCTGCGGGCGCAGCAGCGATGGTCGGACGTCGGTGGCATCGACGCGGCATGCCCGACATAGAGGTCATCGTGACAGCCCTGTTCAGCATCGCCGTTGTTCGCTCGGTCGCCTCAATCTGGCTTCCCCATATCGGCAACGGATTGACCCGGCAGCACAGGACTTCGATTGCTGTTGGCATCATCGCAGTGATCGCACTCGTCGCCATCCGGTCACGAAGACTGCGGCCCGTGTTCTCGGGTGATGCGTGAACGGTGTAGTGCTCCCATTCGCCGCGATCGCCGCTGGTGTCGTCTCGGCGAGCAGCCCATGCGTCCTGCCGGTGTTACCCGGCTACATTGCCGCGGTCTCTGCCACCGGCGGCGACGCTGGACTCCGACCGCGAGCGAGAATCCTCGGAGCGTTCGGTTTCGTCGCCGGGTTCACGATCGTGTTCACCATCTTGGGGGCGACCGCATCGGCGCTCGGGGGGCTGCTGTACGACCAACTCGACACAGCTTTGCGAGTTGCCGGTGTGGTCTTGATCGTCTTCGGGTTGCACAGCCTCGGCGTACTTCAATCGTCAGCACTGGCGAGCGAACGTCGACCGGTTGCGCTGCACAGCGTCGGGCGGGGTCCACGCCGAGCCGCGGCTCTCGGCGCAGTGTTTGCTCTCGGCTGGACGCCATGCATCGGACCGATCCTGGCAACGATCCTCACCAAAGCGGCAGCCGACGCATCGTTGACCGAAGGCATGCTCCTCCTTCTTCTCTACTCGATCGGGCTCGGCGTGCCATTCATCGCTCTCGCCGTCTGGTTCGACAAGTCGGAACGCCCGCGAAAGTGGATGATGCGCCGGTCCCGACTGCTGCAACGCATCGGCGGCCTCACCATGGTGATCGTTGGCATCGGTTACGTCTCCGGAGTGTGGGCAACGTTGTTCACCGGACTCCAAGGATGGCTGGCCCGTACCGGTTGGCCGCCGATCTGACGTGGACCGTCCAACAATTACGACATAATGTAGTAGTAGCACGAAGGCAATTCGATCGCCGGCCAGTCCCATCGCTTCCGCCATCCCCGCACAGAGCGCAACTCACCGAGGAGACCAACACATGTCACCACTCACACGTCGAAGCAACGCCGGTGGCGTCAACCAACCGATGGGGCCAGGGCCTCGATCGGACAAGGTGATCATGGTCGGGTTCATCACGCTCGGGGTGAGCGTGGTGCTCTACTTCGCGCTCGGGATGCCCGGCATGGACCACAGTAGCTCCACCTCGACGATGGACGGCATGGACATGTCGTCCGGTAGCGCTCCACACCGACTGGTGGACCCGGTCACATTCGAAGCAGCGCTCGCCGACCCCGACGCAGTCGTGATCAACGTTCACGTGCCGTACGAGGGTGAGATCGAAGGCACAGACCTGTTCTTACAGTACGACAAGATCGATCCTGCATCGCTTCCCTCCGACCCAGCCACCCCACTTGTGGTGTACTGCAGGTCGGGCTCGATGTCCGCCGAGGCCGTGGTTACTCTCGCTGGACTCGGTTACACGAACATCCTCGAACTCGACGGTGGCATGAACGCGTGGCGCGCGAGCGGCCGAGAGGTCACATCGAGGGTGACCGAAGGGTGACCGTTCAGCATCCGCAGTCGGCTTCCCACATGGTCGGATGGGGTCGGAGGTTGTCGGGATCGCCACGATGTGTCATTCGTCGGCCTGGTTCGCAATGCATTCGTAACATTGCTAGCCTGTTGCCCGTCATGTCGTCCCGCCCCTCGATTCGTACCATGCTCGCTGCGTCCACGCTGGTGGTCAGTTTCCTCGCCGCACCCTTCACGGTGCAGGCCGGCGGAGTCGACGAGGCGGAGCGCAAGGTCGAGCAGGTGCTCGAAGACCTCGACAACCTTCACAGTCAGCTCGAGGACCTTCACGAGGCCTTCGGCGCTGCCGTGACTCGCCAGGAGGAACTCGCCGTCGAGATCCAGGCGTCGCAAGCCCGCGTCGACGAGCTGTCGCTCGAACTGGGTGAAGTCGAGTCCGCGCTCCAGCAGATCGCGGTCGACCGGTTCACCTCTGGCGACACGCTCAGCCTCAGCCCCATCTTCTCCGACGCCGACACCTACAGCCAGGCCGAACAGAGCGCGGCGCTGGGCCTGGTGGCCATCGACACCGGCGAAGGCGACATCGACCGGCTGCAATACCTGGTCGACGAGCTCGCCGACGAGCGAGCCTCCCTCGACCAGAAGCAACAGGAAGCAACCGACCTCGTTTCGTCACTCGAGCAGCAGCGCATCGAGTTCGAGTCACTCGAAGCGGCGTACGTGGTCAAAGAAGCCGAGGCGCGCGCTGAGCTCGGCGACGCTCGGTTGCAAGCCGAGGAAGAGGCACGCGCTGCGGCGGCAGCTGCAGCCGCGGAAGCTGCTGCGGCAGAGGCCGCTTCCGCACCTTCGAGTAATCCGGCTGGCAACGGCACCGTTGGCGGCGGCACGGTTACCACACCGCGAGGCGGCGGCGGCAACACGGGGGGCGGTTCCGCTCCACCGACTCCCGCGCCAAGCCCCGCGCCCGCGCCAAGCCCGGCGCCCGCGCCAAGCCCGGCGCCCGCCGCGCCGCCTGTCTCCGGCAAAGCCGGCACCGCCGTGGCGGCCGCCTACAGTCAGCTCGGTGTGCCCTACAAATTCGCCACCTCGTCGCCCGGCGTCAACTTCGACTGTTCCGGCCTCACCAAGTACGCATGGGGGCGGGCGGGCGTGTCGCTGCCGCACCAGAGCCGTGCACAGTTCGCCGGCGTGCCGCACGTCTCCAAGGCAGAGGTGCAGCCGGGCGACCTCATCTTCTACTACTCGCCCATCGGGCATGTCGGCATCTACATCGGCAACGGACAGCTCATCCACGCGCCACAGACCGGCGACGTCGTCAAGATCTCCAACGTCAACTGGGGCAAGGTGGTCGGCATCGGCCGACCCGGCTGAACCCCGATACCCGCGCCCAGCACGACGAACGACCGACGGCTTGTCGGTTGCTGACTACACCGTGTAGAAGTCGACGTGTCGAGAGACGTTATACTCACGGCCGGAGGTACGAGATGAAGAAGCGGCCCGATGGCGCACTGGAACACGACATCATGACCGTGCTGTGGTCGGCCGATAAGCCGCTCCAACCAGGCGAGATCAAGGATCAGCTCCACACAGCACTCGCGTATACGAGTGTTGCCACGGTGCTCGGCAGACTGCAGGCAAAGGGCCTTGTGACCCGATCAGGGTCGGGACGCGGCTACGCATACTCCGCGTCCATTGACGAGTCACAGTTGGCGGTGCGCCGGATCGGTGAGGTGCTCTCGTCGGCCTCTGACAAAGGCCAGGTGCTCGCAGGGTTCATCGGGAGTCTTTCGAAGAAGGACATGACTGCGCTCCGCGCGATGCTCGGCGACGACGATCTCTGATGTCCGCCTCGTTGTTGTCACCACTGGCCGTCGCGACGACGCTTGCCATATTCGTGACGGCGATGCATCGCCGGCTGCCGCCCGCCGTGGCCGCCCGAGCGATGACCGTCGCCCTGGCGGTCGTGGCCGCCGCTGCGGCGCCGACATTGTGGATACTGTCCATCGGCTTCGTTGCCCACCTCCCACTGCTCGGGGGCAGTTTGGACTGGTGCGCCGACGCCTTTGGCGTTCATGACTCGATTCCGCTCTGGATGGGAACCCCGGCACTCCTGCTTTCCGTTGCGGGCTTCGTGAGAGTCCGGACAGTGCTTCGTTCGTTCCGCAGACTCCGACACGACGACCCCGGCCGCGTCGAGATCGCCGATCACGCACAACCGTTTGCGTTCACACTGCCCGGCCGAGGGGGGCAAGTGATCGTGTCCAGTGCTCTGGTCGACATGTTGGATGACGCTGAGCAGGCAGTAGTGCTCGCACATGAGCGGGCACACGCCGACCACCGTCATGACCGTTACCTGCTCACGGCGCAGCTGGCGGTAGCAGTTGTGCCACCCCTACGTGCTCTGTCGAGCAGGTTGAAGTTCTCACTCGAGCGGTGGGCTGACGAGTCAGCTGTCGCGCAGTGCGGTGATCGTCGACTCGTTGCACGTACCCTCGGCAAGGTCGCGTTGCGCAGTCTCAGCCCCGCAGGGGCCTTGAGCTTCGCGGGGCTCGGCGTACCTGCCCGGGTGGCCGCACTTCTTGCGCCACCGCCCACATCCCCGCGTTCCGGCGTTCAGGGTGCGCTTTGGGGAGCGATCGCGCTGACAGGGGCCATGGCGGCATTTCAGATACACCACCTGTCGCGCCTCATCACCGCGCTCTGCCCCACCTGACGTTCTCGGCATTCGACAACTGCCGAAATCGCCACTCGCGTGACCCGGGGCGTCCGTTACGGACAGGCCACCCCGGACGACGCAGCCAGCGTGACTGAAGGGACGCTCTGATCGCTTGGGGACCACACGCCCCCAGAGCAAGCAGACTCGTCCTTGACCCGACGCATGCCAGGGGCGGCCACCAGGCCACGACGATCCCCGATGTGACGACACTGACTTGTGTTGCCGGGCGGCTATCTACGACATAATGTAGTAGTTGATTGCTCACGCAACCCGAGGAGCCAATAGTGCCACCGAACAAGAGGCGCACGAGCGCCGGGGATGTCGAACATCACGGTCGGGTCACGCTGCACCGCGACGGCATCCCGACCGCCAGCTCATTCGAGCCGACGCCATCTGCGATGAAGCGGCGGACGACCCCGCGCGACACACCAGCACCGTCGAGCCGATACACGCCCCCGATCAAGTCGTTCCGATTCCGTCCCGGTTGGCACAAGGCCGTCGGTACTGCCCTTCTCCTGCTCGGGATCTCTGTTGCCGTTCTCAACGACATCGTGTTGCTCGGCGGTCCCAGAACACTCCTGCCAGGTGGACACAACGAGCTGTATCTTCTGCTCGGCATTGTCGTCGGCGGCTTTGGCACTTGGTGGTTCGGCTGGTTCGATGATGAGAAGTAGGCGCTCGTCACTCCCAGCCGACCCGACCAGCAGGCGAGTTGGCGAACGGGGGCTCTGGCCGACGACGAAGGACGTGAGGAAGCGACGGTTCCGGACTCAAACGGGTCCGGCGGCAGATCCGAACGGCTCGGGAAGTTGCGAGACCTCGGTTACGGCGACAACCACGTTCCGAGCCCGACCGCCTCAGACGGGCTCAGGCCGAACATGTCCCGAAATGTTCTCGCGAAGTGCGGTCCGTCCGCGAAGCCAGCAGCATGGGCCGCCTCCGTGATGGTGCGGCCACGGGCGAGATGCTCGATCGCATTGACGAGCCTCATCCACCGCACGTATGACCGCAGAGCCACGCCGATCTCTGCGCTGAACACGTGCGTCAATCGACTCACGGATAGCCCGACCTCCTCGGCGAGTAGAGCGACATCGACGGCGCCGTCCTCGATCAGCGCGGGCAGGCGAAGCAGCGCTGCGTCCACCGAAGGGTGTCGCCACCACGACATCGGGCGAGGGATGTCGGAGTCGCAGACGGTTGCCAACAACCGGCGCACCGCCTCCTCTGCTCTCGACCAGTTCGCAGGTCGTAGCGCGCCGATGATGCTCGAGACGGGATGAATGTCGTCCTGGCGACTACGGACCACTCGGTTGGTTCTGAGCTGTTGGCCAGCGGTGCTCTCAGGGTCGACGAACGCGATGAGCACATGGTCCCTCCGATCCGTGAAGGCATGCGGCTGATCAGGGTCGATGACCACGATCGGACCGGGCATCGAGCGACGGCTGCCATCAACCACGCACGGGAGTCCCCCATGCACGACGATCTGCGAAGCGTGGTGAGAGTGCGGATCGGTTGGCCCAATCGGACCGCTGTACAACAGCCACCACGGGCCGAACGCAAGAAATCCAGACCAGGCTGGAGCGCTCGAGCTCATCCTCCCACCGTGCTGGCGACCGTTGTCGACGACCGCACCACGTCGAGAGAAGTGGTAGGTCCATGAGCATGAGTCGTGACCGGCGCGGTCGACGCCGTGGTTGCTGGTGTCGGCGCGGAGGTGGTGGTCGTCGTTGTGGTCGTTGTGTAGTCCGGGTCGGGATAGTCGAACACAGGCACTTGAGCGCCGTACGTCTCAGGCTGTTCGCGACCATCGAAGACGTACACGAGATCGCCGTCCTTCACCAGCGACGGGAAGTACTCGGCGATGTGCATCGGTATCCGAACACAACCCTTGGACGCAGGAAAGGCGGGCACGTTCGTGGCACCGTGCACAGCGATGCCGTAGTTGAAGTAGACCGGGTTGTACAGACGTCCGAGCTTGGAGTTCCTCCAGCCGACGACTCGCCGTTCGAAGTGAAACACGCCGCCGGGGGTCACGGCAACGCCACAGATACCTTCCTCGTGTTGTGTACCGTCCTCGTCGTCGACCACGACGACGTCGCACCACTCGTCTCCCGAGCCGGTGGAGATGTGCGTGATCAGTCGCACCACACTGTCGATGTAGAGCACCGCAACCTGCTGAGGGAGCAGCACCTCGAGATGAGTGCCGACATTCTCGCGCCGCGGTCGCACCTCGATCTCCCGGTTCATTTCTAACCACATCCCGGGCGTGACCACACCTGTCACCTCCCCGCGTTCCACACCGAGAATGAACTTTTCGTACGCCCACACAGCTCGTTCCGTCGCTGGGCCGAACTGGGCATCACTCGGCCCCGGATCGAATGCGAGTTGACGAAGTCGATCCTGGAGCGCCACGACTTTGGAGCCGGCAGACCCACGGCCGAGGGCGTGGTCGAACGTGATTGGCGACGGCTCCAACGTCGATGCGGCTCCTACCTCCGCAGGAGCCCCAGCAGCGTCGATTCGCCCTGTGTCCGCCGACGACTGAGGCGTATCGAGCGACGCGTCCGAGCGTGCAGACCCCTTCCGCAACAGCACATAGGGCACGACACCCACGGCCGCCGCCGACGCCGCTACCACGAATCGGCGTCGACTGTACACCGCTCGATCCGCCGGGCCGTTGCCCCCTGTGCGAGTCATGGCATCAACTTCTCCAACTCCAGGGAGGCGGCTGTGGGCTCGGCACTGGGTCGCTGACGACCTCGAGCGCCGTCGAACACAAGGTAGGCGACGGCGGACGTCACCACGGCGAGGGCAACCCACTGGTTCAGTCGGAAGGGGCCGAGTACGTGCGCTGGGTCGATCCTGAGCGCCTCGATCCAGAAGCGCCCTGCGAAGTAGCCGGCAAGATAGTACGCAAACAATCGGCCCGGTCTCACTGGCCAGCGCCGCTCGATCTGCAGCAACACGACGCAGAGCGCGAGGCTCCAAATCGATTCGTAGAGGAAGGTCGGATGGAACGTGGTGCCAGCGGGGTACCGAGCCGGGACGTTGTCGGCGGAGATCTCCAATGCCCACGGCAGGTCGGTGGCACGGCCGAAGAGTTCCTGATTCCACCAATTGCCCCACCGGCCGATCGCCTGCGCGAGCGGAATAGCTGGCGCGACAGCGGTGAGCAGTTCAGGAACCGGAACTCCGCGGCGCCTGGCCACAACTGCTCCGACCACCACTCCGGCTAGAAGCCCACCGGGGATCCCCAGGCCGCCCTTCCAGATCAAGGGAACTCGGCCGAGGTCATTGCTGAACCGACTCCAGTCAGTGGCGACGTGATAGAGCCGAGCCCCCACGACTCCTGCGACCACTGCCCAGAGCGCTATCGAGGCCATGTCGTCGCGCGTGCCAGCGCGACTGCTCTCCAGCCGCCTCCCAGCCAACGAGACTGCTGCGACGATTCCCAAAGCAATCATGACTCCGTACGCTGTCAATCGCAAAGGTCCGATCACGAGAACACCGCTCGCCGGACTGGGGATGCTTGAAAGAAGCGGGAACATGACCCCATCCTACTACGACATATTGTAGTAGCCAGTCGCAGGTTGCCGATGTCAACAGAACTGTCGGACCGTCGGGAATGGGTTCACGGCCGCTCCTCCGCCGGGATGAATTTCGAAGTGAAGATGATTCGCGCTGGTGTTGCCGGTAGCACCCACGTATCCGACCACCTCACCTGCGGCGACACTTCGCGAACCCCCCTCCCACGAAGACAGGTGCGCGTAGTAGTACTTGTTGCCATCCACCCCGGTCAACCACACGACGTTGCCTCCGAGGTTGTTCGTCTTCATCGTCACGCTGCCTGCTACAACGGCGACAAGGGGCGTACCGAATGGACTCATCATGTCGACGCCCTGATGCGTGCGCCCACCGGACCGTGGCGCCCCCCACGTATCGCCGAAGGCATTTGGGCCGGCGACCGGACACAACCACGGACCGCTCGCGACCGCCGGCACAACTGGAGCAGGAGCTACCGGAGCCGGCGCCGGAGGAGAGGTCGGGGGTGGTGTCGGAGCCGACGACCCTGGGCTCCCGGAAACCGGGCGTGGCGAACTGCCGCTACCCCTTGCCGGCGGCACAGTCGTAGCGGCTGCCTGCTCCGCGGCGGCCAGCGCGGCGCGCTCCGCTTCCTCCCGAGCCGCTTCCCGCTGCTCTGCAAGCTGCGCCTCGTAATCACGCCTGACTTCCTCGTCTTCGAGGTGTGTCCGAAGCTCGGTGAGCTCGGCGAGCCGAGCATCGATCTCGGTCTGGGTCGATGCCAAGTCCTTGAGGACTTGGGTGTTCTCTGTGGTGAGCGCGTCGAGGTGCGCTCGTTCGTTCTCGAGATCGCGTCGAACTGCGTCAACAGTATCGAGGTCTGCAGCGCTGGACTCCATCGCGAAGCCGCGTAGCGCGTCCCTTTGCATCGCTTCCACCGCGTTGCCGCCGAGCACCAGAATTGTCTCCCCTGACCGCCCAGTGAATCGATCAACAGCGATCTGGGCCATGCCGGCCTGCAGGCGATCGAACCGTGCTGACGCTTCGCCGACTCTGCTCTCCGCAGCACGGATCTCCGTCACGAGCTCGTCGGAGCGTTGGTGGGCAAGCGCCCACTCTCGGGCGACATCGTCGGCACTCGCCTCGACGCGAAGGATTTCTGCAGCGACCTGTTCGGATGTGCGGTTGGAGTCACCTGCAACTGCCACACGTGCTGGAAGCAACCCAGCAACGACGACTAGGACCAGGGCTACGCCCAGGAGGCTCCCGCGACTCGGGTTCATCGGATGCAAATGTTTCAATCTCATGACGAACCAAGACTAACCACTACAGGCTGTCGTAGCAAACCTCGTACGCCAGGCGCCCGCCAGCCATCTGGAACGTTGTCCGAGTAGAGCTCGGGTCGCGTCGAGGAGCCACTGGGACAACATCGAGCGGCCTTGCGGTTGCCTGCGCCGCGAAAGTGTCGGCGCGGCTGCGGACGCCTCAGGCATCCCCGCCGTAGCGCAGGACCGTCGCCATGCCGGCCTCGAGATGGTACGCGTTGTGGCAGTGGAGCATCCACTGTCCGGGATTGTCGGCTCGGAACACGAGTTCCGTCGTCACGCCCGGGAGGATGTTGACCGTGTCCTTGCGTACACCACCAGCTGCTCGCCCGAGCTGCGCCGTGTGGCCGTGAAGATGGATCGGGTGCCACATGCTGGTGTCGTTCGCGATGTTGAGCGAGTACCACCGCCCCGCTTCGAGTTCGATCGGGAGGTGTTCGCCGTAGCTGCGCCCGTCGATGCCCCAGTCGGTCTTCATCATTCCCCCGGTCAGGGCGACATCGATCGAGATCGGATCCACAGGCGGCTCGAGGCGAACCCGCTCGTGTGCGATGAGGTCGGCGTAACGCAGCCACACGCCGTCGAGTTCGGTCGCCTCGAACAGGACGTTGCGACCAGGCTTCGTGTCCGAGGTGCGCAGGATCGTGCCGGCGCGTTGGTCCTTACCTTCGGCGAGCGCAACGATCGGCCAGGCCCCGGACTCGACGACGAGGGTGACGTCGTAGCGCTCCCCCATTCCGATGAGGAAGGCATCCACGTCGATCGGCTCCACGGGGAATCCATCAGTGTGAGTGATGGTGAGGCGATGTCCGCCGACAGCGACCCGATAGGCGGTATCGGCAGAGGCGTTGATGAATCGAAGCCGAACTCGATCGCCTGCCCTCGGTAGCGGATCCAGGGTCGCGGGGTCGTCGAGCGGTCGACCGTTGATGAGGTGGAACGGGTGGCGTGCATCGCCTGAGTCGCCTCCGAGCAACGGCGACGAAGCCATCTCCATCGAGTTGTGATCCATGTCGGACATGTCACCCATCTCCATGCCAGCCGTACGGATCCGCGCATACTCCTCCTCCGGTGTGGTGCCGGTGCCGTCCAGCCAATCGTCGAGCACGAGCACGTAGTCGGCCTCAGCGACGACGTGCTCGTCGGGATCATCGATGATGAGCGGCGCGTAGAGCCCGCGTTCGAGCTGGAGCCCATGGTGGGGATGGAACCAGTAGGTACCTGGATCAGGCACGACGAACCGGTACGTGAACTGTGCACCGGGCTCGATGTCCGCCTGCGTGACACCTGGAACACCGTCCATCGCATTCGCGATAGCAAGGCCGTGCCAGTGGATCGATGTCGCCTCGGGCAGCTGGTTGTCGATCGTCACCTCGACGAGATCACCTGCGGTCGCACGCAAGAGCCGGCCTGGGAGCTGTGCGTCGTACCCCCAGGTCATCAACTCGTCGCCGGCGACCGACCACGTCATCGGCGCCGCGGTGTAGCGCTCCGTCACGTCGGCAGGGCGGGAGTCAAGGACAGATGCAGGCGGCAGCACCGTCGAGCCGGACCGCTTCCCACCTGAGCATGCAGTCACGGCACCCAGGCCAGCGACTGCGGTAATGGTGACGAACTGTCGACGTGTCCACATGAGTACTACACTACGTAGTATTGACGGGAGGCGGACAACCGGAGCGTGAACCAAACCTGCCAGCGTCGTGCCACCGGCGGGACATACACACGTTTGTCAGCATCACCGGCACACGGCTTCCCGTGAGCTATCACCTCTTTCGAGGGGTGCCGCACATTTGCGGAACTTGACGAATACACTCCTACATCGTGTAGGTGCTCTGCCGTTGGGGCGCTGCCGAACCCGCCCGACCGCATGCTTCGATCAACTCCCCGCCGCCTCGCATTGCTCGTTGTCACCGCCTGCGCGGTCATCGCCAGCATCGTCACCATTCCATCTGGCACAGCTTGGGCCCACAACACCCTGCTGTCCAGCGACCCAGCTGATGGCGCCGTACTTGCCGCTGCCCCTACGCAGATCACATGGGTGTTCGACAATGCAGTGCCGCTGGAGACGATGACGATCACGCTGATCGAGCCCACCGGAACCCGAAGTGAGCTGAGCGGGTCGGACCATGGAAGTGCCGGCGACGCGGTGGTCGTCACACCACTGCCCCCTCTGCAGCCCGGGCCCGTCTCCCTCCGATGGCGTCTGGTTGGGCCCGACGGTCACCCCATCACCGGGCGCGTCGACTTCACGATCACAGCTTCGACCACCACCATGAGCGACCCGTCGGCGACGACCATCCCCGGCGCCGCAGCAACGACTCCTCCACCAGCGATTGCTCCGCCGGCCGACCAGTCCTCACTCGATATGGGCGATGGCACGTACTCCACTCCCACGCTCGCGCGCTGGATCCTCCGGTACGCCTCGTACCTGGCGATCATGGCAATTGTGGGGATTCTCCTCACCAGCGCGTACGTGTGGTCGGGCGCCGGTGAGCACCTGAGGCTGCGCCGCGTTCTGAGTCAGTCACTCTTCTCCACCGCCGCGCTCGGGTTCCTGCAACTCCTCGTCGTCGCATCCGACGTGAGCGGCAAGGCCCCCTGGTCATCACTGGGGTCGATCGACGCCGCCACTGCCACCCACGCCGGCATGGCGTTCGCAATTCGGATCGTCCTCGCACTCACGATGTGGTTGATACTGTTCCACGGCAACGTCGTACATCGCGACGTGTACTGGACGGCAGTCTCGCTGCCAGGTTTGGGGCTGCTGGCCACATGGGCCTTCGCCGGCCACTCACGATCGATGCGCTGGCCAGCGCTCGGAGTGATCACCGACGTCGCCCATCACGCCGCCGCCGCCGCCTGGATCGCGGGTCTTGCGATCGTCGGCTGGATCGTCATTCCAAGAACAACCATCGACGTACTCACGCCGGCTGTCCGCCGATTCTCACGGGTGGCAGCAATCAGCGTCGCCGTGCTCGTCGTCACCGGCCTCGTCCAGAGCGTGCGTCTTGTCGGCAGCCCTTTGGATCTACTCGACGCCAACCACGGTCGCTATCTGTTTGCGAAGATCGTGGTACTCGGGGCAATGCTCGCCGTCGCCAACTCCAACCGCCGCCGCGTCGACCGTCGCCTCGACGACCCGGCAACCATTGGTCGCCACCTCGGCGCGCTACGCCAGGCCGTCGTCACCGAGTTCGCCATCGGGCTGGCGATCGTTGCCATCACAGCCGCCATGGTCGTCTCACCTCCCTCGTCCAGCCGAAGCGAGGGAGCGGCGCGACCACAAAAGTCACTGTACCTCGATATACTACACGATGTAGTAAACCCTCCCGAAAGGTTCCCAT
>JAUXQB010000184.1 GCA_030685215.1 Actinomycetota bacterium
CACACGCACTTGCAGAACTCGGCGCCACACCCCAACGTTCGACCCGGGCGTTACTTTCCGAAGCGATCGGCTGAGTCCGATCTACCAGCGATCACGACCCGCAGCGACAAAGGGGACGATCGGCAGGGTCGATGACCACGAAGACCGGCCTTCTCAAGGACGTCACTGGTTCGGGCGTGTCGGTGGCCGGAGCTCAGCAAGTACGCTCTTCCGCCGGGCACCGTCCAAACAGGTGGGTTTCTCCCACCGTTTCGTCCGGTCCCGCCCCTCGCCCCTCTAGCTCAATGGTAGAGCAGTGGACTTTTAATCCATTGGTTCAGGGTTCGAGCCCCTGGGGGGGCACGTACATCTGATGTTGCTTCAGGACGCGAGCAGTGACGTCGATAACCACTCGATGTCTCAGAACGCTCCCCCCACCCCTGGCGTGCCGTACCTGGCACCGGCCGCTCCTCGAATCAGTCCCCCGGCACCGGCACCGGCACCGGGCTCGGGTCCGACCCGACCGATGCCGCAGTTCACGCCTGGCGGGCAGACCGCGATGGGCGCGCTCGATGAACGGCGTGAAGTGGCGGCCCGCAAGAACCGCCGCAAGCGTCGGATCGCGGCCGTCGTGGTGTCGCTGCTCGCCGCGGGCGGGGCGTACGGCGGTTGGTCGTGGTGGCAGGCTCAGCAACCGAAGGTCGTGACGTTCGCCGCTGAGGAGCGCTGGGTGATGGAAGCGGCGGGCTACTCGTTCGCGATGCCGACCACACCGGTGGAGGAGAGCTTCTCCGAGAACGTCATGGGCATGCAGATGACCGGCACCGCCTACACGATCAAGTCCGGCGACGACCTCAGGCTCGAGGTGCTCACGATGCAGTTCGAGGTCGTCCTCGGTCCGGCCGCGCAGAACGGCTTCGACGGCATCATCGACGGCATGGCACAGCGCTCCGGCGGAACCCTCACCTCGAACGAGTCATTCATGCAGGGCGACATCGAACGACGCACCGCCATCATCGAACTCGAGGGCGAACGGTTCTTCGTCGACGGATTCGCCAAGGGCAGCGTGGTCATCCTCGTCACCGGTGGCGTGCCGTTCGATGACGACAACCCACCGGACACCTACCAGGGCATCGTCGACAGCGTCGTCTTCGTGTAGGTCAGCCGGCGCTGGTGTACATCACCATCGCCTGGCGAGTGTCGAGGTACTCCTCCAGGCGCGTGATGCGACCGTCGGCGACCCAGAAGCGGATCATCGCCGGCATCTTCAGCGGGCCGTGCTTCGCGTCGCCGACCAGCACGTGTTGCTGCACGAATCCACCCGGCGACGGGAAGCGCTGGATCTTCGTGTACTGCAAACCCGTCACGCGGCGGTGCATGTCGTGCAGCGTCGCCAGGTTCTCCTCGACGGTCTGCTCGCGCTGGTCGAAGTTGTGCCAGATCTTCGCGTCGGGTGAGTAGGCAGCACGGACCACCGTCTCGTCGGCGGCGAGGATGCCCGCCAGCAGTCGGTCGCCCAACTCGTTCATCTCCGCTTCGGTCAGTTCGTCCATGCCGGCAACGTACTGCCGCAGCGGCATCCGAGTGCCAGCGGCCCGACGGGGTGCGCGCTGCCCCACGGATGGTCGGCTGGCACTCGGATGGTTGGCTGGCACTCGGATGGGGTTGGGGGCGCGAGACTGGGGCGGTGAGCTACCGACATCTGCTGGTCACCATCGACGGGGCCGTCGCCACCATCACGCTCGACCGACCGGAGAAGCGCAACGCGCTCGCGCTCGAAGTGATGGAAGAGCTCACCCAGGCACTGCGCGACGTGGCCGGCAGCGACGCGACCGGCGTGATCCTGGCCGCCAACGGCCCGGTGTTCTCCGCCGGGCACAACTTCGGCGACATGGCCGGCGCCGAGCTGGCCGACATCCGCCACCTGTTCGACGTGTGCACGGAGATGATGAACACGGTGCAGTCGATCCCGCAGGTGGTGATCGCACGCGTGCACGCGCTCGCCACCGCCGCGGGGTGCCAGCTCGTCGCCACCTGCGATCTCGCCGTCGCCGCCGAGTCGGCGGGCTTCGCCATCCCCGGCGGCAAGGGCGGGCTGTTCTGCCACACGCCACTGGTCGCGGTGGCGCGCAACATCGGTCGCAAGCGCGCCTTGGAGATGGCACTCACCGGCGACCCGATCACCGCCGCCACCGCCGCCGAGTGGGGACTCATCAACCATGCGGTGCCCGACGCGGAGCTCGAGGCCGCCACCGCCGACCTGCTCGCACGCGCCACCCGCGGCAGCGTCGCGAGCAAGGCGATGGGCAAGCGCACCTTCTACGCGCAGGTGGGCCTCGACCAGCCCGATGCCTACGCACTGGCGGTGGAGACGATGTCGCAGGCAGCCACCACGCCCGACGCGCAGGAAGGCATCGCCGCGTTCCTCGAGAAGCGGAAGCCGAACTTCACGCACCGCGAGTGAGCGACACGAGTTGCATCACATACCCCCTAGGGGTACACTGACGCCCGTGGCAGCGACACCGGGATACGCAGATCAGAAGCAGCAGGTGCTCACGCGACTCCGTCGCATCGAGGGCCAGGTACGCGGGCTCCAGCGGCTGATCGACGAGGACACCTACTGCATCGACGTGCTCACGCAAGTGGCAGCCGTCAGCAAGGCGCTGCAGGGCGTGGGCCTGCACCTGCTCGACGAGCACCTGCAGCACTGTGTCGCCGGCGCCGCAGCCGGCGGCGACGCCGACCGCACCAACGAGCTCGTCCACGAAGCAACCAAGGCAGTCGAACGACTGCTCCGGGCATGAGCCCGGACGATGAGAGGAACCAACACATGAGCGCACTCACCTTCTCCGTACCGGGCATGACCTGCGGCCACTGCGAAGCCGCGGTCAAGGGCGAGGTCGGCAAGGTGGCCGGCGTCGCCGACGTTGCCGTCGACCTCGACACCAAGCTCGTCACCGTCACCGGCGACCTGCTCGATCACGGCGCCATCGTGGCCGCGATCGACGAAGCCGGCTTCGAAGTCGCGAGCTGACCCGTGCCGCGCGTCGCCGTCCGTCTCGTGGGGTTCGCGATGGCGCTCGCCGTCGCGTTCGGTGGCGCGTACGCACTCGGCGACCGCTCGCAGCCGGCCGAACCCCCGGCACACGAGATGACACCCGGCGAGACCATGCCATGAGCGCGACCACCGAGAACACGCTCGAGCACGTCGACCTCGAGCTCACCGGGATGACGTGCGCGGCCTGCGCCGCCCGTATCGAGAAGAAGCTCAACCGTCTCGACGGCGTGACCGCCACGGTGAACTACGCCACCGAGAAGGCCAACGTCACGTTCGCGCCCGGCACCGCCACCACCGACGCGCTCATCGCCACCGTGGAGTCCATCGGCTACGGCGCCGCACTGCCGGCGGCACTCGGCGAGGAGCGCCCCGACGCATCGCTGGCACGTGCCGCCGACCTGCAGCGGCGCCTGATCGTGGCCATCGCGTTCGGCCTGCCGGTGCTGGTGCTGTCGATGGTGCCGCCGTTCCAGTTCCGCGGCTGGCAGTGGGTGGCACTCGTGCTCGCCACCCCGGTCGCACTCTGGTCGGCATGGCCCTTCCACCTCGCCGCGTGGAGGAACCTCCGCCAGGCCGAGGCGAGCATGGACACGCTCGTGTCGGTCGGCGTGACCGCCGCCTACGGCTGGAGCCTGTACGCGCTGCTCGCCACCTCCGCCGGCGACCTCGGCGCCACCATGCCGATGTCGCTGGTGCCCTCACGCGGCGACAGTCACCACCTCTACCTCGAAGTGGCCAGCACCACGGTGGCGCTCATCCTCGCCGGCCGCTGGTTCGAGGTGCGGGCCAAGCGACGCGCCGGTGGCGCGCTGCGCGCGCTGCTCGCGCTCGGTGCCGACACCGCCAGCGTGCTGCAGCCCGACGGCAGCGAGCTCCAGGTCGCGGCCGGCGACCTGCGCGTGGGCGACCGCTTCGTGGTGCGCCCCGGCGATCGCATCGCCACCGACGGCATGGTCGAGTCGGGAACCTCCGCAGTCGACATGAGCCTGGTCACCGGCGAGAGCGTGCCGGTGGAGGTGGCTCCCGGCAGCGCGGTCACGGGCGCCACCATCAACGCCAACGGTCGACTCGTGGTGCGCGCCACGCGGGTGGGCGCCGACACCGCCCTGTCGCAGATGGCCCGTCTCGTCGAAGCCGCACAGAGCGGCAAGGCACCCGTGCAACGCCTGGCCGATCGCGTGGCCGGCGTGTTCGTGCCGGTGGTCATCACGCTGGCTGCGGCCACCCTCGGCTACTGGTTCGCACGCACCGACAGCCTCTCCCAGGCGATGGCACCGGCGATGGCCGTGCTCATCATCGCCTGCCCGTGCGCGCTCGGCCTCGCCACGCCCACTGCGCTGCTGGTGGGCACCGGCCGCGGCGCACAGCTCGGCATCCTCATCAAGGGTCCCGAGATCTTGGAGAGCACCCGCAAGGTCGACACCATCGTGCTCGACAAGACCGGCACCGTCACCACCGGTGTGATGGAAGTGGTGCGGCTCGACCCGCTCGGCGACATGTCCGCCACTCGCCTGCTGCAGCTGGCCACCGCGATCGAACGCAACAGCGAGCACCCCATCGCGGCCGCGATCGTGCGCGCGTCCGCGGCCGACCCGGGCACCGGCTCGATCGACGACGGCACGGTCAGCGACTTCGTCGCCCTCACCGGCGTGGGTGCGCAGGCGATGGTCGCCGGAGCACTCGTCACCGTCGGCCGCGCGGCTGCGGACGACGTACCCGCCGACGCCGAGGGGCTGACCGTGGTGGCCGTGCACGTCGACGGCACGCTGGTGGGCACCATCGCCGTCGCCGACACCGTGAAGCCGTCGAGCGCGGCCGCCATCGCACGCCTGCGGGCGCTCGGCCTGCGGCCGATCCTGCTCACCGGCGACAATGCGGCCACCGCCGCCGCGGTCGGCACCGAGGTGGGCATCGCGCCCGCCGACGTCATCGCCGGCGTGCTGCCCGCGCAGAAGGTCACCGAGGTGCAGCGGCTGCAGGCCGAGGGCCGCGTGGTGGCGATGGTGGGCGACGGCGTCAACGACGCGGCCGCCCTCGCGCAGGCCGATCTCGGCATCGCGATGGGCACCGGCACCGACGTCGCCATCGAAGCCAGCGACCTCACGCTCGTGCGTGCGGATCTGCACGCGGCCGCCGACGCCATCCGGCTCAGCCGGCGCACGCTGGCCGTCATCAAGGGCAACCTGTTCTGGGCGTTCGCCTACAACGTCGCCGCCATCCCGCTGGCGATGTCGTGGCGGCTCTCGCCGGTGGTGGCCAGCGCCGCCATGGCGTTCAGCAGCGTGTTCGTGGTCAGCAACAGCCTGCGCCTGCGGCGCTTCCGCCCCGTGATGGCACACGAGCACGCCGAGGCGCCGGCCATGGAGAATGCTGGTATTTGACCACCCGGTGTGGTAGTCCGTGCACCCATGGCAGGAATCTCGTCGGGGGGATCGAGCCCACCCGTCACCGTGCTGTTCGTGTGCCTCGGCAACCACTGCCGCTCTCCTGCCGCGCACGCCGTCGCCGAAGCGATGATGCACGGCACCCCGGCTCGCATCGGTGACGGGCGATTCGACTCCGCCGGCACCGGTCGCTCGCACGTCGGCGACCCGCCGCACCCGATGGCGATCGCCGAAGGCGCGCACCGCGGCTACCGGGTGGGCCATCGCTCACGCCAGATCCATCCCGACGACTTTGCCAACTTCGACCTCATCGTCGCGATGGACCGCAACAACGTCGACGACCTCGAGCGGATGCGCGGCGGCGTCGACCTTCGCCACAGCTGCTACGCGGCGGTCGAGCCGGTGCAGGTGCAGCTGCTGCGCCGCTGGGACCCGTACGCGATGCCCGGCGACGAGGACCTGCCCGACCCGTGGGGCAAGACCGCCGACGCGTACCGCAGCATGTTCGACGTGATCGAGCGCTGCCTGCCGCCGCTGCTCGACCACCTGGCCTGGTTGCGCAGCGAGCACACCTCGACGGCCCACTGACCAGCTCGGACGCGGGCACTTAGGCAGCGTCGAGCGCGGCCTCGCGCAGTCGGTGCACCACCGCGTTGCGGTGGTTGCGCACGGTGCGCACGCTCACCTCCAGCGCCGCCGCCACCTCCACCTGGCTGCAGCCACGGGCGAGCAGTTCCAGCAGCCGCAGGTCGTGCGCGGTGAGCAGACGCGCTCCGGCGACCACCTCGGCGAGCTCGACGCTCGGCTCGATCGCCTCGTCGGTCGCGGGTAGCTCCGCCAGGTCGGGCGGCGTCGGATCGAGCGCGAGCATCCGCCGGACCGACCGGCCGAACGCTCGGTACTCGCTGTCGCGCAGCAGGTTCGCCGCCAGGTGCTGCGGCCGTCGTTCGACCGGGTACTCGCGGATCACCGTCCAGGCTGCCGACAGCAGTTCGTCGAATGCGTCGAACGACCCGCCGGCACGATCGGCACCCCACCGGCGGGCGGTGCCGATCAGCCCGGGCAGCATCCGCTGCAGCACCACGCGAGCGGCGAGCTCGTCGGCCCGCGCGGCCAGCAGCAGCTTCGCCAGCACGTCGTTCGCAGCAGCCGAACCGGCCGCATCGGCGTCGGTATCCGAGCCGGCGAGTCGATCGATCCGCCGGGCGCAGAAGCCGGTGGCCGCCACCACCTCGTCGAGACTGCGGAACCCGACCCCGACGCCCCAGTGCTGGGCCCGACACACGACCGCCGGGCGATCGGTGATGGCGGCCCACTCACGCTGCAGGCGGGCGAACAGCGAACGGTTGCTGGCATGGGGAAGGAGCTGAGTCATGCCGGTGATGATCCGCGCGCACCCTCACCGCTCGACTCACAGGCCGCCTCACCGCAGGCCTCACTGCAGCCATCGGATTCGACTTTCTTGCCGGTTCGGCCCCTTCGGCGTGCCCAGTAGCGGTGATGGAGCTCGACGACCGACCGGTCACCGCCAGCTGGGTGTGCACCTGGACGACCGGCCCCGATGCGGGTGCCTCGCACGACCTGCGCGTCGGGCGACACCTGATGGGTCGCGCCCACACCGCCACCGTGCGGTGCGACGATCCCGGTCTGCAGCCGCACCACGCACTCCTCGAGGTCGGGCACGACGGCACGCTCACCCTCACGCAGCTCAGCGGCCGGACGCCGATCGTGCTGAGCCCGCCGTGCACCGGGGCGACGCGTGCCGGCGAGATGGTGTCGATCGTCGACGGCACGGTGGTGGAGATCGGTGGCAGCACTGCCGTGTTCTCCCGCTCGATGTCGCCGGCCGTCTCTCACGGCGCGGAGGCTCACGTGCACGACGGTGCGCTCGTCCGCCGTCCACGCGCCGTGCCACGGTGGGTCGCGCCGACGCTCGAGGCCCCTGCTGCACCGGCGACGCCGGACTCGGGTGGCGGCAGCCTGGTGCCCGCCGCCCTGGGACTGGCGGGAACCGGGACGATGGCGCTGATCCTGCAGCAGCCGATGTTCCTGCTGTTCGGGGTGCTCGGTGGCGTGGTCGCCGTGGGCAGTTGGGTCGCCCAACGGCTGACGGCCCGACGTCGACGCCGGCGCGAGCACGCGGCGTTCGCACAGCTGGCCGCGGCGCACGCGGCTGCCCTCGAACGGGCGCTCGCCGGCCATCGCGAGTACTGGCGGATGTCGGTCCCGACCATCGCGACCGCGCACCGCACGTCGGTCGCCCGCTCCGCCGCGTTGTGGGAGCGCCGCAGCGACCATCCCGACGCGCACACGGTGAGCATCGGCACCGGCGACCTCGCGCTGCCGGAGCCGTTCACCAGCGACATCACCGACACCGTCAACCACGACCACGGCCCGGTGGCCACACATCTCGGCCCGGGCGCGCGCATCGCCGTGTGCGGCCCGCACGCCGCGGCAGTGGCGCGGGCGTTGCTGGTGCAGGCGGCCACGTCGTGTGGGCCTGCCGACCTGCGCATCGTGGTGGTCACCGACCGGCCGGCCGCGTGGGACTGCGTGCGCGCCCTCCCGCACCTGCAGACGCCCGGCGACGCGGCAGTGGTCACCGAGCCGGAGTTGCACGACGTGCTCACCGAGCTCGCCGGCCACGACACCCCCGTCGTGCTGGTCACCGACCAGAGCACCGCGCTCAGCACCCGCACCGGGCCGCTGCGCCGCGCGATCGCCGATCCGCAGCGGCACGCGTTGCTGGTGGTGCTCGCGGACGAGGGCCCGGTGCCGCATCTCTGCACCAGCGTGCTCACCACCACCCGCGGCCCACTCGCACGATGGGTGCCCGACGCGCGCTCCACGCTGCTTCCGGTGTCGGTGCGGTTCGCGGGTCTCGGCGAACGAGCAGCGTTCGCGTGCGCCGCCGCGCAGCGCGGCCTCGTCGATCCCGAGGACCCGCTCGCTGCCGCGAGTGCGGTGCCGCGCGACGTCGCGCTGACCACGCTGCTGGCCGGCGATCATGGCGACGGGGTGAGTGCCGCCGGCATCGTCGCCCGCTGGGCCGCAGCCGGGTGCGACCCCGCCCCACGGAGCCCGATCGGCGTGGCGGCGGACGGCGTGGTCGACATCGACCTCGTGCGCGACGGCCCACACGGTTTGATCGCGGGCACCACCGGCGCCGGCAAGAGCGAGTTGCTGCGCAGCCTGGTGGCGGGCATGGCCGCCACCACCAGCCCGGCGCAGCTGAGCTTCGTGCTGGTGGACTACAAGGGCGGCGCAACCTTCGACGCGTGTGCAGCGCTCCCGCACGTGGTGGGTGTGATCACCGACCTCGACGACCGACTGGCCGACCGCGCGTTGCGGAGCCTCCACGCCGAGCTGCGCCGAAGGGAGGCACTGCTGCGCGACCACGGAGTGGCCGACCTGGCCGACCTGCGCGCGGCGGCTCCACACGTGGTGCTGCCGCGGCTGGTCGTGGTGATCGACGAGTTCGCAGCGCTGGTGGCCGAGCAGCCCGCGTTCCTGCACGCGCTGGTGGGAGTCGCCCAACGTGGGCGCAGCCTGGGCGTGCACCTGCTGCTGGCCACCCAGCGACCGAACGGCGTGATCAGCGACGACATCCGCGCCAACACCAATCTGCGCCTGGCACTGCGCCTGCACGACACCGCCGACGCGCTCGACGTGGTGGGCATCGCCGCGCCGGCGCAGCTGTCGCGCACGCTGCCCGGTCGAGCGGTGATGCGGCTCGGCGCCGACGACCACGTGACGTTCCAGACCGCGCGGTGCACCGGCGGCGACGACCTGGCCGCCTTGGTTCGTGCCGTGGTCGAGGCCGCCGCACTGACCGGCGCACCACGTCCGCCGGCACCCTGGATGCCCGCGCTGCCGGCGGTGCTCGAGGCCGACCAGATCGCTGGCGGCTCCGTCGGACTGCTCGATGACCCCGACCACCAGCGGCGCACTGATCTGTGCTGGCACGCCACCGACGGTCACCTGCTGGTGGTCGGCAGCCCGGGCTCGGGCGCCACCTCGACGGTGTGCACGCTGGCGGCACACGTGATGGACGTGGAGCACGCGCACGTCTACGTACTCGACGGTCGCGGGGGTCACCAACTCGACTCGCTCGGCACGCACCCTCGGTGCGGCGCGGTGGTCCGCCTCCACGAACGCGAGCGCGTGATGCGTTTGCTGCATCGACTCGCGAGGAGCGGCGGGCAGTCGACCGACGCGTCGCCGGTGGTGCTGTTCATCGACGGACTCGACGCGGTGCGACGCGCCCTCGACGACGTCGACACGGCCGACGAGTTCGACATGCTCGACGACGTGCTGGCCAACGGCTCGGCCCGCGGCGTCACCGTGGTCGCGACCGTGGAGCACGCCTCGGCGGTGCCGGCCGCGTGGATGGTGCGCTGCCCGCACCGCTGGGTGCTGCACCTCCACGAGGCACACGACGCCGGCCTGGTCGGGGTGCCAGCTGCACGCGTGCCGGGCGGCGGCACGCCCGGGCGCATCGTCGACGCCGCCACCGGCCTGGAAGGGCAGTTGGTGCGGCCCGTGCACCCCGCGTTGCTCGCGTCCACGGACGATGCCGAGCACGCCGCGCCGCTGATCGCGGCACTGCCGCCGCTGGTGACCGCGACGACGTTGCCGAGGGGCAGCCGGCGAGACGGGTCGACTGCGGTGCCGGTTGGTCTCGACTTCGTCACCGGCGACCCGGCGTCGCTGCTGCTGCCCGATGGCGAGCACCTCGTGGTCGTCGGCGGCGCGCGCACCGGACGCAGCAGCGCGCTCGCCCGCGTGGCCAACGGGTGGGCCGAGGCGCACCCCGGCGGCTGGATCGGTGCCGTACTGCCTCGACGTTCGAGCACCATCGGCCGGCGCGTCAGGCCTGCGACGTGCATCGACGGTTCCGCGGTGGGGCAACTGCTCGACGAGCTGCCGGTCGCCGGCGCCGCCCTGTTGCTGATCGACGATGCCGACACCGTCGACGACCCGGACGGCCGGCTCGCTGTCATTGCTGCCGGCGGTCGGCCGGGCACTTCGCTGGTGATCGCCGGACGCCCCGATGCGCTGCGCCAGCTCTACGGCCACTGGACCGGCGTGGTGCGGAGAAGCCGGATGGGTGTGGTGCTCACCGGCGGCAGCGAGCTCGACGGCGACCTGCTGAGCGCGGTGGTTCCTCGCCGCACACCGGTGCCGGCCCGGCCGGGGTTGGCGTGGCTGGTCGACAACGGGACGGTGCGCCTGGTGCAACTGGCCGTCGACGACGAGCGGGCTTCACGCGACACCGACCGACTGCCGCCGAACGAGGCGGCCCACTAGCGTGACCGCGATGGACGGACATCCCGAACTCCCCGACGCCGACGCACCGCTCGACCCGCCCGCGCTCGTTCCCCCCGCTGCATTCGACGCACCACCCGCGTTCCTGCCGCCCACCACCGAGCCGCCCAGCACGTTCGAGCAGCCCGCCGCGTTCGAGGCACCGACGGCCCAGTTCGACGGGTTCGCGCCGCCGGCAGCGGCCGACGCGCCCATCTCGGTGGTCATCCACGACGAGCCGAAGCCGCGCCGCACCGGGCTATTGGTCGGCCTCGGCGCGTTGGTGGTGGCCGCGGTCGGCGTCGGCGGCTTCCTGCTGCTGAGCAGCGACGAAGCCGAAGCCACGTTCTCGATCGACAAGGCTGCCGCGGCTGCCGCGGAGCAACGGTCGATGTCGTTCACGTTGACCGTCGACGCAATGGGCGAAGAGAGCGTCATCGAAGCCGAGATCGACAACGAGAGCGGACTCGCCCGCATGACTCTGCAGCTCGGTGCGATGTTCGACGACGGGGTGGAGATGATCGTCGACACGAAGAACGAGGTCGTGTACGTGTCGAGCGACCTGTTCGACAGCATCGGGCTCGACGTGGAGACCGACTGGATCAAGATGGACGAGGAGTTCCTGGCCGACAGCGGCGAGGACTCGATGTTCAGCACGGCCACCTCCAACGATGCGATGCAGGCGTCGGTCCTGCTCGAGAACGCCACATCGGTCGAAGAGGTCGGCATCGAGGAGATCGACGGCGAACAGCTCAAGCACTACCGGGTCACGGTGTCGGGCGAGGAGGCCCTGCAGCAGTCACCGCAGGTGGCCGAGCAGTTCGAGTCCGTCGGCGGCGAGATGCCCGACGAGGTCACCTACGACATGTGGGTGTCGGAGGACAACGAGTTGCGGCGCATCGGCGTCGATCTCGACATCGGTCCGGCTGTCATCACGACGTTGCTGGTCATCACCGGCATCGACCAACCGCTCGACATCGAGCTCCCCGACGACGACGACACCACCGACGCATCCGAACTGATGTAGCCGCGCTCGGCCAGGTGGCGACGGCCGTTGCACCCCTGCACACCACTAGGCTCGCACCCCGATGAAGCGGACCACCAGCACTGCACGATTGTTCACCCGTTGCCTCGGCCCGGCGAGCCTGGCCATCCTGGCGATGGGGGCATGCAGCGACGACGACACGACCACCACCTCGACGGTGCAGTTGCCGCCGCGCATCGTGGTCACGTCCGTGAAGGGTGACCCGCAGAGCGAGTTGCTCGCAGCCATCTTCGCTCGCGTGCTGGAGGACGGCGGCTTCCGCGTGGGTCGCCGCGACGCGGTCGACCTCGATCGTGCCGGCTACTACCAGGCCATGCAGGACGGCTCGTTCCAGCTGATCCCCGAGCTCACCGGCGACCTGCTCGCGTTCGTCTACAGCCAGCCCGGCGCCGAGCCCGCCCCCACCACGGTGGTGCCCACCGGCCCGGCCACCACGCAGGCGCCGGTCACCATCCCCACCACCACCACGGTGCCGCCCGAGACCACCACCGGTGACACGACCGCGGACACCACCGCGGACACCACTGGCGACACGACCGCCGACACGACTGCGGACACGACTGGCAACACCAGCACGACGGCCGACACCAGCACCACCGTCGCCGACACCACCACCACGGCCGACCCGGCCAGCACCACCTCCACCACCGTCGCGCCGGTCACCAACGGCCGCTCGCTCGCCGAGCAGATCGTGGCCATCAACGCCGGCCTGCCCGACGCCCTCGTCGTCACCAACGGCGTCTCGGCCGAGGACAAGCAGATCATCGCCTGCACTGCCACCGCGATGGCAGCCAACGCCGAGATCGAGCTGACCACGCTCACCAACCTCGCCTCGATCGCCCCCGACATCCGCCTCGGCGCACCGCAGTCGTTCTTCGACGACGAGGTCGCCGGGCTCCCCGCATGGGAGCGCCACTACGGCGGCGAATTCGACGACACGGTCACGGTGGACGACGACGCCCTGGAAGCGGCGATCACCGACGACACCGCCGACTGCTTCGTGATGAACTCGCTGAACTCGCTCATCACCACCGAGGATCTCACCATCCTCGAGGACGATCAGTTGATGGTGCCCACCAACGCCGTCATCGCGCTGATGGCCAGCACGGTGGCCACACCCGAGGCCATCTTCACCATCGACAACCTGGTCAGTTCGCTCACCACCGAGCGCCTCAACCAGATGCTGAACCAGATCGTCAACAACGGCGCCGACCCCGTCGTGGTGGCCAACGCTTTCGTCGACACGCTGTGACCCGACCGTGATCACGGTCACCGACCTGTCCAAGCGGTTCGGTTCGAAGGTCGCCGTCGACCACCTCGGCTTCGAGGTGCGGCCCGGTGTCGTCACCGGCTTCCTCGGCCCCAACGGTTCCGGCAAGAGCACCACGATGCGCTGCATGCTCGGCCTCGACCGAGCCGACGGCGGCCAGACGCTGTTCGACGGCCAGCACTACCAGTCGCTCCACCAGCCGCTGCACCAGGTGGGCTCGCTGCTCGACGCCGGGTACGTGCACCCCGGTCGCAGTGGACGCAACCACCTGCGCTGGCTCGCAGCCAGCAACGGCATCGGCAAGCGCCGCATCGACGAGACGCTCGAGATGGTGGGCCTCACCGCCGTCGCCGGTGAACGCCTGCGTGGCTACTCGCTCGGCATGCGCCAGCGTCTCGGCCTCGCGGCGGTGCTGCTGGGCGATCCGCACACCATCATCCTCGACGAGCCCGCCAACGGGCTCGACCCCGAGGGCATCCGCTGGATCCGCGACGTGCTCGTGCACTTGGCCGGGCAAGGTCGCACGGTGCTGGTGAGCAGTCACCAGCTGTCGGAGATGGCGTTGATGGCGCAGGACCTGGTGGTCATCGGTCAGGGCCGCCTCATCGAGCAGAGCACGGTCACCGACTTCGTGGAACGCCACGCCGACCGGTGGGTGCGAGTGAAGAGCCCCGCGGTCGAGTCGCTCCGTCAGTCGCTGGAGCAGCGCGGCGGCGAGGTGGAGCCCGTCGACGAGCACACGCTGCACGTGCGCGGCATCGACTGCGCCACCGTTGGCGAGCTCGCTGCGAACCAGCAGCTGGTGCTGCACGAGCTGTCGCCGCAGACCGGATCCCTGGAAGACGCCTTCCTGAAGGCCACCGCCGCTGCGCAGGAGTACCGCAGCGGCGAGGTCGGAGGCCGATCGTGATCAACCTGTTGCGGTCCGAGTGGATCAAGCTGCGCACCGTCACCATGAACTGGGTGCTGGGCATCATCGCGGTCGCGTTCCCGCTGCTGATCACGCTGCTCACCGCCTTCTTCGCCAGCGGCAACGACGGCGACGGCGAGGGCCTCGACACCGAGGGCCTGATCAGCGTGCTCACCGGCACCACGGTGGTGGCCGCGCTGCTGTGCGGTGTCATCGCGGCCGCGTCCATCACCAGCGAGTTCGGTTTCGGCACCATCCGTCCCACCTTCGCGGCCACCCCCCGCCGGCTCCGCGTCATCGTCGCCAAGGGAGCCGTGGTCGTCGCGGCCACCACAGCCCTGGCCGTGGTCGTGCAGCTCATCGGCTGGTTCGTCGGCGGCGCCGTCGCCGACAGCCAGGGAGCGTCGATCGACCTCGCCCTCGTTCCCACCGGGGTGCCGGCGATGATCGGCGCCGTGGTGCTCACCGCGCTGATGTCACTGGCCGGCTACGCGCTCGGACTGCTCACGCGCAGCACTCCCGTCGCGGTGTCGATCCTCATCGTGTGGCCGCTGATCGCCGAAGGACTGATCGCACAGCTGCTGGTGCTCGTCGCCGGCAACGACTCCATCCCGAACTGGATGCCGTTCCAGTCCGGCATTCGGCTGGTGGTGGTGGGCTCCGTCGACCTCGGCCCGTCGCGGCCCTTCGCGGGCATCTACTTCGGCCTGTTCGCGCTCGCGCTCGCTGCGCTCGGTGCGTGGGCGGTCGACCGCCGCGACGCCTGACGGCGGCGCTCGACGTCAGCGAGCGCGCAGCTCGAGCGAGTCGCGCTTGAGGATGACGTAGCGCCGCTCGTGCTGGTCGATCCAGCCGAGACGGATGAAGCTGGCGATGGCCTTGTTGACGCGCTCGCGAGAGGCGCCGACCATGCCCGCCAGTTCTTCCTGCGTGATGGGCAACGTGAACTCGTCGGCGCCCGCGGAGAGCTCGAGCAGGCGCTTGGCGGTGCGACCGGTGACATCGAGGAACACGCTGTCGGCCAGCGCTTCGTCCATGACCCGCAGGCGCTGGGCGAGCAACCGAGTGACGCCCCACAGCACCGCGGGGTCGCTGCGGAAGGCCTTCACCACCGGGTCGAACGGGATGGCGAACACGGTGGAGGGCTCGAGCGCACGAGCGAGTGCGGAGCGAGGGCCGTCGTCGAGCATGCTCATCTCGCCGAACAGGTCGCCGCCGTCCATGAGGGCCACCACGGTCTCGCGGTGATCGATGGGGTTGGCGATGGCAATGGCGATGCGGCCGCTGACCACCAGGTAGAGCGAATCGGCGACGTCGCCTTCGCGGAACAGGACATCGCCGCGGATGAGATGCATCTCGCTGCCGATGGTGGCAAGGTCGCGCACGAGCGCAGGCGGCGCATCGGCGAAGAAATCGGTTCGGGCGAGCAGTTCTTCGTGAGCCATGGTCGACCGAACGGTACTACCCTCGCCCGGGTGTCGCTGCAACAGCCAGAACTGAACCGCGATCAGTCCTCGGCAGCAGCGCCCGCATCCTCCGCGGAGGTGGTGTGGACCATCGTCGTCGCCGGTGGCTCCGGGCAACGTTTCGGCGGCCCGAAGCAGTACGAGATGCTCGGATCGCAACGGGTGCTCGACTGGTGCGTGGCCGCGGCGCGAGCTGCCAGCGCCGGTGTGGTGGTGGTCGTGCCGGAGCCCGACGCCGACCGTGAAGGTGGGGTGGCGGGCGGCATCACCCGCAGTGAGTCCGTGCGCGCTGGCCTGGCACACGTGCCGCCGGAGGCGACGGTGGTGTGCGTGCACGACGGCGCGCGACCGTTCGCCGATGCGGCGCTGTTCGAGCGCGTCGTGGCCGCCGTCGCGGCCGGTGCCGACGGAGCAATCCCCGGCGTGCCGGTCACCGACACCATCAAGCAGGTCGGCGCCGATGGCACGGTGGTCGCGACACCGGCGCGAGCGGATCTGATGGCCGTGCAGACACCGCAGGCCTTCCGGGCCGCGAACCTCGTCGCCGCCCACGCCCAACCCGGTCCGCTGCGCGCTACGGCCACCGACGACGCCGCGCTGGTCGAGGCCGCCGGCGGCCGAGTGGTGGTCGTGGCCGGCGACGTGCGCAACCGCAAGATCACCACCCCCGACGACCTGCGCTGGGCGCGCCAGGCCATCGGGTCCGACACTGTCGTGAGTGCCGAAGGAGCCGCCGTGTCAGTTCCGCCCATCCGAGTCGGCCAGGGGTTCGACATCCACCGTTTCAGCGACGACCCTGCCCGCGTGCTGGTGCTGGGTGGCGTGGTGTTCGAAGGCGAGCGCGGCCTGCACGGCCACAGCGACGCCGACGCGGTGGCGCACGCGGCCACTGATGCACTGCTCGGCGCGGCCGGTCTCGGCGATATCGGCGAGCACTTTCCCGACACGGATCGGCAGTGGAAAGGGGCCGATTCGCTGCAGTTGCTGCGCCGCGCCGCGCAGCTCGTGCGCGAAGCGGGCTTCGAGATCGGTAACGTCGACTGCTCGGTGGTGTGCGAAACCCCGAAGTTGGCACCTCACAAGGCCACCATGCAGCGTCGCCTCAGCGACGCGGCCGGTGCGCCGGTCACCGTGAAGGGTCGGCGAGCCGAAGGGCTCGGAGCCCTCGGGCGGCAGGAAGGCATCGCCGTGTGGGCCAACGCAGTCATCATCGCCACGGGCAGCAACGCCGCCGGTGCACCGGATCAGGAGAACGTCGAATGAAGCCACGCAAACCAGCAGCGTCGGGCGGGCCGCGCGGTCAGCGCACCTCCGGCACCGGCAAGGCGAAGGGCGGCGCGGCCAAGGGCGGTGCCGCGGGTGGTGCCCGCAGCGGTGGTACTCGCGGCGCGGGCGCACCCGGCGGTGCGCCGGGCGAGGTCGGCGGCGTCGGTGGCGGTTCCCGACCTGCGGGCGGCAAGTCCGGCGGCACTCGCTCCACCGGCGCACGGTCGGGCACCTCGCGCACGGCCAGCAACCGTGGCGTCACCGGCGCGCGCCAGTACGCGTCGCGCGGTGCCGGGCGCACCGGCAAGATCGGCGGCCCCGAGGAGCGCAACCGTCCCGTCGACAAGCCGCTCGGCGGCGAGCAGGTGGAAGGCCGCCAGGCGGTACGCGAGCTGCTCATCGCCGGCAAGCGCCGCGTGCACGAGGTGTGGGTGTCGGTCGAGCTCGATGCCGAGGGCAACACCAACGAGATCATCGGCGACATCATCGAGATCGCCAAGACGATGCGCGTCACCGTCACGCAGGTGGCTCGCCGCCGCCTCGACGACCAGGCCCGCAGCGAGGCGCCGCAGGGCGTGCTCGCGTTCGCCGCGCCGCTGCAGGAGACCGAGCTCGCCACGCTGCTCGTGCGCAAGGGCACCAAGCAGCCGTTCCTGGTGGCGGTCGACGGCGTCACCGATCCGGGCAACCTCGGTGCGCTGCTCCGTTGTTGCGACGGCGCCGGTGTGCAGGGCGTGGTGCTGCCGCGTCACCGCGCAGTGCACGTCACGCCCACGGTGGCGAAGGCTGCCGCCGGCGCGGTGGAGCACGTGCCGATGGCCATCGTCGGTGGCCTGCCGGCGGCGCTCACACGCATCAAGGAAGCGGGCATCTGGGTGGTCGGCCTCGACGACTCCGCCGACCGCAGCCTGTTCGAGCTCGGCGACCTGGCCGCCGACGCCATCTGCCTCGTGCTCGGCGCCGAGGGTGCCGGCCTGTCGCGCCTGGTGCGCGAGCGTTGCGACATGATCGTCAGCATCCCCATGTTGGGCCGGCTGAGCTCTCTCAACGTCAGCACCGCCGCCGCGCTGGCCACCTACGAGATCGCCCGCCACCGAGTCGGCTGACAGCTCCTCCTCACGTCGTCGGTTTCTGGACAGGAATCGTTCCACGCAGGCATCTGGACAGGATTCGTTCCGCCTTCCGGGACGAGGCCTGTCCAGATCCGGACCGTCAGGCGCCGTCTTCGCCTTCGCCGGGGTCGGGCGGGAGCGTGGGCGCGGTGGGGTCGAGCGGCAGCAGCGTGGTGGTGGGCAACACGGTGGACGAGGTGGTGGTGCCCAGCGGCGCCCGCGGGCAGGTGACCTTGACGATCTGCTGCTGCTCGAAGTTCCAGGTGGCGCGAGCGGTGTCGCCGAACAGCTCGATGAAGTCGGTGAGCGATGCGGTGTCGTCGGGGCACGAGCGGTCGACCACCGGGGCGTGTGCGACGACCCACCCGTTGGCGAGCCTGACCCATCCGCCGTCGAGCAGCTCGGTGACCGCGGGCAGCTCGGTGGTGGGGCCGGGGACGCCGGGCACGATGCTGAACCACAGCACGCCGTCGCCCAGCAGGTCGGCGGCGACGGTGCACTGCGCCAGCTCGATGAGCCGCTCACACGTCACCTCGCCCTGCGTGCCGGCCTTCACGATCATCGTGCGGGTGCCGTCGAGCACCAGCGCGAGATCGGTGGTGGTGCGTCCGTCGACGATGTCGAACCCGGGCGGTGGCTGCACGGCATAGACCCACGACACCAGATCGATGGTGCGTTCACTGCTGGCGGCACCCGGCTCGACGGCGGGCTCGGCGTCGCTCTCGCGCGTTCGTGCGAACGCGGCGACGCCCACCGCGAGACCCACCAGTGCCAGCAGGGTGAGCCAGAAACGCAGGGTGAAGAACTGGCGCACGAGGGTGAGCGTAGGTCAGCCGGCGGCGTGAGTGGCCGCAGCCGCCGACGACACGACGGCGAGTGCGGCCCGTGCTGCGGCGGCGCCGATGGCGTCGATTACGTCGTCGGTGTGGCCGAGGCCGACGAACAACGCCTCGTACGCACCGGGTGCGAGGGCCACGCCCTCGGCGAGCATCGCGTGGAAGAAGCTGCGATAGACGGCCTCGTCGGTGGTCTTCGCCTCGGCGAAGTTGGTGGGCGCCACGCCGTCGCCGAGCGCGGCGCCGAAGTACATGCCCACCAGCGTGCCCACGACCGGGAAGTTGGCCGGCAACCCCGCCGCGGCGCAGGCCTCGGTCAACACCGCGGACAGCCGCCCTGCTCGCCCGCGCAGCAGTTCGTAGGCCGCAGGCGTCAGTTCGCCCAGGGCCGCGCGACCGGCGGCCGTGGCCAGCGGGTTGCCGGCGAGCGTGCCCGCGTGGAAGACGGGACCCAGCGGCGACAGCGTCTCCATGATGTCGCGGCGACCACCCACGCAACCGATGGGCAGGCCACCGCCGATGACCTTGCCGAAGGTGGTGAGGTCGGCGCTGACGCCGCACATCTCCTGCGCCCCACCGGTGCCGAGACGGAAGCCAGTGATGACCTCGTCGAACACCAGCAGCGCGCCGACCCGGTCGCACTCGGCGCGCAGGCCCTCGAGGAAACCGGGCGCCGGCGCCACCACGCCCATGTTGGCGGCCACCGGCTCGACGAACACGGCCGCGACCTGCTCGTCGAGCTGCGGCACCACGTTGTACGGCACCACCATCGTGCTTGCGACGGCGCTGGCGGGCACGCCGGCGGTGCCGGGCAGGCCGAGCGTGGCGACCCCGCTGCCGCCCGCGGCGAGCAGGGCGTCGGTGGCGCCGTGGAAGTTGCCGTGGAAGATGACGATGCGGTCGCGACCGGTGAAGCCACGGGCGAGGCGCACCGCGGTGCTGGTGGCCTCGGTGCCGGAGTTCATCAGGCGGACGCGTTCGCAGCTGGGCACGCGCGACGAGATCTCCTCGGCCAGCAACAGTTCGCCGGGCGTGGGCGCACCGTACGACGTGCCGCCGGCTGCAGCTGTGGTGATGGCGGCGGTGACCACCGGGTGTGCGTGGCCGAGGATGATGGCGCCGTAGCTCTGCACCAGGTCGATGTAGCGAGTGCCTTCGACGTCGAACACGTACGGCCCCTCCGCGCGCTCGACGATGTAGGGCGTGCCACCGACGGCCTTGAAGGCCCGGATGCTGCTGTTGACGCCGCCGGGGATGACGGCGCACGACCTGGCGAAGAGCTCGGCGTTCGAGCGGGGCAGGTCGTGCGGCAACGGATGCATCAGGTGGACTTTCCCGCGGCCACCGATTCGGCGAACCAGCGCGTGAAGTAGGTGAGGATGAGGTCGGCGCCGGCGCGGCGGATGGCCGTGAGCTGCTCGGTGGCGACGGCGTCGTGGTCGATCCAGCCGTTCGCGGCAGCGGCCTTGATCATCGCGTACTCGCCGCTGACGTGGTACGCCGCGACCGGCACGTCGACCCTGGCCTTCACCGCGGCGATGATGTCGAGGTAGCTGAGCGCGGGCTTCACCATCACCATGTCGGCCCCCTGCGCGAGGTCGGCCTCCACCTCCACCATGGCCTCGCGCGCGTTGCGCCAGTCCTGCTGGTAGGCCTTGCGATCGCCCTCGCCGACGATGGAGCAGTCGACCGCATCGCGGAACGGGCCGTAGAGGCCGCTCGCGTACTTCGCCGAGTAGGCCAGGATGGCGACCTGCTGGTGGCCGGCCGCGTCGAGCGCAGCGCGGATGACGCCGACCTGGCCGTCCATCATGCCGCTGGGTGCCACCACGTGCGCACCGGCGTCGGCCTGTGCCACGGCGATGCGCGCGTACACGTCGAGCGTGGCGTCGTTGTCGACCGATGTGTCGGGGTGCCCTGCGGGCCCGTCGAGCACGCCGCAGTGGCCGTGATCGGTGTACTCGTCGACGCACAGGTCGGCCATCAGCACGACGCGATCCCCCACGTCGGCGGCCAGATCGCGCAGCGCAACCTGAACAATTCCCTCAGGATCGAAGGCTCCGGAGCCGATGGAATCTTTGATGCACGGCACCCCGAACAGAATGACGGCGCGCACGCCGAGATCGGCGAGCTGCCGGACTTCTTCGCGCAGGCTGTCGCGCGTGTGCTGCACCACACCGGGCAGCGACTCGATCGGTTGCGGTTCCGAGATGCCCTCGCGCACGAACAGCGGGGCGACCAGATGGCGCACGTCGAGTTGGGTCTCGGCGACGAGATCGCGCATGGCCGCCGAGCTGCGCAACCGTCGAGGCCGTGAGGCGGGAAAGGTGCCGGTCACGGTCCCGCATCGTATTCGTTGCACAGAAGGAATCCCCTGTGAGTGAGACCCTGCCCACCAGTTCTCCGGCAGTCGTGCCGGCGGCACTCCCCACCCAGGGCGCCGTCGACGGCGCGTCGGTGATCGAGCAGCGCGCGATCGAGGCACGCCAAGCAGGCGACTTCCACCGCGGTGCGCTGCTCTTCGCCCAGGCCGCCGAGCACACCGACGAACTGCAGAGCCAGGTGAACCTGCAGATCCGTCAAGCATGCTGCCTGCTCGCGGCGGAGCGGCACGACGAGTCGGCCGCCCTCGCCACGGTGGTGGCCGGTCGCGCCCGGTCCGAAGGTTTCCTGCCGGAACTGGCCGATGCGTTGGGTCTGGTCGTCGATCACCACAGCCGGGCCGGTCGGCTCGCCGAAGCTGCGCACATGCTGTCCGAGGCGGTGTACATCCTCGACCGGCTGTCGAATGAGCCCGAGCACTACCAGGTGGTGCACAACATGGCGGTCACGTTCACGAACTGCGGGTTCGTGGAGGCGGCGCTCGAGCTGTACGACCGTGCGCTCCGGCTCGCCGAGAACGACAACGACCGCCAGTTCGCATACGCCAGCATGTCGGCCGCGTACCACTACGCCGCGCAGCGCGAGCCCGACCCCGGCGAGCGGAGCAGGTTGGTGCACGACGGCCTCTACGCCGCGACCGCAGCGCTCGACCCGGAGGGTGGCACCGAGGTGATGGCGATGGGCCAGGCCCTCGCCCACCGTTCGATGATGCTCGCCGAGATCGGCCACTACCACGCGGCCCTCGACGACGCGCACAACGCTCGTCGCATGGCTGCCGAGCACGGCATGCGCGAGGAGCAGGTGCTGGGCATGGCCGGCGAGGCGATGGCGCTGTGGGGTTCCAGCCAGAACACCGACGTCGTCGAACTGATCGGCGAGACCATCGCGCTCGGCACCGAGATCCACTTCACCGAGTTCCTCGAGCCGCTGCTGGCGGTGGAGATCGACGTGCTGTGGAAGATGGGACGCGTCGACGACGCGCGAGCGGCGCTGGAGCGCAACGTGCGCGCCGCGAACCGTCGCCTCTACGACGAGCGTGCGGCACGCTGGGAGCACGTGCGACTGGGTGTCGAGCACCTGAAGGTGGAGGCGATCAGCGAGAGCGATCCGCTCACCGGGCTGCCCAACCGTCGCCACCTCGCGCACCTGTTGCCGGAGGTGCTGGAAGACCACCCGCCGGTGTGCGTGGGCGTCATCGACCTCGACGGGTTCAAGCAGGTGAACGACGAGTACGGGTACCTGCAGGGTGACGGCGTGCTGCAGGAGGTGGCCGGAGTGCTCGAACGAGTGTGCCGGCGTGGCGACAGCGTGGTGCGCCTCGGCGGCGACGAGTTCGTGATGGTGCTGCGCGAGACATCGCCGGGCGACGCCAAGTACGTGTTCGAGCGCGTGCGCCAGCTCATCGCCAACCGCACGTGGCACGGGGTGCCCAACACCGTGCACATCACCGCGTCGGTCGGCGTTGCCGTCGGCAGCGGATCCTTCGACGCCGGCCGTGTGCTCGCCGACGCAGCCACCGCGCTGCAGCAGGCCAAGAAGGCCGGCCGCGACCGCATCTCGTTCCGATGACCAGCGCTGCGACGTGCCACCGTCGACCGCGGTCCGACCGATAGCGTCACGGACGATGGCAGCCCAAGCATGGTTCTCTCGCGGCGACGTCGACGTGGCCCCCGGCACCGTCGCGGTCCTGCAGCTCACGGTGGTCAACCTGGGCGACACCACCGACACGTTCGTGCTCACCCCGTCGGGCATGGCCGCGGCCTGGACCACCATCAACCCGGCCACCATCACGCTGTTCGGCGGCACGCAGCAAGAGGTGAGCATCGAGGTGTTCGCGCCCCTGCTGCCCAGCACCACCGCCGGCCCCACCTCGCTCTCCATCCGCATCGTGCCGCAGAGCGACCCCGACGACGTGCGCAGCGCGGAGACCACGCTCAACATCGCGGGCAGCTTCGACCGCCGGCTCGACGTGCTGCAGCCCGCGCAGCGCGGCCGCCGCGGGGCCACCTACGAGATGATGCTGGAGAACCGCGGTAACACGCTGGCCAGCTGTCGCCTGCACCTCGTCGACCCGTCGGGCCGCGTCGAGGCCGACTTCGATCCGCCCGCCGCGGGCGTCGAGCCGGGTGCCAGCACGCTCGTGCGCATGAAGTTGCGCACCAAGGGCCTGCAGTGGGAGCGCCGCCCGCGCACCGTGCCGTTCCGCATCGATGCCGACCAGCCGGGCAGCCCCACCGCCACGGCCACCGCCACGTTCGTGCAGAGTCCGGTCATCCCCGAGCGGGTGCTCGGTCGCCTGCTCGGTCTCGCCGCCCTCGTCGCCCTCGCCATCGTGGGCTGGGTGGGTGTGGTGAAGCCCGCCATCCGCGACGCCGCCGACGAGGCGGTGCGCGAAGCCACGCCGGCCACCACCACCACGCTCGCGAGCACCACCGATCCCGTCACCGGGTCCACGGTGGTGGCCACCACGTTGCCCGACGAGCCGGAGGGTGTCATCGTCAACATCCCGCTGCCCGTCGCCGTGGGTGTCGGCCAGACCGACGCCAACCGCTACACGGTGCCGGCCGGTCAGCGGCTGCAGGTCACCGACATCATCGTGCAGAACCCCAACATCGACCAGGGTTCGCTGCTCATCCTGCGCGATGCGGTCACGCTCTACACGTTCAACCTGGCCAACATCTTCGGCGACACGAGCGCACCCCTCATCACGCCCATCGAGTTCCTTCCGGGCGAACAACTGGTCGTGCAGGTCACCTGCGCCGGCCTCACCGACTCGACGCTCACCACCTGCTCGCAGAACGTGTTCGTCAGCGGCCTGCTGCTGCCTGCATAGTCGTCGGCACTCGTCCTGAGCTTTGGCGTTGAGACGCCCAAGATGGGCGTCTGATCGCCAATGCTGCGCGTGCGTGCTGCTGCCGGCCTAACGCACGTCGTAGGCGGCCACCTCGACGGCGGCCACCTCCGTCGGCCGTCGGTTGGTGCGCCAGAGCATCAGGTTCTGGCTGCGGGCGAACACGGCCGTGGCCACGAGCGTGCCGAGGATGGTGAGGGTGCCGCCGCCCACCAGGGTCCAGCGCGCGCCGTACTGCTCCGCGATCCAGCCCAGGAGCGGCGCACCGATGGGTGTGCCGCCCATGAAGATCGCGAGGTACAGCGCCATCACGCGACCGCGCACGGCGCCGTCGGTCGACATCTGCACCAGTGCGTTGGCGGTGGTGATGAGCGTGAGCGCAGTGATGCCGCAGATCGGCAGCATCACCGCGAACAGCAGGTAGCTGGGCATCAGTCCGGCGATGACGACCGCCACGCCGAACGCCAGCGCGGCGCCGATGACGAGGCGCTGCCGCGACACCTCCCGGCGGGCGGCGAGCAGCGAACCGGCGAGCGATCCGATGGCGAGGATGGAGCCGAGCAGGCCGTACTCTCCGGCGCCCTTGTCGAACACCTCGGTGGCCATCAGCGCGGTGGTCATCTGGAAGTTGAGGCCGAACGTGCCGGCGGAGAACACGATGGCCATCACCAGCATGATGTCGGGCCGGCCACGCACGTAGCGGAGCCCGTCGCGGATCTGGCCCTTGCCGCGCCCGAGCCGGTCGATCGGCGACAGCTCGCTGCTGCGCATGCGGCTCAGCGACACGAGCACGGCCGCATAGGTGGCGGCGTTGATGAGGATGACCCACCCGGTGGCTCCGACGCCTGAGCCCATCGCCGCGATGAGCATGCCGGCCGCCGCCGGGCCGATCATGCGGGCGAGGTTGAACGACGCGGAGTTGAGTCCGACGGCATTCGGCAGTTGGCTGCGGGGCACCATCTCGTTCACGAACGCCTGCCGTGCGGGCGTGTCGAACGCGGCGCCGATGCCGAACACGAAGGCGATGACGTAGACGTGCCACGTGGCCACCCACCCGGCGATGGCGAGCACACCGAGCAGCGCCGCTGTGACGCCGAGCACCACCTGCGAGACCGCGATGACCGTGCGCTTCGAGTAGCGGTCGGCGAACACGCCGGCGATGGGCGAGAACACGACCATCGGCAGGAACTGCAGACCGGTGGTGATGCCGAGCGCCTTGCCGCTGCCGGTGAGCTCGAGCACGAGCCAGTCCTGCGCGACGCGCTGCATCCATGTGCCCACGTTGGAGATGAGCGCGCCCGCGGCGAACAGGCGGTAGTTGCGGATGCTGAGAGCGGAGAACGTGGATCTCAACGATGGGCTCATGAGCACGCCAACCGGTCGAGCAAGGGTGCGACCCGGCGCAGCAACTCGCGCTCGTCGTCGGTGAGCTCTGCGAGACGCAGCGCCAGCCACGCGTTGCGCCGGCGACGGTCTTCCTCGAGCACGTCACGCGCCTCGTCGGTGAGGTCGACGATGACCTGGCGACCGTCGACCTCGTGCGGCCGGCGCACGACGAGCCCGGCCTCGACCAGGCTGTTGACGATGCGGGTCATCGACGGCGGCTTCACACGCTCGAGGTGGGCGAGCTCGCCGACCGTCGCCTCGCCGTGCCGGTCGAGCGTGCCGAGCACCGCCAGCTGGCTGAGCGTGAGGTCGTCGGAGCCACGTTCCAGACGCAACCGGCGGGCGAGACGCATGCTGCCCAGCCGCAGCTCACCTGCCAGATCGGATTCGGGAGCTCGGGCCATGTCGTTAGCCTAGCTCGTTAGCCATGCGAACGATCTACGGAGCGCGGTGGTGCAGGACACACCGCGCGTGGCCGCTGGTTACGAGGTGGGCCAGTTGGGCGAGCCGGGTCCGGCGCGCTTGCTGGGGGCGACGACCTGCACGTCCGCGCCCGCAACCTGGCCGTCGGTGGTCTGTGCCACCAGCACTCGCTGGCCCGGCCGATCGGTGGGGCGCACCACCAGCGTGGAGACGAACGAGCCGAACGCGTCGGTGTTCACGGTCATCGAACGACCGTTGCCGTCGGCCCAGCTGATGGTGACGACGGTGAACGGCGAGAACCCGGCACCGACCACGGTGGCGCGGCTACCGGCCATGATGGAGGTGTTGCTGACGGCCAGCTTCGGCTCGTAACGACCGTCGCCGCTCACCAGGATGGTGGCGTAGACGCCGTCGGTGGTGACCGCGACGATGTTGGCGGTGCGGCGACCCGCACCACGCGGGCTGAAGATGACCTGCAACTCGCAGGCGGTGGCGGCCTCGATGGTGCGGCCCGAGCACTCGTCGAAGTTGACGACGAAGTCTTCCGGGTGCGAACCCTCGATGCGCAGCGCGCGGATGGTGACCGGGTTGAAGGCCACGTTGTAGAGCGAGAACGGGACCGGCTCGCCACGGGTACCGACCACGAGCGAGCCACCGAACGCACCGCCGGGAGTGGGCGCCAACGCGGGATCGCCGCCATACCCGACCAGATCCGAGCTGACCGACACTGCGTTGAACCCGGCCTCGCTGACCGTGAGCGTGCTGGTGCGGAAGCCACCGACGCTGGGCATGAGCATCAGGTGCACCGTGCACGTGCCACCGGGCGGCACCGGCGTGCCGGTCTGGTCGTTGCAGCTGCCGCCGCTGATGAGGAAGTCGGGGTTGGACACTTCGACCACCGAGGGCACGAACGACGACGGACCCTGGTTGGTGAGCACCAGGAACCACTCGGGACCGGGGTAGCCGACGGCGACCGTGCCGACGTCGAGGTCGGCGAGCTGCAGCAACGGCGGGTGGTCGACGATGCCGACCTGGCGGCCGTCGACGGCCGGGTTGCCGTACGCCGCACCGGCGAGCGTGTCGAAGACGACGACGCGACCGGTGGCCGACAACTTCGGGTGCGAGTTGGCGGCCGGGGCCGGCGAGATGCCGTCGGCCAGCACCGAGACGCGCTCGACGGCGCCGGTGGAGGGCACGTAGAGGACGATGTCGCCGTCGTCGTGGCCGCCCGCCGAACTGCTGCGAGTGGCGAACAGGTTGGTGGCACGCGACACGTAGAGCAGTTCGTCGCCGTCGTGGTTCAGCGCCGGCTGGTTGGCGCCCATGTCGGCAGCGATGGGCGCAGAGGCCGGGTCGCCGGCGACGCGGCTGGCGAGCGACAGCGAGCCGTCGGTGCGGTCGAAGAGGTACACCTGCTCGGTGCACTCGAGGTCGCACGGGGGCAGGGTGACGCCGGCGACGAGGCTGGTGGAGGTGGAGACGAAGGCGACGAAGTTGCCGCTGCCGGACACGACCGGGCTGTAGGAACTGCCGTTGTCGCCACCCAGCGGGGCGGAGAGCCGGCGCACGTTGGTGTTGCGGTCGAGGTTGCTGCGGTCCCACACGTAGACGTTGGAGACGGCGAACTCTCCGGGTGCGGCGCCGGTTCCCCACTCGGCGATCATCGCGGCAGAGCTGGCGTCGGAGGTGAACGCGACGGTGAGCCCGTCGGCGCTGATGGACGGTTCGCGCAGGCCGACGTAGCGGAACGTGCTGTCGGGTGCGGCGGCGGGCGTGCCGGCGACCGGCGTGGAGCGACCGGGCTCGCCCACGGCCACGGACAGGTCGACGAGCGTGACGCCCAGCAGGTCTGGAGCGACCACGCTGAACTGGTGGGTGTAGGCCACCTCGCTGCCTTCGCCCGACACGGCCGGCGGGTACAGCGGGCTGACGTCGTCGCCGGCCGACGCTTCGAAGCCGGCGCCGCGCGACGCGGAGACGAGCTCCCAGTCGCCGGGCGCACCGCCGCAGTGCGGCAGCAGCAGGCGGTAGACGTCCCAGCGGGTGCCACCGTCGTCGTCGCGGAACAGGTCGTAGGCGAGCTGGGTGACCACCGTGACGGTGCAGCCGTCGGCGCTGACCACCGGCCACACGGAGTCGCCGGCGCGGATGTCGGGCGACTGCGTGGTGAGCTCGACCACCGAGCCGTCGGCGCGGTCCTTCAACCAGACCGTGCTGGTGCGCGGGTCGTCGGGCACGATGGATGCGCCCGCGTAGGCGACGAAGCGCCCGTCGGCAGAGACGGTGGGTGTCTGCGATTCCACGTTCTCCACCGCGGCGGCGGGGAGTGCGGGACGCTGTGCCGGCACGCGCCGCTCTGCGGCCACCTGGGTGACCCCAAGAACCGTGAGCAACGCTGCTGCGCTCCCGAGGAGAGCCCAACGCGGTGTGGCCGACGTGCCGTGCATGATCTGGTGTGGAACCGCGCCCGTTCTGTTCGAACTTCCTTGAATTCTAGTCGCTCCCGGCGAGATGGCGCTCCAGCGCTGCCACCACACCCGGCAAAGAATGATCGGTCGCGACGACGTCGACCTTGAGTCCCGCGTTGGTGGCTGCGACCGCGGTGCGTGGCCCGATGGCGACCACTACCGGCGGCGTGGTCGGACCGAACACGGCCACCCACGCGTGGGCGGCGGAACCACTCGTGAACAGCACTGCGTCGGCGGAGAGCGCGGCCAGATGCTCGCCCGCCGTCGGCCGCGACGGCACGCTGCGATAGGGGGCGACGACCGTGACGTGCCAGCCGATCTCGGCCAGTCCGGCACTCAGCGTGGCCTCGGCGGTGGCCGCCTGCACCAGCAGCACGCGTCCGCGTCCCGCGGGGAACTCGGCGAGCAGCCCGGTGGCACGCTGCTCCGCGGGCACGAGGGTGGCGTGCAGCCCTCCGGCGGCCAGCGTTGCGGCCGTGGCGGTGCCGACGGCTGCCACCTGTGTGGGCGCCGAACGGTGGGCATCGAGGTAGTGACGGGCGCCGTTGGGCGAGGTGACCACCAGCCACTCGAACGTCGACGGATCGAGCTCGGCCAGGCGCGTGCACTCAGGCTGGTCGGTGACGATGGTGATGAGGGGCGTCACCACCGGCACCGCGCCTGCCGCGGCGAGCAGCGCGGCGAGCTCGTCGGCCTGGTCGGCAGCACGGGTGACGACCACTCGGCGCCCGGCGAGCACGCTCATCAGCGCTCGTCGTGACGGGAGATGCGATCGTGCAGCCGGCGAGCGAGCGACGCCGCCTGCTGCAGGCGCTCGTCGTCGCTGCCGCGCACGACGACGGATTCCGTCACGTGGAGGTTCGGCGAGTCGCCGCCGGTCACGGTGTCGGCGAGGAAGCCGGTGAGCCGGTCGTCCACCGCGTGCGCCGCCACCGGCAACGAGCAACCAGTGCCCAGCTCGGCCAGGAACGCGCGCTCGAGTCGCACCGCGGCTCGAGTGGCGGGGTGGTCGACCGCGGCGAGCAACGACGCCACGTCGTGGTCGCCGGCGCGGCACTCGAGCGCGACGCACCCCTGGCCGGGTGAGGGCACGAAGCGGTCGACGGGCAGCGCCTCGGCGATGTGCTCGGTGAGCTGCAGGATCTGCAACGCGGCCACGGCCATGACCAGCGACCCGCCCTCGGGCAGCTTCGAGAGCCGGGTGTGGATGTTGCCACGGAGCTCGACGAACTGCAGGTCCGGTCGCGCGGCGGTGAGCTGTGCGCGGCGGCGTACCGAGCCGGTGGCGACGGTGGCGCCCACGGGAAGCCGGTCGAGGTCGAGACCCACCAACGCGTCGCGCGCGTCGCGGCGCTCGCAGAAGGCGGCCAGCTGCAAACCGTCGGCCTCGGTCGACGGCAGATCCTTCGCGCTGTGCGCCGCGAAGTCGGCCTGGCCGCGCAGCACGGCGTGCTGCACTTCCTTGACGAACACGCCCTGGCCGCCGATGGTGTGCAGCGGCACGTCGGTGCGCTGATCGCCCAGGGTCTCGACGAACACCAGCTCGACGGTGAGGCCGTCGTGCGCGGCCATCAACGCCTGCGCCACCGCTGCTGCCTGGGCCGTCGCCTGCGCGCTGGAACGTGTGGCGAGGCGCAGCGTGCGCGCCGCCTCGGCGGTGGCCATCGTGCGCTCAGCCCAGGTCGAAGAGGTCGCGCACGGCGGCGGCGTTGCGCTCGCCCTGCGGAGTCCCTGCGTCGTCCTTCAAGCGCACCGACATCTGGTGCAGCAGCTTGGCGACGATGCCCTTGCTGACAGCCTCGACGGCGTCGCGCTGTGCCTGGTCGAACGAGGCGAGCCGGTTGGAGAAGCGGTCGAGCTCGGCGAGCCGCACGGCCTCGGCCTTCTCGTGCAACTGCGCCACCAGCGGCGCCGCCTGCCGAGCCGTGGCCTCCATGCCGAAGCGTTCGACTTCCTCGCCGACGATGGTGCGCACCCGCTGTGCCTCGGCGGCACGGAGTGCCAGGCCGCGAGCAGCCCAGTCGCGCAGGTGGTCGAGGTTGAGCAGGGTGACGTTCGGCAGGTGCTCGACCTCGGCGGCGACGTCGCGCGGCACCGCGATGTCGACCACCAGCAGCGGGGTGGTGACGTGGGAGCGGGCGGCGGTGAGCAGCTCGGTGTCGATGATGATGGAGCCGGAGCCGGTGCAGGTGAGCAGCACGTCGGCGTGTGCCAGCGCATCGCCGAGTTCGGTGAACGGCACGATGGTGCCGCCCACTCGCTGGGCCAGTTGCGTGGCTCGCAGCTCGGTGCGGTTGGTGACGGTGATGTCGGTGGCCCCGGCCCCGAGCAGTGCGACCGCGACCCCTTCGCCCATGTCGCCGGCACCCACGACGAGCACTCGCCGGCCGGCGAGGGTGCCGAGCCGCTCGGTGGCCATGTCGACCGCCGCGTGGCTGACCGACGCGGTGTGCTTGCCGATGGAGGTCTCGGTGCGAGCCCGCTTGCCGGTCTCGATGGCGTGGCGGAACAGCAGGTTGAGGGTGGCCTTCGCGCCGCCCTCGGCCTGCGCGGTCTCCCACGCGCCACGCACCTGGCCGAGGATCTCGCTCTCGCCGAGCACCGCCGACTCGAGCCCGGCCGCCACTTCGAACAGGTGGGCCACGGCAGCTTCGTCGTGCTGGCTGTAGAGGTGCGGGTGCAGCTCGTCGGGCAGCATGCCACCGAGCTCGCAGAAGAAGTCGCGGATGTCGGCGTAGGCGCCGTGGAACCGCTCGGCGACGGCGAACACCTCGGTGCGGTTGCAGGTGCTGAGCACCGCTGCCTCGCGGATGTTGGCGCGGCTGACGAGGCCTGTGATGACCTTGCCCAGCTCGGGACCGGCGACGGAGACGCGCTCGAGCAGCTCGATGGGAGCCGTGCGGTGGTTGACACCGATGACGACGATGCTCATGCCGGGGCCTTGCTCATGACACCGACAACCCTACGCCGTTGCCGACCGCGAGGTGCCACCGGGCACCGCATGAATGGAGCCACCGGCACGACGCTGCTCGTGGTAGCTGAGGATCTGCAGCTCGACGGCCAGATCGACCTTGCGCACTTCGATGGCACGCGGCACCGACAGCACGATCGGTGCGAAGTTGAGGATGCTCGTGACTCCGGCTTTCACCAGCAGGTCGGCGGCTTCCTGGGCTGCGCTGCCGGGCGTGGCGACCACGCCGATGTTGACCCGCTTGGTCTGCACGATCTGCGGCAACTCGTCGATGTGGCGTACGCGCACGCCGCCGAGCACGGTGCCCACCTTCGACTCGTCGACGTCGACGATGCCGGCGACCGGGAAGCCGCGCTCGCCGAACCCGCCGTAGCCGGCGAGTGCCTGGCCGAGGTTGCCGGCGCCGACGATGACGACCGGCCAGTCGTGCGTGAGCCCGAGCTCGCGGCGGATCTGGTACACGAGGTAGTCGACTTCGTAGCCGACGCCGCGAGTGCCATAGCTGCCGAGGTACGACAGGTCCTTGCGCACCTTGGCCGCATTCACCCCACCGAGCTCGGCGAGGCGCTCCGAGGAGATGCTCTCCACGCCTTCGGCGCTCTGCTCGCCGAGGATGCGCAGGTACACCGGCAACCGCGACACGGTGGCATCGGGGATGCGTCGGCGGTTGCGATCAGGGGCCATCACGTCGACACGTTAGGCACTCGTGCACACGTTCACAAAGCCAGTGCGGTGAGAGTTCGGTGTGACGTCGGGCATGGATCTCGTCAGACGAGGTCCTTGCGCAGCAACTTGCCACTGACGTTGCGCGGCAACTCGTCGACGAACAGGATCTTCGCCGGGCACTTGTAGCGCGCGAGGTTGTCGAGGCACCAGGAGATGAGCGTGTCCTCGTGGGCGGTGGCGCCCTGCTTGAGCACGACGAACGCCTTCACGGCCTCACCGGTGTGCGGGTGCGGCACGCCGATGACGCCCACCTCCTCCACGTCGGGGTGCTCGAGGAGCACCTCCTCCACCTCGGCCGGGTAGACGTTGAAGCCGCTGACGATGACGAGATCCTTCGCCCGGTCGACGAGGTACAGGTAGCCGTCGTCGTCGACCACGGCGATGTCGCCGGTGCGCAGCCAGCCGTCGGCGGTGAGCACGCGTGCCGTGGCCTCGGGTTCGTGCAGGTAGCCAAGGAACACGTTCGGCCCCTTCACCCAGATCTCGCCGGCATCGCCGGACAGCGCGTCGTCGCCGTGCTCGTCGACCAGCCGCACCTGCACACCGTCGAGCACCTTGCCGACCGAGCCGGTCTTGGGCACGATGCCCGCCGAGGAGGTGACCACCGGCGACGCCTCGGTGAGCCCGTAGCCCTCGCGCAGCACGACGCCGAAGCGCTCCTCGAGCCGACGAGTGGCTTCCTCCGGCATCTTGGCGGCGCCGGTGAGCGCGAGGCGCACGCTGGCGAAGCTGTCGGCCGGCGCGTCGTCGAAGTGGCTGAAGGCCAACCACAGCGGCGGCGCACCGGGGATGACGGTGACGCCGCGGTCGCGGATGGTCTCGAGGGTGGTGAACGGATCGAATCGTTGGATGAGCACCACCGTGGCGCCGCGGGCCAGGCTGAGGCCGAGCACCACGTTGAGCCCGAAGATGTGGAACATCGGCAGCACGCCGTAGACCACGTCGGTGGCCACGATGCCGTCGGCCTGGTGGCCCTGCTCGATGTTGCTGCGCAGGTTGCCGTGGCTGAGCATCGCTGCCCGCGGTGAACCGGCGGTGCCGCTGGTGAAGATGAGGACGGCCAGGTCGTCGGGTTCGACCTCGACGACGGGCACCTGCTCGGCGCCGAGCAGGTCGTCGAACGCGGAGTCGGCGCCGGGAACGGTGCCGATCTCGGTGGCCACGACGTGCTCGACCGACGGGAGGCGGCCCCGGTCGACCTGTGCCCACGCATGTGCCGCGAGCGGTTCCACCACCACCACCTTGGCGCCGACGGTGAGCACCTCGCGCTCGATCTCGGGGGCGGGGCTGGCTGGGTTGAGCGGCACGGTGACCGCGCCCAGGCCGAGTGCAGCCAGGTACAGGTCGACGAAGTAGCGGCCGTTGCTGCACAGCAGCGCCACCCGGTCGCCCTTGCCGACGCCCAGCGCGGCGAGGCCACCACGGACGTGCGCGATCTGGTCGCGCAACGCGCCGTAGGTGGTGGCCCGGCCGCGGCTGATGACCGCGACGTGGTCGGCCGGATGCGGATCGATGATGTGCGCGAGATTCACGTGATACCAGCCCCCTCTAGCGGCAGGCTGGATGTTACTCGCCGGTCACCTCCGCTCGGCGCGGCCGATCGTCCGGCTCAGGCGAGTGCGCCGAAGAAGCCGACCACTCGGGCGAGCCGGTGGCCGTCGGTGGTGAGGTCGGCGACGTCGAGGCCCTGCACCGCGACCGCGCCATCGGCACCCACCAGCTCCCAGCCGTAGCGAGCGACACCGTGGTGGGTGTCGACGGCGGTCGTGCGCCGGAACGTGTGGCCGGGGAAGTGCGACAGCACGGTGTCGGTGAGGCCGGCGATGGCGTCGTGCCCGGTGCCCTCGAACGGCGGGTCGACGAGGATGCCGTCCGGGCTCCAGACGTCGGCGACGAGCTCGGCGCGACGGGTCGCGTCGGGTTCGCAGTAGGCGGCCAGGTGGGTGTCGATCACGTGAGTGATGTGGGTGATGTCGTCGGTGTTGATGTCGTTGCTCATGTCGCTCATCGTGCGACCGTCACGTCGTGCGGTCGATGACCCGTGGGGTCACGAGTGCGCCGAACTCCCTACCTCGGGGGTAATGGTGCGGCCGCGCCGGGCTCCGTACAGTGACCGCGATGGCGCGACCAGCTGTTGGCGAACTCATCCGTGACTGGCGTCTGCGACGCCGGCGCAGCCAGCTCGACCTGTCGATCGAGGTGGGAGTGAGCACCCGCCACCTCTCGTTCGTCGAGACCGGACGGTCGCGTCCGAGCCCGGAGCTGGTGCTCGCGATCGCACATCACCTGGAGGTGCCGTTGCGCGAGCGCAACTCGCTGCTGCTCGCGGCCGGGTACGCACCGCGCTTCTCCCAGCGATCGCTCGACGATGCCGAGATGGCGCCGATGCGAGCGTCGGTGCAGCGCCTGCTCGACGCGCATCAGCCGTATCCGGGAGTGGTGATCGACCGGCAGTGGAACGTGCTGCTGGCCAACGACGCCGCGGTCGCGCTGCTCACCGGCGTGCCGCCCGAGTTGATGGGGCCGCCGCTCAACGTCTACCGCGCCTCGCTGCACCCCAATGGCCTGGCCGCACGCACGCTGAACTTCACCGACTGGGCCGCGTACCTCGTGCAGCAGTTGCGGCGCTCGGCCACCATCACCGGCGACCCGGCGCTCGAGGCGTTGCTGGCCGAAGTGCTCGCGTACCCCAACGTCGCGCAGATCCGGCCGTTGCTCGACCTCGCTGAGTGGGACGACCCGCCGCTGCTGGTGCCGTTCCGATTCGCGAGCCCGCTGGGCGAGGTGTCGTTGTTCACCACGCTCACCACCTTCGGCACGCCTCGCGACGTGACGCTCGACGAGTTGGCGATCGAGCTGTTCTACCCGGCCGACGATCGCTCGGACCGTCTGTTGCGCGACCTGGCCGACGCGAGCCCGAGTGTCAGAGGCGCAGCAACGAGATGATGCCGGCCGCCAGGATGGCGACGAGCAACAGGCCGAGAGTGAGGGTGGTGGCTGGGCGCATGACGGCCACGCTACCGGCGCGGGTCAGCGAGGGGCCGGGCGCATGCTGACGGGCACGCTCATCTGCACGCTCACCGCGGTGCCGCCGTCGCCTTCGGCCAGCGGGCGCAGCGTGACCTGATCGGCGGTGGCCAGTGACAGCTCGTCGGCGGCGGAGCGACGGTCGAGCACGAGCGCGAGCAGGCCGAACCCGTCGATGGCGAGCCCGATGGAACCCGGGCCGAGCCCGGCGGCATCGTCGACGCGTTGCGCCACGCGGGTGACGTCGCCCGCGACCACCTGCAACCGGGTGCCCACCGGCACGCCCCACGGCAGCACGTCGTCGAGCCCGACGTTGAGCTGGCAGTTGCCGAAGTGGTCGATCCACAGCACTTCCGCGTGCACCCCGACCTCACCGCCATCGAGGTCGCGCGGCAGCGGCACGACGCCGGGCAGCAACTCGTCGGCATCGACCGGGGAACCGAGCTCGGCGAGATCGACGCCGTTGCACAGGTGCGCGGCCACCGGCGCGAACACGTCGCGGCTGGGCACCACCACGCCGGGTGTGGCGAGGTGGAACTCGGGGTTGTCGAGCAGCACCGCTCGGCCCGCACCGCCGGCCATGGAGATGGCCGACGCGAGCAGACCGTTGTCGGGACCGAGCACCACACCCTCGCCGTCGGCGACCTCAATGGCGACGGCGCGGCGCTGGCCGGCGTCGACGCACGCCATCACGACCCCCGACGGCACATAGCCGATGGAGCGAGCCAGTGCGAGGCTGCCGGCGCGTACGTCGAACGGTGCGATGTGGTGCGTGAGGTCGATGACCCGCGCGTGCGCCGCCAGGTCGCGCACGATCGCGTGCACGACGCCGACGTGCTCGTCGACCACACCGAGGTCGCTCAGGAACGAGACGGTGTCGTAGCTGCGGCCCATGGGCGCTCACGCTACCTGCGGGAAAAAACGTAGAGGGCCGATGCCAACCCCCCGATGGCACCAGCCCTCTGCGGCGCAGCCCTTGCGGGGCGCGACACCCGTGTGATGAATCACTCGGCGGTCGTTGTGACCGATGCGAAGGATAGGCACACCCGGGCCGGTGAGAAAAGAGTCACAGCCAAATTTCTTTCGCGCCCGTGAACGGTGCCTGAACAACGTGTGTTCGGCATCGACCAACGCGGCCGACCTCGCGAGCGCAGCGCGGCTGGCAGAATGAGGCGATGTTGACGGTCGGCACCGTGGTCATGGGCGTGGGCGATCTGCACCGCGCCATCGCGTTCTGGTGCGACGCGCTGCACTACCGGCCCAAGCGAGCGGTGCGGCCGGACGACGACTTCATGATCCTCGTGCCCGTCGAGGGCAGCGGCGCGCATCTCGCGCTCGACGTGAGCAACAGCACCGCACCGCTGGAACCGCGCGTGCACCTCGATCTGTTCGCCGGCGACGCGGCCGATCAGGCCGCGGAGGTCGAACGACTGATCGGCCTCGGCGCCACGCGCGTCGACTGGCCGCACTACCCGGCCGACCCCGACTTCGTGGTGCTCGCCGACACCGAGGGCAATCGCTTCTGCGTCATCGACACCACTCACTGACGCGCCGAGCGCGACCCGTGACGTTCGATCAGTGGTGGCCGAGCTCGATGCTGCGCTGCGTCGCGGCCATCACCGCTTCCAGGAACGCACTGCGCACGGCGTGCTCCTCGAGTTGGCGAACACCCGCGGCGGTGGTGCCACCCGGCGAGGTGACCATTGCGCGCAGCTGCGCGGGGTCGCCGCGCTGCTGCAGCAGTGCTGCCGAACCGACGAACAGCTGTGCCACCAACGCCTCGCTGTTCGCGCGGCTGAGGCCGGCGAGCACGCCGGCGTCGATGAGCGCCTCGGCCACGAGGAACAGGTAGGCGGGACCGCTGCCGGCCAGCCCGGTGACGGCATCGAGCTGCACCTCGGGCACGCGCACCACCAGCCCCACCGAGCCGAGGATGCTCTCGGCCCATGCCAGGTCGTCGTCGTCGGCAGTGGGGCCGGCGCAGATGGCCGCGGCGCCCTCGCCGACGAGCGCGGGCGTGTTGGGCATCGCGCGCACCACCGCCACTTCGGGACCGGCCGCGTCTTGCAACGCCGCCGAGCTGATGCCGGCCGCGATGCTGAGCAACCGGGTGGCGCCGGCGCGTGCCGCCGTGCTGCATGCGGTGGCGACGTCGTAGGGCTTCACCGCGATGAGCGCGGCCTGGCATGCGGGCGTCTCGTCGGTGACGGCGACGCCGGGGAACATCTCGCGCAGTTGCTCCACACGAGCCGGCTGCACCTCGACGATGGCGATGTCGGCGGTGGCCCACCCGGCCTGCAGCAGCCCACCGACCAGGGCAGCGCCCATGTTGCCGCCACCGACCACAGCCAACCGATACGTCGTCATCGCGCCAGGTTAGGCCGTGGTGCCGGCGAGTGGTGAGGGCACCGGGCGAGCGGCTCGACTTCCCCGACGTGCCGCTCGCCCGGTACCTCTACTGGGTACGGGCGGGGCCATCGATCGGCAAAATCAGGTGAACTTGCTGGCGAACGCGAGTCGCAGCAGCGAGGGGAACGACTGCTCGGTGTAGCTGTACAACGACCCGACGATGCGGTCGAGCTCGGCCTCGTTGAGCGAGGTGAGTGGCAGCTCGCCGCGCAGGAACAGTGCGTCTTCCACCCCGATCGCGAAGTGGGCGCCCACCAACCGGTCGTTGCGGCGCAGCGCGGCTTCGTAGACCTGGCCGATGTTCTCGGCGGGCGCGGGCAGCACGTAGACCTCGTAGCGCAGCGTGCGCTGGCCGAGGGTGAACCAGATGGTGATGTGCTCCTTCTCTTCACCGCGCAGCCGCACGTACCAACGCGGCTCGGCGTCGCCGGGCTCGCCGCGGTCGACGGCTTCGAACAACTCGTTCTCGGCCGCGAACCCGGTGAGCCAGCCGGTGATGCATGCCTCGTACTCGGCCAGCGTGGGCGGCGAGTGGTAGTCGGTCATCGGTCGTCGTCGATCAGCGCCGTCACCCGCAGGCGACCAGTTCGCGAGCACCGAGGTCGTTGTAGAGGCGGCGCAGGCGAGCGGCGGCGAAGCCCCACGTGTAGCGCTTCGCTCGCTCGGCACCGCGGGCACCGAGTGCAGCGGCGTGCACCGGGTGGTCGATGATCTCGCGGAGGTAGTGCGCGAACAGCGCGGGGTCGCGCGCAGGAACCAGGTAGCCGGTCTCGCCGTGGTCGACCAAGGTGAGCAGTCCGCCGACCGCGGCGGCCACGACGGGCACGCCACAGGCCGAGGCTTCCAGTGCGACGAGGCCGAAGCTCTCGCTGCGGCTGGGCACCACCACCGCGTCGGCAGCGCGGTAGTACGTGCTCAGGATGTGGTGCGGCTGCGGTGGCACGAAGCGCACCTGGTTGGCGAGCCCGAGCTCGTCGACGAGCGCGAGCAGGTGGGTCATCTCCTGCTGGCCGTCGTGGCCGCTGGCGCCACCGACGATGAGCAGCAGCGCGTCGGGACGACGCAGCTGGGCGAGTGCCCGCACCGCGAGGTCGGGCGCCTTCAGCGGCTGGATGCGGCCGACGAACAGCAGCACCGGTGCGTCGAGTGGGAGGCCCAGCGCGTTGCGCGCGCCGCGGCGCTCGCCGGGGGCGAAGAACGCG
>JAUXQB010000189.1 GCA_030685215.1 Actinomycetota bacterium
TCGGGAGCCGCCAGCTGCAACCGGATGAGCAGCGCTTCGAGGCCGCCCACCAGGAAGAAGAAGAGGGCGACGACGCCGTACATGATGCCGAGCTTCTTGTGGTCGACCGTGAACAGCCACGACTTCCAGCCGGAGGTCTGCACCGGTCGCTTGAACACGCCCAGCGCAGCGGTGGGGGTGACGAGTGCCGGAACCCCGTCGGCGCCGGCGAGCGCGGGGACCGTGGAGGGTCGTTCGATGATGGCCATCTGGTGCTCCCTTACTTCCGCTCGATGAGGTAGGCGATGAGCTCGTCGATCTGATCCTCGGTGAGGTTCAGGTTCGGCATGCCTCTGGTCCTACCACCGGTCGGGGCGAGGTTGTTGGGGTCGGCGTACATGGGTTTCATGGCGGGTGCGTTGCGCAACCATTCGCGCAGCACCGCCTCGTCGAAGCACTCGGGCGTGACGCCCTGCAGGTACAGCGCCCCGAACTCGTCGGGCGACGCGTTCCACAGGCGATCGCGACACTCGTCGTTGAGCAGATCGAAGGTGAAGCCGGCGATGGCCGTGCGAGTCATCAGGTTGGTGAGGTTGGGGGCAGCACCGGCCACGATGTAGAGGTCGGGGTCGGCCAGCACCGGTGCGCCGTCGGCGTCGGTGAGCCCGTCGACCTGGTGGCAGCGGCTGCACTGCCCGACGAACGTGGCCTCGTAGGCGGCGGCCGTGGTGCCCGGGTCGGGCTTCACGTACGGCTGCACCTGGTTGGTGACCCATGCCTGGAAGTCGGCGGGCTCGAGGGCCACCGCTGCCTGACGCATGCGGGCGTGGCTGAGACCGCAGAACTCGGTGCACTGACCGACGTAGATGCCGGGTTCGTCGGCCTGCATGCGCAGCGTGTGCAGGCGACCGGGCACTGCGTCGCGCTTGCCGTTGAGACGTGGGATCCAGTAGCTGTGGATGACGTCGCGGCTGGTGATGCGCAGCAACACGTCGGTTCCGGCGGGGATGACGAGCTCGCCGCTGGTGACGATGGAGTCGGGGATCTCGACACCGCCGCACGTGCTGCCCTTCACGTAGTCGTACTCCCACCACCACTGCTGGCCGGTGACGTTGATGATGCAGTCGTTGTCCTTCTTGTCGAGCTCGAACACCATCGCGATGGACGGAACCGCCACGACGGCGAGGATGATGGCCGGCATGATGGTGAGCATGATCTCGAGCTTCGGATTGCCGTGCGACTGCTCGGGGATCTCCTGCCCGCGGTCGCGGAACTTCCAGATGGCGTAGCCGACGGCGGCGAACACGAGGACCCCGACCACACCGGAGATGTAGAACAGCTCGCGCTGCAGGCCGTCGATCTTGCGGGCGTTCTCGCCTGCGGGCTGGAACGTGTCCTGAGGTGCGTTCTTCGCACAACCGGCCAACACCAGGCCCACGCCGGCAGCGATGCCGGCAAGGCGGCGGCGGCCGGTGAACCGACCTTCGCGGGGACTCACCATGATCTCACTCTGCTCCATGTTCACGGCACCACGATCTGGATGACTTGTTCTTCGTTCCCGCCGACCTGCAGCACCATCGGGGTGCTGCTGGCCTCGTTGGTGCGGGTGACCTTCATGTCGAGGTACGCCTGCTTGCCCGAGTTCACCGCAGTGGTGCACCGGATGACCTCGGGCTCCTCACCGAAGGTACCGAGGCGGGCGGTGAGCCGCTGAGGCTCGTCGGTCTCATTGTGGAAGATGATGCCGACCGTTGCACTACGGGGCACGGTGATTTCGTTGTAGACGATGTTGGGCACACCGCTGATGAACGCCTGCAGTGTGCCGTCGGACTGGAGGTACACGTTGGCGACGACGTTGCTCTTCAGCGACACGTCCTGCGAGGCGTGATCGTCGATGTGGTGGTCGACGCCCTCCTCGAGGCACACCGCGGGGTCGGTCTCGGTGGTGGGGTGCTCCTCGACGGTGCGCTGGCCCTGCACGGCCGAGGCGACGCCGGCACCGAGCAGCGCCACCGCGGCGATGCTGCAGACGCCGACGAGCGTGCGCTTGCTGATGCCGCGCTTGGCGGCGAAGACGAACCCACCGAACGTGATGAGCGCACCGATGATGATGAACACCCAGGGGGTCATCTCCTTGTCGATGGTGAGCAGGATGCGCGAGAACGCGTACACCACTGCCGCACCGACCAGCGCGCCGAGGATGGGGAACTCGAGCGGGTGCAGGATGCGCTTGCGCACCGCTGCGTTGTACGCGGGGTCGGCGCTGGCCCGCTCGCTCCACGCCTGCACCATCCACTCGGCGCCGGCGGCGAACAGGACGACCAGCGACACCTGGAACACGACCGGCTTGCTGACCGCGCCGACGACGAGTCCCGCCAGGCCGACGGAGGCGACCATCGGCCACGCGCTGCGACCGGCAGGCGGCTGTGCGGCGGCGGCGGTGAGCTGCGCACCCTGCTCCATGCCCGACA
>JAUXQB010000191.1 GCA_030685215.1 Actinomycetota bacterium
CGGAATCGGACCGGAATCGGCATCGGAATCGATCAGTGCCACCGCTCGGCATCGGCATCGGCATCGGAATCGATCAGTGCCACCGCTCGAAATCGGCATCGGCATCGGAATCGATCAGTGCCACCGCTCGAATTCGGCATCGGCATCGGCGTCGGCATCGGCATCGGAATCGAACACACGTGACGGAAACCCGCAGGCACGGGTCCGCACGGTCAGCCGCCCACCGGCCCACCGGCCCACTGGCCCGGACGGAACCGTCAGTCGGCGTGCGCGTTGGCGGAGTCGGCGTCGGAGTCGGCTGCGTCGGCGCTCGCTGCGTCGGCGTGCTGGCCGTCGAGGCTCTGGTGCACGAGCTGTGCGACCTCGGCACCGTCGATGGTCTCTCGCTCGAGCAGCGCTTCGGCCACCAGTTCGAGGGCCGGGCGGTACTTGATGAGCATCTCGGTGGCGCGTGCCTCCTGCTCGTGCAGGATCCGCGAGATCTCGCTGTCGACCAGCTTCGCCGTGTCGTCGCTGTACTCGCGACCTTGGGTCATCAGGTCTTCACCGAGGAACACCTGCTGTGAGCCGCTCCACGCCATCGGGCCGACCGCTTCGCTCATGCCCCACTCGCGCACCATGCGGCGAGCGATGCTGGTGGCCTGCTCGAGGTCGTTGGCGGCGCCGGAGTTGAGGTGACCGAAGACGATCTTCTCGGCGACGCGGCCACCCATGGCACGACAGATCATGTCGTCGAAGTAGTCCTTCGAGTACGTGTGCCGCTCCTCGGGCAGGCTCCAGGTGACACCGAGTGCCATGCCGCGAGGGAGGATGGTGACCTTGTGCAGCGGATCGCTGTTGGGGAGCACCACGGTGAGGATGGCGTGGCCACCTTCGTGGATGGCGGTGGCCCGCTTCTCCTCGGCGCTGAGCACCAGGCTCTCGCGACGAGCACCCATCACCACGCGGTCGCGGGCGTTCTCGAAGTCGATGCGCTCGATCTGCTTGCTGCCACGACGCACGGCGAACAGCGCCGCTTCGTTGACGAGGTTGGCGAGGTCGGCGCCACTCATGCCGGGCGTCGCCTTCGACATCACTTCGAGGTCGACGTCGGGGCCCATGCGCTTGTCGCGGCTGTGCACCTTGAGGATGGCCAGGCGCTCCTCGTTCTCCGGCAACGGCACCACGATCTGACGGTCGAAGCGTCCGGGGCGCAGCAGTGCAGGGTCGAGGATGTCGGGGCGGTTGGTGGCCGCGAGGATGACGATGCCCTCGCTGGTCTCGAAGCCGTCCATCTCGGCGAGCATCTGGTTGAGGGTCTGCTCGCGCTCGTCGTGCCCGCCGCCGAGGCCGGCACCGCGCTTGCGGCCGATGGAGTCGATCTCGTCGATGAAGATGATGGCCCGACCGAGCTTGCGAGCTTGCGCGAACAGGTCGCGCACGCGGCTGGCGCCGACGCCCACGAACATCTCCATGAAGTCGCTGCCGGTGACCGACAGGAAGCCGACGCCGGCCTCACCGGCGACCGCGCGGGCGAACAGGGTCTTGCCGGTGCCGGGAGGGCCGACCAGCAGCATGCCCTTGGGCACGCGGGCGCCGATCTCGCGGAAGCGCTCGGGCATGCGCAGGAAGTCGACGACTTCGGTGATCTCCTGCTTCACGCCCTCGTAGCCGGCGATGTCGGCGAAGGTGGTGCTGGGCTTGTCGGCCTGGTAGGCCTTCGCGCGGCTGCGACCGATGGACATGACGTTGCCCATCTGGCCCTGCGCACGCTTGTTCATCCAGACCAGGAACCCGATGATGAGGATGATCGGCAGCAGCAGGCCGATCCAGTTGAGCAACCAGTTGCTGTCGGGCGCCTTCACGCTCACGTCGACGCCGTGCTCTTCGAGCAGGGCCTTGTCGGACTCGAGCGGGAAGTTGTCGCGCACCGTGGTGGTGAACTTCGACCCGTCCTTCAGTTCGCCGGTGATGGCGTTGGAGCCGTTGGTGACGGTGATGTTGACGACCTGGTCGTTCTCGACGAGCGTGACGAACTCGGTGAAGCTGCGCTTCTCGCCGTCGTCGGTGGGCCACACCTGGTTGAGCAGCAGCGTGCCCACGAGGACGGCGACCAGCACCGGGATGGTCCAGCGCGGCCAGCCGGCTCCGGCGGGGCGACCTTTGCCGCCGGACGGCGGCTGCGGCCCAGGCTGCTGGCCGCGCCCAGGAGGCGGCGGAGGCGGCGGCGGAGGGAGATTGCTCATGCACCAATGCTACGGGTGTTCGCGCCTCGTGGCTCGTCGGGATCGGTCACATGGCGTCGCGCGTCTGTTCGGGAGGGTCCACCAGTTGCCGAGTCGTGGCATCTAGCGTGGCCGCCCATGAGCAGGCAGTGTTCGCGCACCGGATGCGCAGAAGCGGCGTCGGTCACCCTCTCGTACCAGTACGCCCGTTCGATGGTGTGGCTCGACGAGCTCACCGACGAACGCGACCCCCACAGCTACGACCTCTGCCAGCGCCACACCGCGCGGCTGTCGGTGCCCAACGGCTGGCGCCTGGAAGATCGACGCACTCGCCGCGAGCTGGTCTCTGCCTCGTCGGTGCGTCTCGCCGGCTGATCGCCGTCCGGCGTCGCCATCGCTCGGCCGGTAGGCTCGCCCCGCGTGTCGACCCCGAGCCTGCCCCCCATTCGAACGGCGGGTGACCGTGCAGCCATCAGCATCCGCGATGCCGCCGTCACCTGGGTCGGTGCGTGGCTCGTCGGCACGCTCGTGGCCAGCGCCATCTTCACGGCCAGCGGTTCCGACAGCGTGGCCGAGGCCGGCCCCGGCTGGCTCGCGGCGGGCGCCATCGCACAGTGGGTGCCGATGGTGGTGGCCATCTGGTACCTCGGTCGGCGCGACGGCGTCGGGAACCTGTCGGCCGACTTCGGGTTGTCGTTCCGCCCGGTCGACCTGATCGGCCTCCCGATCGGCCTCATCACGCAGCTGGTGGTGGTGCGGCTCGTCTACCTCCCGCTCGAATCGCTGTGGCCCGACACGTTCACGATCGACAAGGTCGAGCAGCGGGCGCGCGACACGTACGAGAGTGCGTCCGGTGGCGGTCTCGTGCTGCTGGTGCTGGTCATCGTGGTCGGCGCGCCGTTGGTGGAGGAGCTCACCTATCGCGGGCTGCTGCAAGGCGCGTTCACCCGTCGCCTCGACGACGTGATCGGAGTGGTGGCGGTGGCGTTGTTCTTCGCGATCATCCACTTCCAACCCGTCGAGATCCCGGGACTGTTCGTCGTCGGTCTCGTGCTCGGTGTGTGCACCCTGCGGTCCGGTCGCCTCGGAATGAGCGTGCTCGCGCACGTGGCGTTCAACGCCACCGGCCTCGTGCTCGTCGCCACCACCTGACCGCCGGCCCCACCCGGCGGTGACGCTCGTTTCACACAGCCGCATGGAAGAATGCCACCCGTCATGAGTGACCTGACCACCGCGGACGAACTCACCCCTGCTGCCTCGACGCTCGACGAGGAGCCGTCGCCGACCACCGACGAGGGGGGCGAACCCGCCGTCCCGCTGGCGTCGCGCGTCGTCCGCCGCATCGTGCGCCGGCCCATCAACTGGCTCAACGCGCCATGGCCGACGACCCGCGTCATCCAGTACATCACCGCGCTGGCCGTGATCGGCGGTTGCACGGTCGCGGTGCTGAAGGTGGTGCACCTCGGGCTGGTGTTCACGAACAACACGCCCACCGGCGGCGACATGGGCGCGCACGTGATGGGGCCTGCGTACTTGCGCGACCACCTGCTACCCAACGGGCAGATCACCGGCTGGAGCAACTACTGGTACAACGGCTTCCCGCTGTACCGCTTCTACATGGTCGTGCCCGCACTGATGATCGTGCTGCTCAACGTGGTGCTGCCCTACGGCATCGCGTTCAAGATCGTCGCCTGCCTCGGCATCGTGACGCTGCCGTTCTGCTGCTGGGCGTTCGGGCGGCTCGCACGGTTCGTGTTCCCCATCCCGGAACTGATGGCGATCGCCGGCGTGCTGTTCCTGTTCGACGAGAGCTTCACCATCTACGGCGGCAACGTGCCCAGCACGATGGCCGGCGAGTTCTCGTTCTCCATCGCGCTGTCGTTCGGCATCCTCGGGCTCGGGCTCTTCGCGCGCGGGCTCGAGACCGGCAAGTACCGCAACTGGGTGGCCATCCTGCTCGCGCTGGCGATGCTGTCGCACGGCATCGTGCTCATCTTCGTCGCGTTCGGCGCGCTGTTGATGTGGCTCATCTGGATGGACAAGACGCGGTTCATTTACGGCCTCACGATGGGCATCACCGCGCTGGCCCTCAGCGCGTTCTGGGTGTTCCCGTTCCTGTTCAACCACGCGTACATGACCGACATGAAGTACGGCTACCGCCCCAACGGTGGCGGCGACAGCTTCTGGGACATGTTCTTCGACCTCAGCCCGTTCTGGGACATCGTCGTCTCCGGCTTCGCGCTGTTCGGCTTCGTCAGCAGCGTGGTCAAGCGCCATCTCACCGGGGCCTGGCTGGGCATCATGTGCTTCGGCCTGATGGCTGCGGTGTACCTCACTCGCGACAGCCTCCCCGTGATCGGCCTGCTCTGGAACCCGCGGCTGCTGCCGTTCCTCTACCTGCTGCGGTTCATGCTGATGATGGTCGGCATCGTCGACCTCGTCCACCTGATGGTGCGCGCGTGGAGGATGCGTGCACCCACGTCGCGGGAACTCGCGACGGCCGGAGCCGTCACCGCGGTGGTGGTGGGCATGGTCGTGCTCGTCGTGCAGCTGTTCTTCTTCCGCGAGATGCCCGGCGCCCGCGACGTGGAGAAGGACGGCAAGCTCGTGTACGCGTGGGGCATCGGTGGATGGGACCCGATCAACCAGGGTGCCACCGGCGCGAAGATCGACGCCTACAGCGACGGCTGGACCCGCTACAACTTCAACGGCTACGAAGGCTGCGAGTCGCCCACGCTGTGCCGCACCTACTACGGCGAGTACTACAACCTGGTGAACACCATGGCCGACCTCGGTGCGTCCACGGACCCCGAGCTGGGTTGCGGCCGCGCGATGTGGGAGAACAACAGCGCCAACGGCAACTACGGCACCACCATGGCGCTGATGCTGCTGCCGCACTGGACCGACGGGTGCATCGCCAGCCAGGAGGGTCTGTTCTTCGAGGCGTCGGGCACCACGCCGTATCACTTCCTCACCGTCGCGGCGATGAGCCAGAGCAGCTCCAACCCCGTGCGCGAGCTGCGCTACACCGACAACGATGCGGCCGTCGGTGTGCCGATGATGCAGAAGATGGGCATCAAGTACCTGATGGTGTTCACGGGGCCGGCTCGCGCGCAGGCCGACACCCGCGGCGACCTCACGCTCGTGGCGGAGAGCGGTCCGTGGAACATCTATCGCGTCGCCGACAGCGATGTGGTGGTGCCGCTCACCGTGCAACCGGTGGTGGTGAACGGGCGCAGCGGTGACCAGCGCGAACGCAACCTCGAGTTGGGCACCAGCTGGTTCCAGAACACCGACGAGTGGGTCGCGATGCCTGCCGACGACGGCCCCGAGGAGTGGCAGCGCATCGACGTGGAGGTCGACCTGTCCCGCCAGCTGGGCACTGCGCCGATGGAGCCCGGTCGACGCGTCGACATCGTCGTGCCCACCGAGACGATCGAACGAGTCGAGCTCGAGCCGATCACCATCAGCAACTACGAGATGGGCGACCAGGACCTCAGCTTCGACGTCTCCCAGATCGGGGTGCCGGTGCTGGTGAAGATGAGCTACTTCCCCAACTGGCAGGTCGAGGGCGCGGACGGCCCGTACCGCATCGCGCCCAACTTCATGGTGGTGGTGCCCACGTCCACCCACGTGTACATGCACTACGAGGCGTCGGCCAGCGACAAGTTCTTCTACTTCGTCACCCTGCTCGGCATCGGCATGCTCATCTTCTGGCGCATCCGTGGCGACGTGCGTCACCGCTCGCCGCACCCGTTCCTGACGGCTCCCGCCGACCCGCTCCAGGACTGGACGCCCGCCGACCCGTGGGCGCCCGCCACTCTCGGCGGACTGGTCATGCACGAGTCGGACCAGACCCTGCCGCTGTCGGTGCCCATGGACCCACTCGCGACCGACGACCTCGCGCTCGACGTGGCACCGCCGGGCGAGCCGCACTGGGTCGACGACGAGCTGCGCCTGCCCGACCGTCCGCCGTCGGCGCCCGACAACGAGGGCGCGTCGGACCCGCCCGATAGCGTCTAGGCCCGCATGTCCTCCACCGATCCCCGCGTGCTCGACGACATCGTCAAGGCGTACGACGTACGCGGCACCGTCCCCGACCAAGTCAACACCGATGTCGCCCACGCGCTGGGCGTCGGCTTCGCGCGCTTCTGCGGCGCAGGCCGTGTGCTCGTCGCCCGCGACATGCGCCCCTCCGGTCCCGAACTGGTCGACGCGTTCTCGCGCGGTGTGATGGAGCAGGGCGTCGACGTGGTCGACCTCGGCCTGGCCAGCACCGACCTGATGTACTACGCGGCCGGCACGCTCGATGCGCCCGGCGCCATCTTCACCGCCTCGCACAACCCTGCGCAGTACAACGGCGTCAAGTTCTGCCTCAGCGGTGCTCGCCCCGTGGGCGTCGACACCGGTCTCGATCAGGTGAAGGCCACTGCGGCCGACGTGCTCGCCGGTAAGGGTCCGCTGCCCGCTGCGTCGGCGGGTTCCGCCAGCAGTCGCAACCTGCTCGAGCCGTTCGCCGATCACGTGGTGTCGTTCCTCGACGTCACCACGCTGCGCCCGTTGCGCGTGGTCGCCGACACCGCCAACGGCATGGGCGGCCTGGTCGTGCCGGCCGTGTTCGAACGTCTGCCGCAGGTCACCCTGGAAGTGATGTACGGCGAGCTCGACGGCACGTTCCCCAACCACCCCGCAGATCCGTTGCAGCCCGCCAACCAGCGCGACCTGCAGGCGCGGGTGGTGTCGGGCGGGTTCGACATCGGTCTCGCGTTCGACGGCGACGCCGACCGCGTGTTCGTGGTCGACGAAGCGGGCCGCGGGCTCAGCGGCAGCACCACCACTGCGTTGCTGGCCGCCGGCGTGCTGCGCTCCAACCCCGGCGCCACCATCCTCTACAACCTCATCTGCTCGCGCGCCGTGCCCGAGGTGGTCCGTGAGCACGGCGGCGTTCCGGTGCGCACCAAGGTGGGTCACAGCTTCATCAAGCAGCGCATGGCCGAGACCGGTGCCGTCTTCGGTGGCGAGCACTCCGCGCACTACTACTTCCTGAAGAACTTCCGCGCCGACAGCGGCCTCATCGCCAGCATGCTGCTGCTCACCGAGGTGAGCCGCGCGAACACCGACCTGTCGGTGGTGCGCAAGCCGTTCGAGCGGTACTCGTCGAGCGGCGAGATCAACACCGCGGTCGCCGACACCGAGGCCGTCATCCAGCACGTGGCCGGCGAGTTCGCGCAGTTCGAGCAGGACCACCTCGACGGCCTCACCGTCGACTGCGGCCCGTGGTGGTTCAATCTGCGGCCCTCCAACACCGAGCCGTTGCTGCGCCTCAACCTGGAAGCACCGGATCGCGACTCGTGCGACCAGCACGTGGCCGAACTGCTCGCGCTCATCACCAGCCTGTAACTCACCAGCCCGTACGGAAAGGTCTTCTCACGATGGCACTGGATCCTCGCCTCCTCGCCGTGTTGGCGTGCCCCGTCGACAAGGGCCCGCTCTACTACCTCGGTGACGACGGTGGTCTGTACAACCCGCGTCTGCATCGTCGCTACGTCGTGCGCGACGGCATTCCCGTGATGCTGCCCGACGAGGCCGAGCAGGTCGACGACGCCGCGGCCGCCGCGCTCGACGCGCGCATCGCCGCCGGCGAGCTCACCCCCACGTTCGCTGTCTGACCCCCACCGTCGGAACCTCGCTGGTAACCTGCCCCCGGGCATGACGGTCGGGTCGTTCGCGAGTCCGGCCGAGGAGATTGGTATTGGCATGAAGCTTTCAGTCCCGTTCCAACGCATTGCGGCAGCACTGGCCATCGCTGCTGCCGCGGTCGTGGTGCCGGTGGTGTCCACCTCCACGCCCGTCTCGGCCGCGTGCACCTGGTGCGCCGGCGGCGAGTACCACGCGCTCTCTCCGGCCCGCATCCTCGACACGCGCCCTGCCACGTCCACCAACGACGTCGCCCCGCTCGGCGCCAAGCCGCTCGCCACCACCGCCAACACCTTCACGTTCAACCTGCTCGGTCAAGGTGGCGTGCCTGCGTCCGGTACCGACGTGCTGGCCGTGGCCGCCAGCATCACGGTGGTCAACCCCACCCGTTCGGGCTTCCTCGGCGCCTACGCCGCCGGCTCGCCCTCGGTGAACTCCGTGGTCAACTTCGGTGCCAGCCAGAACGTGCCGAACCTCACCATCCTGCGCCCGGGTACCAATGGTCAGGTCACCATCTCGATGACCGGCTCCGGCGCCGGGTCCGCGCACGTGCTCGTCGACGTGTTCGGCTGGTGGTCCACCAGCGCCTACGCCGCCACCGGTGCGGTCGACGACGGCGACGAGCGCGGCGCGCGCCTCATCACGCCCAGCGCACCGGGTCGCATCCTCGACACCCGTTCCGGCCTGCACATCTACCAGGACTCGTACCGCGAGGTGCAGATCCGCGGTGCCGACACCATCGGCGCCAACCCGGTCGTCGACATCGTGCCCAACAACGCGAACGTCGTGGGCGTGCTCATCAACGTCACCTCCATCACACCCACCACGTCGACGTTCCTCTCGGTGGTGCCCGGTCCCGTCACTCCCGGCGTGGCGCCCACCACCTCGAACCTCAACATGCGCGCCGGCCAGACCAAGGCCAACCTGGTGCTCGTGCCCGTCGGTGCCGACGGCGAGATCTACGTCTACAACTCCGCGGGCAACTCCCACCTGCTCATCGACGTGATGGGCTACCTGTTGGAGGGTGTCGACGAGACCACCCGCCAGGGTCGCGTCATCCCGCTCACCGCGCCGTTCCGTGTGTTCAACACGCGAGACGCGGCCTTCGGCGGCGTGCCGCTCGGGCCCGGCCAGGCCGAGGACTGGAGCTTCGCCAACTTCGCCGCCAGCGTCACCGTCGGCGGTGTGTCGGTGGGTAACCAGTCGGCACTGCTCGGCAACCTCACCAACGCATCGCTCACTCGCCAGTACCCGACGGTGGGCGTGAACAGCTACCTCACCGTGTACCCCAGCCCGGCGACGTCGCCGCCGAACTACTCCAACGTGAACACGGTGGAGGGCGCCGCGGTGCCCAACATGACGCTGGTGCCCTACGGCACCAACTACGCGGTGCGCGTGTTCAACGCCCGCGGCTACGCGCACTACATCCTCGACGTCAGCGCCGTCATCCTGCGCGACTGAGCCCTGGGTGTGACTCGCGGTCGGTGCCGCGGTGATGCTCGCTCGATCGTCTAGACTTCTACGCCGTTCGGGCTGATCAGAGAGCTGCCAGTTGGCACCGGCCCGGTTCCAACCCTGTTCGTGCATTCCTCGGAGGAACCACCCATGTCATCGCTCGCAGAGCGGCGCGACTACCGCGTCGCCGATCTTTCACTCGCGCCGTTCGGCCGCAAGGAAATCCACCTTGCCGAACACGAGATGCCCGGCCTGCGCGCACTGCGCAAGGAGTTCGGTCCCTCGAAGCCGTTGGCCGGCGCCCGCATCTCGGGCAGCCTGCACATGACCATCCAGACCGCCGTGCTCATCGAGACGCTCGTCGACCTGGGCGCCGAAGTGCGCTGGGCCAGCTGCAACATCTTCTCCACCCAGGACCACGCCGCAGCGGCCGTGGTGGTGGGCCCGGAGGGTACGCCCGAGGAGCCCAAGGGCGTGCCGGTGTTCGCCTGGAAGGGCGAGACGCTGGAGGAGTACTGGTGGTGCACCGACCAGATGATGGGCTGGCCCGACACCGCCGATGGCCGCCCGCAGGGCGCCAACATGATCCTCGACGATGGCGGCGACGCCACGTTGCTGTTGCACAAGGGTGTCGAGTTCGAGAAGAGCGGTGAGGTCCCCGACCCCACCAGCGCCTCGAACGCGGAGTTCGCCATCGTGCTCGGTCTGCTGCAGCGCAGCCTGAAGACCGACCCCACGAAGTGGACCCGCATGGCTGCCGAGATCAAGGGCGTCACCGAGGAGACCACCACCGGCGTGATGCGGCTGTACAAGATGCACGAGCGCGGCGAGCTCCTGTTCCCGGCCATCAACGTCAACGACTCGGTCACCAAGAGCAAGTTCGACAACCTCTACGGTTGCCGCCACTCGCTGATCGACGCCATCTGCCGGGCGACCGACGTGATGATCGCGGGCAAGGTCGCGGTCGTCGCCGGTTACGGCGATGTGGGCAAGGGCTGCGCGCAAGCGCTGACCGGGCAGGGCGCACGCGTCATCATCACCGAGATCGACCCGATCAACGCGTTGCAGGCGGCCATGGAGGGCTATCAGGTCACGCTGCTCGAGGACGTCGTCGGGACTGCCGACATCTTCGTGTCGTCGACCGGCAACGACCACATCATCACGGTCGACCACATGCACAAGATGAAGCACAACGCGATCG
>JAUXQB010000193.1 GCA_030685215.1 Actinomycetota bacterium
GCCCTGGTGCTGGCGTTCACGGCCGACGTCACGCCGGCCACCGCGCTCGACGCGTTCCACCGAGTGTGGTGGCTGCTCGTGGCGTCCGGTCTCGCGGTCACGCTGGTCGCCACTCGTCTCTCTGTCAAGACTCCCGGCTCACAGCCGCAGGTCCTCGCCCGACAGCCTTTACGTACAGGCGGCAGTGGGGGTGGCGCCGAGGAGCTCGCGGAGGTGCTCGGGCGTGATGGGGCGTGAGAAGAGGTAGCCCTGGGCGTACAGGCAGCCCAGGCGGGTGAGCTCGTCGAACTCGCGGTCGGTCTCCACACCCTCCGCGATGGCGGTCATGTCGAGGCCATCGGCGAGGGCGAGGATCGTGCGCGTGAGCGCCTGGTGATCGGTGTTCGTGCCCAGGTCGCGGATGAACGACTGGTCGATCTTCACCACGTCGACCGACAGTGAGCGCAGGTACGCGAGCGACGAGTAGCCGGTACCGAAGTCGTCGATGGCGATGCGCACGCCGAGCTGGCGCAGCCGCGCCAACGTCGTGCGGGCGTTCGCACTGTCGTCGACCAACATCGACTCGGTGATCTCGAGCAGCAGCCGTGCAGGCGCGAGACGGGTGGTCGCCAACGTGGAGATCACGAGGTCGATGAAGCGCTCGCTGCGCAGCTGCGGTGCGGCCACGTTGACGCTCACGTACGGAAGCCCCTCGCCCGGCCACGAGGCGGCCTCGGCGCACGCGGTGCGGAGCACCCATTCCCCGATCGCCGTGATCTGACCGGACTGCTCGGCGATCGGGATGAACTCGGCCGGCGACACCATGCCGCGCTGCGGGTGGTGCCAGCGCAGCAGCGCCTCCACCCCGGACACTCGGCGGGAGTTGGTGTCGACGATCGGCTGGTAGACGAGCGCCAGCTGACCCTGCTGCAAGGCCGTCGCGAGGTCCATGCGCAGCTCGAGGTGATCGCGCGCCATGTCGTGCATGTGCTCCTCGAACAGGGTCACCTTCGACTTGCCGTCGCGCTTCGACGCGTACATCGCGATGTCGGCGGAGCGCAGCAGATCGACCGCCTCCGCCCCGCCGCGGTGGCACACCACGCCGGCGCTGGCCCGCACCGCGAAGTCGCCCGTCCCGATGTGGACCGGCAGAGCCAGGCTCTCCAGCGCCCGCCCGGCGAGCAGCATCGCCTCCGTCTCGTTCGTGTCCTCGAGCAGCACCGCGAACTCGTCGCCACCCAGGCGGGCGACGGTGTCGCCGTTGCGTACGGAGCGCGTGAGGCGCTCCGCCACGGCGCGCAGCAGTTCGTCACCCGTGGTGTGCCCGAGGCTGTCGTTGACCGCCTTGAAGTCGTCGATGTCGACGAGCACGACCGCGACGCTGGTGCCCGGTACACGCGACATGCGGTCGAGCGTGTGCTGGATGCGATCGAACAGCAGCCCGCGGTTGGGCAGGCCGGTGAGGTCGTCGTGCAGCGACTGGTGACGCAGTTCCGCGGTCAGCCGGGCTTGGTCGGTGACGTCCTGCGCGGTGATCACCCAGCCGCTCACCTCTGGCTCGTCCACTTGGTTCGCGATGGTGAGCCGCACGGTGCGCGAGCCGTCGACCGTGGGGCGAGCGAGCGTGGCCTCCCACGTCGCCGATTCGTCGGGCCCGAGCAGTGCGCATCGAGCCGCCAGATCGTGCAGACCGTCGAAGTGGGTCGCGAGCATCGCGTCGAAGCGCTGCCCGATCCACGAGTCGACGGCGGTGCCGGTGAGGCGGGTGATCGACGGCGTCAGGTACCGGATCAGACCATCGGGGTCGGCCAGCCCGATCACGTCGCCGGAGCTCGCCACCATGGCGGTCAACCGGCGCTGGTTCTCGGTGGCGGCTGCTTCGCCCACCTGGCGCAGGAGCGCGAAGACCCGCACGCGGGTGATGACGATGATGGCCACCCAGGAGACGGCCCACAGCACGAGGCTGGCCAGCGGCAGCACACCCGCGACCTCGGCCACGATCATCGCTGCCAGCAACACCGTGACGACGGCCTGCAGCACGAGCGTGTGCTTGATCTCCTGGTCGGCCAACCGTGTGGCAGCGCGCCGCTCCACCGCGGCGTGTCCGATCTCCAGCAAGGCGATTCCGATGAGCACGTACGAGAGGAACCACAGCGTGTCGACGCGCGAGCCCTGCTCGTAGCTGTTCCACAGCGCCGCGGTGGAGTCGGTCACCAATTGCAGCACGAGGCCGCCGAGGAGCACGACGAGGCTGCGGTTGCGCCAGCGGTCGGTGATGACCAGTCGGAGGGCCATCACGACCAGCGCGACGCCCAGCACCGCGCCGCCGAAGCGAGTGAGCCAGTCGAAGAACGTGGCGGTCTGATCGCCGAAGATCGCCTCGTAGAGCGTGGTCCACACGACGGTCAGCACCATGATCCCCACCGCGGCGGCGTCGAACCAACCGAACTGGTGGCGCGATGCAGTCTGCGACCGGAACATCGACATCAGTCCGCACAGCTGCCACACGTACGCGGTCAGGAAGACCAGATCGGTGAGCGAACCACTGCCGGGCGCGACCGACAGCGTGAGCAACACGTACTCGGCGACCTCCCCGATCGCGGCGAACGCGCAGCCGATCGTGATGAGCGTGAGCGCCGTGCGCGCGGTCGCGGGTTGCTCGCGCACCGCGTACCACCCCATCACCGGGACGGACACCGCGATCGCCACGAAGAGCAGTTGTGTCGCCGAACCGCGGGGCAGTGCCATGTAGACCGCGCAGCTGACCAGCCCGACCACGGCGTACCAGCGGACGCGGCGCGACGCGAAGGGGTCAGCCGCCATCGTCTCCGCCGTCATGGAAGCAGGTATCGGCCGGAGAACACCTGGTCTTGAGCGTGGAGCACCGCTGTCACGGGCCCCTCGCGAGGCGGGCTAAGTTCGTCGCAGCGGCGGGCATGAACAACCAGGAGGATCCCACGATGAGTCCGAACCCGTCTGCCGCCCACCGACCCCGCCGCTCCCGCGCGTCCTCCACGCTTGCCGCCACGGCGATGTTCGCCACCGCGCTGGTGTTTCCGGCCACGGCGGTGGTCACGTCCATCGGCGTACCCGGTGTCGGTGCCGCGGCGAGCGACCTGTTCATCTCGGAGTACATCGAGGGCAGCAGCAACAACAAGGCCATCGAGATCTACAACGGCACGGGGGCCGCCGTCGACCTCTTGGCCGGCGGCTACGCGCTGCAGTACTTCTTCAACGGCAACCCGGTCTCCACCCTCACGATCCCGCTCACCGGCACGGTGGCCGACGGCGACGTGCACGTCGTCGCTCAGTCCTCCGCCAACGCCACCATCCTCGCTCAGGCCGATCAGACCAACGGGTCCGGCTGGTTCAACGGCGACGATGCTGTCGTGCTCGCCGTTGCCGGCACGGCGATCGACTCGATCGGCCAGGCAGGTTTCGATCCCGGCACCGAGTGGGGCACCGGCCTGCTCAGCACCGCCGACAACACGCTCCAGCGCCAGCCGGCCGTGTGCGCCGGCGACCCCGTGGCCACCGATCTGTTCGACCCGGCCACTGCCTCGTGGGACGGCTTCGCGGTCGACACGTTCAGCGGTCTCGGCAGCCACACCGCCTCCTGCAACGGCGGTGGGGGCGATGCCGCACCGTCGGTGGTCGGCACCGTTCCGGCCGACGGCGCCACCGGCGTCGCGCTCACGTCGAGCGTGTCCGTCACGTTCAGCGAGGCGGTCGACCTGGCCGCCGACGGCGTCGGCTTCAACTGCACGGTCACCGGCGTGCACGGTGCGTCCATCAGCGGCGGCCCCACCACGTTCACGATCGACCCCGACACCGACTTCGGTGAGAACGAGGTCTGCACGCTCACCGTGCCCGGCGGCGCGGTCGCCGACCTCGACACCGACGACCCGCCGAACAACATGGTCGCCGATGCGGTCGTCTCGTTCACCACCATCGATCTCGCCGTGTGCGGCGATCCGGCCACGGCGATCCACGACATCCAGGGCAGCGGCAGCACCTCACCGATCGTCGGTGCATCGGTCAGCGTCGAAGCGGTGGTCGTGGCCGATCTTCAGGGTCCCGGTCAGTTCAGCGGCTACTTCCTGCAGGAGGAAGACGCCGACGCCGACGCCGCCCCGCTCACATCCGAGGGTCTCTTCGTGTTCGACTCGGCCAACCCGGTCGCAGTGGGCGACGTGGTGCGGCTCACCGGCAACGTGGTCGAGTTCGTCTCCAGCGGCCAGCCGC
>JAUXQB010000242.1 GCA_030685215.1 Actinomycetota bacterium
GCGACGACGTGGTGGCCGGCGGCGTGGATGGTGCGTGCGGTCTTGGTCCAGGCGTGGCGGTTCTGTCCGCCGCCGTGGAGCAGGATCACTGACGGCTTCTCGGTGGATTGTTGTGGATAGATGTCGGCGACGAGGGTGACCCCGTGGTGGCCGGTGACGACGTTGGATTGGCGGTAGCTCATGCGGGCTCGACGATCGGTGCCTGCGCTGTCATCGCAGCCAGGTCGCGTAAGGGGAGTTCGCGCATCCGGATCGAGATCGCGAACGCGCCGACCATGACCGCAGCGGCGACGGCGAACACGGTGGTGATCGATGCCGACAGTGCACCGGCCGCCGCGCTGTGGAGGGGTTCGGGGAGCGCAGCGATGGCTCGCGGGCTGCGAGCGAGGCTGTCGCCGGTGACGCCGGGCGGCAGGTCGACACCGACGAGCCGGTCGGTGAGTTCGGTGTCGAGGCGGCTGGTGAGGATGGTGCCGAACACGGCGACACCGATGGTGGAGCCGAGGGTGCGGAAGAAGTTGACCGACGCAGTTCCGGCGCCGAGGTCGCGCATCTCGACGGCGTTCTGCACAGCGATGGTGAGCACCGACAGGGTTGCGCCGACGCCGAGGCCGAGCACGATCATCCACATAGATGACGCGACTCGCCCGGTGGCTGGACCCATGGTGGACAGCAACCACAGTCCGCCGGCGGCGACGATGGTGCCGATGATCGGGAAGATCTTGTAACGGCCGGTGCGTGTCGTCAGGCGACCGACGATGAGCGATGCGATCATCAACGCGAGCATCAGCGGGAGCAGCAACAGACCGGCGTTGGTGGCTTGGCGACCCTGGACGCCTTGGAAGAACAACGGGAGGTAGACGATCGCTCCGAACATCGCTGCACCCGCGAGGAACGCCATCGCCACCGACGAACTGAACCCGGGCCGGTTGAACATCCGCAACGGGATCACCGGCTCGGCGACTCGCCGTTCCCACCAGACGAACACGGCCGCGGCCACGACGGAAACCACGTAGAGCCCGAC
>JAUXQB010000239.1 GCA_030685215.1 Actinomycetota bacterium
GAACATCGACGTCGCGTTGGCCTGGTCGGCGAGGAAGGATCCGTTGCTGGCGCTCACCATCGTCAACGGCTTCGGCTGGGCGTGGGTGGTGCTCGGCGACAGCCGCGGCACCGACCGCATCGTCACTGCGCTCACCGCCGCAGGCGAGTCGGTTCCCGCCCGCGAGCGCGCCGCTGCATTGCTGCTCGCCGGCTGGATGCAGGCGTCGGCCGGCGCCCTCGACGTGGCTCGCGAGCAGATCGACGCCGCCATGGCGATCGCCGACGCGATCGACGACATCGACCTGCAGGCGCGCAGTTGCTCCTTCCTTGCGTACGTGGTGTGCCACGACGGTGAGTTCCGCGAGGGCCTGGCGCTCACCGATCGAAGCGCCGCGCTCTATGCGCGGCTCGACCGGCCGTGGGATCAGGCCGCCAACTGGCTGTTCGCCGCGCGGGCGGCCATCTCCGCAGGTGACCAACAGCGCAGCGTCGAATCATTCGCGCAGATCGATCGCTGGCTGGCGGTGGTCGACGACCCTTGGTTGCACGTGCGCGCGGAGGCGATGCGCGGCGAACTGGCGCGCGTGCAGCACCGGTTCGACGACGCAGTCATGCACCTCGCACGAGCCGCTGCCGTCTCGCATCGGCTCGGCTTCCTGCAGACCGAGGCATACCAGGTGGCCAGCCTCGGACGTGCACTCTGCCAGGCCGGCGACTACGACACCGGCGCCGCCACCTTGCAGCTCGCGATCGACAAGGCGGAGGCCACCGGCGACGCGCGCATGGCCACCCTGGCGCGGGTGCACCTGGGGCGAGTGCTGCGTGCGCTCGGCCGCCGCTCTGAGGCGCGGGCGGCGCTGGAGGCAGCTGCGGCATGGCATCGACGTGCGGGTGGCGGTGAACAGGCGCCGCTCGGAGAGTGCCTGCTCGCCGCGATCGATGCGGCCGACGGCGTCGATGGCGCCCACGACCGCTTGCTCGAGGTGCTCGCGGTCGCGCGAGTCAGGGGCGAAGCACACGTCGAGGTCTTCGCGCTCGACGCGCTCGGCCGCATGGCTGACGAGTCCGGCGAACTCGACGCGGCGAGGGCGCTGTGGGCCGACGCCGACGTGCGGATGTCCGCCGCCTCGCACTTCATCACCGAACGCGACCGAACCGACGCCGCGCTTCGCTGACCCGCCGACCTGCTGGCTGGTCCGCAGGAGAGACACAGCTCTGTGTCATGGCCTGAGCGAGGAATCGTCGGTGGAGTGATGACGCGGACGGGATGTCGCGCGCTCGATCGGGCTCGGATTGCGATCGTGGGACGACGGCCGTACCCAGGACGGCTGGGCTACTGGATGAGGTCGAGTCGGCGACGTCGCGTTCGGTGAGCGTCAGGAGCAGTGGACTCAGATGTCGGTGGCGCGCACCGCTGGGCCGGTGGTGCGTGAGCGTTTGAGTTCGAAGAACTCGGGAAGTCGCGCCAGGAACGCGGTGGCGTCCCAGAGTGCGAGGCTGTCGTCAGGCCCGGGCACTCGGGAGATCACGGGGCCGAACAGCGCGACCTCGTTGCCGTCGGTGTCGGGGAGCGAGATGATCGGCGTGCCGACGTCGGGGCCCACCAGCGCGAGGCCTTCGTCGTGTCGACGCTGGATCTCGGCGTCCCACTGTTCGTCGTCGAACGCGGCACCGTAGGCAGGGTCGAGACCGATGGCCGCGAGCGCGTCGGCCACCGGCCAGCCGTGCTCGCCGATCTGATGGATGCGGCGCCCGAACTCCATGTAGAGATCGCCTGCTGCGGCGTTCCCGTCGCTGGCGCTCACGGCCTCCATCACGCGCAGCAGTCCGTAGCTCCACTTCACCGGTGCGTAGTACTGGCTGTCGACCGCGGGCTGGTTCTTCAGCAGCAGGCTGATCGGTTCCCACTGCACGTCGAGGTCGCGGGCAGGGGCGACCTCGCGGATCCACAAGGAGGTGACCCAGCACCACGGGCAGATGGGGTCGAGCCAGAACCGAACGGGGGTAGCCATCCCGGCAGTGTGTCAAACCCGACTCAGCGGGTCAACTTTGACCGTCACTTCCAGTTGAGCAGGCGCTCCGCGACGAACACGCACACCCAGGCGGCGGCGATCCAGACGGTGCCGTACGGCAACGAGCGGACGTTGACCCTTGCTCTACGCGACGGCACGTTGTGCATATGACCTCAGTGTGATGAGTGCGTCGAGGATCGACGCCAGGTCGGGAGTGGTGTCGACCTGCAACGCTGCACCGGGGGCGATGCCGCCCACGGACACGCCCAGGTCGTGCGGGCCGAGTGTGGTGAACAGCGCCGAGTATCCGGCGTCGCCACTGGCCACGAAGCGTGCGCCGCGCGACTCGGTGATGGTGGTGAGCTCGGGCTTGCGGACGCCCTCCCACACCGAGGTGTTCATGAGATGGCCGGCGCGGCGGAGCAGCTGCGTGATCTCCGAACGATCGTCGCCTTCACCCACAGTGGCGGGGTCGACGACGATGGTGAGATGCTCTGCCACCGCCAGGTCGGTGAGTCGATCGAACAGCCACGACATGGCCTTCAGCGTGGCTCACCTGTGTGGCGATCGTGTGTCGGACCGTTGGGATTTCTGTGCCGAGTCGGCGTACCCGGTCAGCGCGAAGTGGTGAGCGAGCTGAAGTCGTCGCGCGACACCGAGTCGTCGGTGGAGGTGCCGTCGGGGAGTGGCACCGACACCGCGTCGCCGCTGATCTGGAAGCGCACGCGGCCCACACCGGGCAGGTCGGTGAGCGTGTACACGACCTGGCCGAGTGCGAGCACCTGGTCGCCCGGGGCGACGTCGCTGAACTCGGGAGCGAGATCGACGGTGGCGATGCCGCGTGTGAGCTCCGCCGTGACGAGCATCGCGGGAGTGGGAATGGCCGATCGCAGGCCGCTGCTCGTCTCGCCGGGAGTGCAGCCGGCGCCGAGCGCGTCGATCGCAGCCTGAGCGGTGATGGGGGACGCCGCGTCGCGAGCGCGCGACACCAACAGGTCGCCACGGACGAACCACACGGTGATCTCCTCGGTGGCCACGACCGAGCCGGTGCCGACGGTGCTGGAGGAGGTGGCGGTGTCGTCCTCGATGGCGGTCGGACTGTCCTCGGCGGGGAAACCGCACGATGCAGTGAGCATCGCGAGCGCGACCCCCACCGACTGCACCAGTCGGCGCGACTTCGTCGACGTGGCGCTCATGATCTGCTCGGCACCTCGATGACGAAGCGCGCGCCCACGTCGCCGTCCTCCACCCACACGCGTCCGCCCTCCATTCGCACGTACTCGTCGACCAACGACAACCCGAGCCCGGTTCCCTTGGGGACTCCGGGTGCCGGCGACGCGGAACCGCGATGGAAACGACCGAAGATGGACGTGCGCTCCTCAGGATCGACGCCGGGACCGCGGTCGTCGACGGTGACTCGCAGCGCTCCGTCGACGTGAGTGCACGACACTCGAGTCGCGCCGTCTCCGTACCGCTGCGCGTTCTCGAGCAGGTTCGCCAGCGCGCGTTCGAAGCGCAGCGGGTTCACCTCGTGCAGCACAGGGATCGCCGCGTTCACCAGCACCGAGTGGTCGAGGCCGAGCGTGGTCAGCGACTGCGCTGCCAGCGAGGTGACGTCGACGAGTTCACGGCCGGCATCGTCGGCGCTCGCGTCGATCCGTGACAACTCGAGCAGTTCGAGCGTCAGTTGCCGCAGGTGCTCGAGCTGATCGGCGAGCACGTCGATCGCGAAGGCGGTGCGGTCGGGGGTGGACGAGCGCTGCGCCAGGGAGATGGCGGAACCCATCGCCGTGAGCGGAGTGCGCAGCTCGTGACTGACGTCGGCGGTGAAGCGTTGCTCCCGAGCGATCCGCGCTTCGAGAGAGTCGGCCATCGAGTTGAACGACTCCGCCATCGGGAGCAGATCCGGGTCGTCGCCGACGTCGAGTCGTCGCTGCAGCTCGCCGCCGCTCATCGCGCGCGCGGTGTCGGTGACGGCGGTGAGCGGTTGCAGCACCCGTCTCGACAGGGTCCAGCCGGCGGCGGCACCGACCGCAGTGGTGAGCGATGCCACGGACGCGAGCACGAGCGCCAGCGTGCGCAGCGTTCGCTCGTACTCGGTGGCCGGCACGAACTCGAAGTACGACGTGCTCACCTCCGGCAACGGCACACCGACCACGAAGTACGGCACCTGGTTCACCCGGATTCGTTGCCGCTGGGCCACGCCGGCGCGGGTGGCGTCGAGCAGCTCGGCCGGGATGCGCGACTCGTTGAGGTCGACCACTGCGGAGTACCAGGTGCCGTCGACGTCGATGACGGCTCTGCCCTTCGTGCTCGCCAACGCATCGAGGATCTGTTCGTCGCTCAGCACGTTCTGGCCGGACAGCTCACCGCTGACCACTTGCGCGTGCAGCTGTGCCTGCCGGTTCGCCAACGTCTGCCGCTGATCGAGCAGGTACCAGCGAGCCAGTTGATAGGTGGCCACACTCAGCACGGTGGACAGCAGCAGTGCCAGCAGCGCGAAGCCGCCGGCCGAGCGTGCGCGCAGCCCGCGCGGCAGCACTCTCATGCGGGGTCGCGCGGCATCTTGTAGCCGAGGCCCCGCACCGTCTGGATGAGCTGCGGGTTGGCGGGATCGTGCTCGATCTTCGTGCGCAACCGTGCGACGTGCGTGTCGACCACGCGACCGTCGCCGGTGTGCTCGTAGCCCCACACCTGGCGCAGCAGCTGATCGCGGTTCCACACGCGGTTGGGGTGGCGGGCGAAGTGGCAGAGCAGCTGGAACTCGGTGCGTGTGAGTGCGATGGGCACGCCGGCGCGCGTGACGGTGCCCTCCTCCGGGGCGACCTCGAGGGTGCCGACGGTGAAGCGATCGCCCTGCGTCGTGCCGCCCTTGCGTCGGAGCTGCACCCGGATGCGAGCGAGCAGCTCGCGGTCGTTGAACGGCTTCGTGACGTAGTCGTCGGCGCCCAGCTCGAGGCCGGCGACGATGTCGTGGCTGTCCTGTTGGGCAGTGACCATGACGACCGGGACGTCGCTGACGCGGCGGATCTGGCGGCACACGTCGAAGCCGCTCACACCTGGCAGGCGCAGGTCGAGCAGCACGAGATCGAACGACGACTTGTCGAAGCGTTCGAGCGCCTGTGTGCCCGACGCCGCCTCGGTGACGGTCATTCCTTCGTCCTCGAGCAGCATGCGCAACAGCGTTCGTACGGTGTCGTCGTCTTCCACCACCAGCACTCGATCAGCCACCATCGATCTCCGTTCGGCACGCCGCGGACCGGCCCGGCGCACTCCCGAGCCTAAACCAGCCTTCGGCGAACTACGTTGCAGCGTCATGGCCGCCGACTCGCCCTCCTCCACGCCGGCTGACTCCCGCCGCCCCGAACCCGGCGTTTCTGTGGACGTCGCTGGCAGACTCAGCGCGGGCGGAGGCGAAGGCCGGCCATGCCGCCGTCGACGGCCAGTGCGGTGCCGGTGGTGGCACCCGCGGACGGGCTCGCCAGGTAGAGCACGGCGGCGGCCACTTCCTCGGCGGTGACCAGCCGGCCGGTCGGTTGCCGGGCCTCCAACGCCGCCCGCTCCGCGGTGGGGTTGGTGGCGTTGTCGAGCAGGCGACCGATCCAGGGCGTATCGGTGGTGCCCGGATTGACGCAGTTCACGCGGATGCCTTCCCGCAGGTGGTCGGCCGCCATCGCGAGCGTGAGCGACAGCACCGCGCCTTTGGTGGCGCTGTACAGGGCGCGCTCGGGCAGCCCGGCGGTGGCCGCGATGGAGCAGGTGTTCACCACTGCCGCGCTCGACGACGCGCGCAGGTGCGGCAGTGCGGATCGCATCACGCGCACCATGCCGAAGACGTTGACGTCGAAGACCCGCCGCCACTCGTCGAGCGAGTTCGCCTCCACCGTGCCCTGCGCGCCGATGCCGGCGTTGTTGATCACCACATCGATGCCACCCATCGCCGACGCGGCGGCGTCGACCCCGGTGGCCACCGACAGATCGTCGGCGACGTCGGCGACGAACCCGTGCGCCCGATCTGGTGCGCCCGACGGGTCGAGGTCGAGCACCGCCACCGTGGCGCCGCGCTCGAGCGCGGCGGTGGCAATGGCCAACCCGATGCCCGACGCCCCGCCCGTGACGAGCACCCGTACTCCGCTGAACTCACTCATCGTCGTCCTCCTCCGTACGACGGTAGTGCGGCCCGAATGCGCACCTCCGCGATCGCCCCGCGGCAACACGTCGAGATCGTCGCCGGCCTTTTCCATCCGACGCTGTGTGCGGCACCGGCGCGGATGACCGCCCGACGGGTTCGCTGACGGCGCGGACCGGTTACAGCTCGAGGCGTGCGATCCAGAGTCCGGGTGCGTCGATCTCGGCCGGTGTGGGCAGTGGTTGTGGGTGGCTCAACAGCTCGATCAACCCGGTCTCGCCGACCCGATCTGCCACGCCCGCCGTGAACACCTTGCCGCGCTGCACCTGCTCCTGTGTGAGCTGCAGCCCGAGCAGGCGTTCGACGAACATGTCGTCGGGCGACGTCTCCAGTCGCCGGCGGCGCACCGCCTCGGCGATGCGCAGCGCGTCGCCGCCGATGACGCGGGCGGCCACGGCGTCGACCAGGTAGTCGACGATGCCGACCACGGCAGCGACCGCTGCGTCGAGTTGCGGTGCCATCGCGGCCTGCTGCGGCGACTGCACCGCGCCGAGCAGCAGTGCCGGGTCGGAGAGCAGGCGCTGCATCGCGGCCATCGGGTCGCCGGCATCGTCGATCTCCATCGACGAGAGCTTGTCGGCCACTGCCGACGGGTCGGGCCGGAACGCGCCGACGTGTTGGCGCACCAACGCGGTGAACTGGTCGCGCAGCGCCGGGATGCTGAACAGCGTGTGGCCGATCATCTCCTGCGCGAGCACCCACAGACGCATCTCGTCGACCGGCAGGCTCCACTCGGCAGCGAACTGGTCGATGGTGGCCGGCACCACGAGCAGCGCATGGTCGCTGCGCGGGATGGGAAGGTCGTACTGACCGAACGTGCGGCCGGCCATGCGGCCGACCATCGAGCCGACAGCCATGCCCATCATCGCCGGCGCCATCATCTGGCTGAGGTTGGCCATCATCGCCATCATCGGGTCGGTGTCGGCCAGTGCCTCCACCTCACCACCCTCGGGCTTGCGGCCCAACGAGGTGGCCAGCTCGGTGAAGAGCGGGCGGTAGGCCTCGAGCGTGCGCTGCGCCCACACGCCGCGAGTGACGGGTGTGATCTCCGGGAACGACGCGTCGATGGCGGTGAGGTCGCGCACGTGCATCTCGATGATTCGTGCGAGGTCGGCCAGCGCGATGCGCACGGCCGGGTCGACGTTGGGTTCGCTCGCGCCGCTGTTGCTGGCGAGGCCTGCGAACTGTCGAGCCGCGTCCCAGTTCAGCGGACCCTGCCCCGACAACGCCTTCGCCAGGTCGCCGAACATGGGGAGGTTGGCGAACGGGTTGTCGCCGGCACCGGGCGCACTGGAGTCGTCATCCATGTCGGCAGCCTACGGTCTGGTCGCGGACACCGAACCGGCAGCACCGAACCGGCATCACGGAACCGGTAGCGTCGATGGTGATGAACGTGGCGGCCACCGCAACCGCCACCCCGGTGTGGGTGAGCGACGGAACCGGGGGTCTCGGCGCGCGAGTGCTGCGCCTCCTGGCCGCGAGCAGCGTCGCCGCCGCGGTCGAGCCGCACGACTGCGACGTGCTGGTGTGGCTGGCGGCCACCGATGCCGATGCTCGCGCCGTCCGCCGCGAGAGCGCACTGGCGGGGCTGGCCGGCGCGTTGCACGATCATCCGCAGGTCACGCACGTGGTGCTGGTCTCGTCGGCGATGGTCTACGGCGCGTGGGCCAACAACCCGGTGCCGCTCACGGAAGATGCGCTGCTCCGGCCCGACGTCGAGTTCCCGTTCGCCCGCCAGCTCGGTGCGGCCGAGCAGCTCGTCGACGAGTGGCGGCTGGCAGTTCCCGGCCGCTCCGTCACCGTGCTCCGTCCCGCCGTGGCGATGGCGGCCGACGGCACCAGCCGGTTGGCCAGCGCATTGGCTGCGGGCATGGGTCAGCGTGTCGGCGAGGCCGACCCGCCCGCACAGTTCCTGCACCTCGACGACCTCGCCACCGCGGTGCTGCTGGCGGTCGAGCAACGGCTCGACGGCGTGTACAACGTGGCGCCCGACGGGTGGGTGGAGGGGGAACGCGTCCGCGCGCTCGCCGGCGCCGTCCCGCGGGTGAAGCTGCCCGACCGGCTCAACGAGGTCGTCACCAACCTGCGCTGGCGCTTTCAGCGCGGCCCCATCCCGCCCGGGCTGCGCAGCTACACGCGGTCGCCGTGGCTCGTCGCCAACGATCGGTTGAAGGCGGTGGGCTGGCGGCCCACCGTCACCAACGAGCAGGCGTACGTGGAGGGCACGGAAGCGAAGTGGTGGACGATGGTGTCACCGAAGCGTCGCCAGGAGATCGCGCTCGGTGGCCTCGGTGTGATCATCGCGTTGGTGGCGGCGGTCGTGGTGCGGCTCGTTCGCAGCGCACGAGCCCGTCGCCGACTCTGAGGCAGTGCGCTCACACCGATCACCGCGGGTGATGCTCGCGTTCGCAATGGCCCTGGCCGGCGTCGTCGCCAGTGTGAGCCCTGCCAGCGGCGGCCCGGCGATCGACACCATCGACGATGCCGCAACCGTCGCCGCGCCGGGTGCGGCCGCCGTCCGGCTGCAACCCCCGTCCGAACTCGACTGCAGCGCTGTTCGGCTACACGTGATGGGCAACTCCATCGACTCCGACGTCGGAGTGCGCGACCCGGCGGCCACCTGGACGCGCCAGATGCAGAACGGTCTGAACACGTCCCCGATGCTCGACGGGCTGCGCGTCGTCAACAGTGCGGTGCCGGGTTCCACCGTCGTGCGTCAGAACCCATGGGATCCTCTCGGCGAGCGGCCTGCGTTCCGCTTCGTCACGCACGTGCACACGGTCATCGGGTCCATCCCCGCCGCGGCACGCAGCGGGGCGATCGTCATCATCCATCCGAGCTTGGTCGACCTGCAGGACACCACCGTGTCCGCTGCCGTCGCCGTCCAGCGCTCCATCGACGGCGTGCGATCCGTCGTCAACTCCCTCCACGCGGCCGGCATCACGCATGTGATCGTGCTGCCCACGTTGCCGGTCGGTCGCTGGTCGAACGACCTGCACATCCTGTTCATCGCTGTCGACCTCCAGGCGCGCATCGCGGCACAGAACGCGGGGCTGGTCACTGCCGGGTTCGTGCCGGCCGGCATTCGCTCGAGCCTCTACGACGCGAGCGGTTACGGCAACCCCGTCTACTTCGACGGCTTCAACTCACTCGATGCGCCGGCGGGTGCCGACTACATGCACCCCGACGCCGATGGGCATCGTGTGATCGCCGCCGATGTGGGCACCGATCCGCGGCTGGTGGCGGCACTCGCCGCGAGCTGCACGCGCTGAGGCGCGGCTACAGCGTGGTCTTCGGCGCGGCGAGCGTCACCGACACCACGGTCTCGGTGGCGTCGGCGCGGACGATGGCGAGCTCGATGACATCGCCGGGCACGTGCGACGTGAGGGCATCGGTGAGCGCCTGACCATTGGCCACCGGCACACCGTCGACCGACACGATGACATCGCCGCTGGTGAGACCAGCGAGCGCTGCCGGGCCTGCCGGGTCGACGGCACCGATGCTGAGCAAGCCCGCCGGGTCGTCGTTGAGCACCACACCGAGCCACACCTTGGCCGAGCCGGGGTAGTTGCCGATGGCCTGCTGCAGTTGGTCGAGGTTGCTCAGCTGCACCAGGCGACCGGCGCCCTCCTGGTCGTGCGAGCAGAGCGCCACCAGTTCGCCGCGCTGGTTGACGACCGGCGTGCCTTCGACGATGGAGCTGTCGTCGGCCCACGCGGACGGGATGGTGAGGTCGTCGGTGACGACGACCGTGGACGGCTCGTCGCCGAAGAACGTGAGCTCGTCGCCCGCGACGATCTCGCTGGCCACGGCGAAGGCCATCGCGCCGCTCGCGGTCTCGGGTGCCAGCACTGCGAGGCCGCTGCGATCGTCGACGAACAGCACGCGAGCAGTGGCCAGGTTGCCGTCGGGCAGCATCAGCTCGACGGTGAGGTCGGCCGAGACGGCCTGCGCGGTGGTGACGACGAGCGTGCCGCCGTTCACGGCCACGGCGACGGCCACCTCGGTGAGCGTGCTGCCCTGCTGCACCTGATAGGTGTGCAGCGGTCGTGCAGGCGTCGTGGTGCCGGCAGCGGTGTTCTGGGTCTGGCCGGCGGTGGTGGGAACCGCGCCGAGCGAGCTGCCGGTGGACTCAGAGGTGACGGCACTGATGGCGGTGCTGCCCAGCGAGCCGTCGGTGGCGCTGGGCTCGGTGCGCTCGGTGGTCAAGCCGCTGTCGGTGCGTGTGGCCAGCGTGGAGCGCACGGCCGACTCGGCGTCGCGGCCGGCCTGGGTGGGCAGCATCGTCCACAGCACGGCCAACGCGAGCACGCTGCCGATGGTGCCGGTGGCCACGGTGAGGCCACGGCCGATGGCCAGCGGCGGCTCCGACATCACCCACGCCTGCTCGCCCATTTCGCTGGGATGCCGCCAGACGCGCTCGTGGGCGGGCAACGGTGCAGCCTCATAGGACTCGTCGTCGTTCCACTCACTCCGGCTCACGAGTCGGTCAGGTTAGTGACCTGCGCGGCACGTGTGGCATCGCGCGGCCCCAGCAGGCGGGCGACGCTCGGTGGCGGGGACCGCGATCACGGCTACCATGCCCGGTTGTGCAAACTCCCGCAACCGGCAACTCGTGGTTGGGCCTCACCGACCAGGTGTTGCCCGTGGGCGCAGTGTACGAATGGTGCCTCCAACCCCAGTGTGGTGCGGTGGTCCTGTTCAGCGGCACTGTGCGCGACCACGCGGTCGACGAGGCAGGCAACCTTCGCACCGGCGTCAGCCACCTCACCTACGAGGCCTACGACTCGCAGGTCGTTCCCGCCTTCCGCGCCATCGAGGCCGAGCTCCGGCAGCGCTGGCCGCACACCGGTCGTGTCGCGCTGCTGCATCGCACCGGCCGGCTCGACCTGATGGAGAGCTCGGTGCTCGCCGCAGTCAGCTCGCCGCATCGGCCGGATGCGTTCGAAGCGGCGCGTTTCGCCATCGATGCGTTGAAGGCCAGCGCGCCCATCTGGAAGCACGAGGTCTGGGCCGAGGGATCCGACTGGGGCACCAAGGCGCAGCCGCTCGTCGAGCCGTCCTCCGTGCCCTCCGTGCCGGCTGCCGCGCAGAGCGGGCAGCGATGATCGCCGTCGTGCTCATCGGGCTCGCCTTCCTCGCCATCCTGTTCATCGGCGTGCGCATGATCAAGGCCGGCCCCCGCCACGAGCCGGGCGTCGTCAGCTTTCGCAAGCACATCGATGCACTGTCGCCCGAAGCTCGCCGCGAAGTGATGGATCGCGTGCGTCCCCCGCAGAACGACCATCCCGACGGGTCGAAGTAACACACATGGCACGCGACCTCGCGATCGATCTCGGTACTGCCAACACGCTGGTGTACATGAAGGGCAAGGGCATCGTGCTCAACGAGCCCTCGGTCATCGCGCTCAACCGACAGACCGGCGAGGTGCTCGCCACTGGTCGGGAAGCGTGGCAGATGATCGGCCGCACGCCCGGCTACATCGTGGCCGTCCGCCCCCTGCGCGGTGGCGCAATCACCGACTTCGAGATCACCGAGCGGATGATCCGCCTGCTCCTGCAGCGCGTGGGTGTCAGCCGCTTCACCCGGCCGAAGGTGGTCATCTGCGTGCCGTCGGCCATCACCGAGGTCGAGCGTCGCGCGGTCACCGACGCAGCTCGTCGTGCCGGTGCGGCCGACGCGCAGCTCATCGAGCAGCCGATGGCCGCGGCCATCGGCGCCGACCTGCCCATCGACGAGCCGGTCGGCAACATGGTCATCGACATCGGCGGCGGCACAAGCGAGACCGCGGTCATCAGCCTCGGCGGCATCGTCGCGCTGGAAGCGGTGCGCGTGGGCAGCTTCGACATCGACGCCAGCATCCAGGCCTACGTGCGGCGCGAGCACGGCATCGCCATCGGCGAGCGCACGGCGGAGGAAGTGAAGGTGGCCATCGGTTCGGCTGCCGTCACCGACGACGAGAGCCAGGCGGAAGTACGCGGACGCGACCTGATGAGCGGCCTGCCCAAGACCGTGGTGCTCACGCCGGAGGAGATCCGCTTCGCCATCGACGACGTCGTCAGCAGCATCATCGCCTCGGTGGTGCGCTGCCTGGCCAAGGCGCCGCCCGAGCTCGCGCAGGACTTCCTGGTGCGCGGCATGTACTTGGTCGGCGGTGGTGGGCTGCTGCGAGGCCTGGCCCAGCGCATCGAGAAAGAGACGCAGGTGCCGGTGCGCATGAGCAACATGCCGCTGGAAGCCGTCGTGATGGGTGCCGGTCACTGCATCGAGCACTACGACGCGCTCAAGGGCATGTTCATGGGCGCCCGCCGCTAGCAGTCATGACGCGATACCGCTTTGCTGGTGTCGCATTGGTGGCGGTGGCCATCGTCGGCTGCACGCCCGAGTCGTCCGCACCCGACGCGACGCTGCCGAACGTCGCCGGCGACGCTGTGCTCATGCAGCTCGGGTCGTACGAGATCGGTGGCGTGCCGGACGAGTTCGTCGTGGGTCCGCAGATCGTGGTGTACGGCGACGGGTCGGTGTTCGCAGAGTTGGACGACGGCGCGGTGGATGGTGGCGTGTCGACTCGGTTGGTGACCGGCCACCTCGACGAATCGCAGCTGATCGAGGTGTTCGAAGCGGCGGAGGCACTCCCTGCCGAGGACGTCGTGGGGCAACTGCTGCTCGACGGCGTGCCGCTGGTGCTCGTCGTCGGTCGTCGTCAGTGGGAAGTCGGCGACCGTGGGATCGAGCCGTACCGCGAATTCATCGATGAGCTGACGGACTTGGTGGATGCAGCAGCCATCGACGTGTGGACGCCGGCTCGGTGGATCCTGCAGCCGTACGGGGCCCCGTGCGCCGTCGTGCCGGACAACCCTGACGCGGGACCGTACGACGCGCCGGTGTACCCGCATGTCCTCGACGAGTACCCGCCGGGTGAGTGCTGACGACGATGCGGAGCGTGCGTGCCGTCCGCACCCTGGCGCTTCGCTCCCGGGACTGCCTGTCGAGCGGTCTCATGGCCGCTGCGGCGTCGGGCCCCGTCACTCCGTTGGTTCACCTCTCTCGGACGCGTCGAGCGCGTCCGAAAGAGGTGACCCGCGTCGATGACCGTTGAGCCCGTGGTCGGAGTGACAGTCGCGCCATCCGAGTGCCACAGGCCCGACGGGGGTGCACGTGCCACTCGGATGGTCGCCACACACTCGGACGGTGGTCGGGGTAGGTTCGACGGGATGCGGAGCCTGATCGACCACACGCACGCGCTCGACGCGGGGCTCGCCGCCATCCGGCGGCAGTACAAGGTGCCCGAGGGCTTCTCGTCGGCGGTGCTGGCAGCTGCCGACGAGGCCGCGCGTCGCGAACCCACCGCGCACGTCGACCGCACCGACTGGCCGTTCGTGACGCTCGACCCTGCCGGCAGCACCGACCTCGACCAGGCGTTCACGATCACGCGGGCCGGTGCCGGCGACGATCTGATCCTGCACTACGCCATCGCCGACGTCGGCTGGTTCGTGCAGCCCGGCGACGCCCTCGACCTGGAAGCGTGGGACCGCGGCGTCACGCTGTACTTGCCCGACGGCAAGGCGGCGCTGTACCCGCCGGCGCTCGCCGAGGGAGCAGCCAGCCTGCTGCCCGACGGCCCGCGGCCGGCTGTCGTGTTCCACGTGCGCGTGGCGACCGACGGCGCGGCCACGCTCGACGGCGCCGAGCGCGCCGTCATCCACAGCCGCGCCAAGCTCGCGTACGACTCGGTCACGGCCGCCGACCTGCCGCTGGAGTTCGACGAGTTCTCCCGACGCGTGCAGGCAGCGGAAGTCGCGCGCGGTGCCGGCCGCGTCGACCCGCCCGAGCAGCTGGTCGAGCGCGCCGACGGCGGCTACCAACTGCTCTTCCGGCCGCGGTTGCCGTCGGAGGACCGCAATGCGGCGATGTCGCTCGCCGCCAACATCGCGGTGGCCGCCGCGATGCTGCAGGCGCGCACCGGGCTGTTCCGCGTGATGGCCGAGCCCGACGAGCGAGCAGTCCGCCGCCTCCGCCACACGGCCCGCGCCTTCGGGCTGCACTGGCCCGACGAGCAGCCGCTCGAGCAGTACGTGCGCACGCTCGACGGCACACGTCCGGCGGACGGCGCGTTCATGTTGGCCGTGCGTCGCGCCGGCGGCGGCGCCGACTACCTGCCGTTCCAGGAGGGTGTGACGCCGTGGCATGCGGCGATGGCGGCCACCTATGCGCACGCCACCGCGCCGCTCCGGCGCTTGGCGGATCGCTACGTGATCGACGCGACGCTCGCCATCGCCAATGGCTCGCAGGTACCCGACCACGCCACCGAGGCGTTCACCCGATTGCCGGCGACGATGGACAAGGCCGACTCGGTGAGCAGCAGCATCGATCGCGCCGTCGTCGACCTGGCCGAGGCGGTCATCCTGCACGGCCGCGAGGGTGAATCGTTCACGGCAGTGGTCACCGACGACGACCCCGACACCACTCGCATCGCGCTGCGAGAAGTCGCGGTGCTGTCGAAGGTGAAGGCACACGGTGTGCGGCCGGGTGACGAGTTGCGGGTGAAGTTGGTGGCGGTCGACGTGGACCGTCGAGCCGTCGAGTTCCAGCGCGTGTCGTGAGTCAGGCCGCGGCCACTCGGTGCACGGTGCCGGTGGTGAAGCCGACCACGTACAGTTCGCCGTCGGGACCGGCGCGCACGGCCGCCACCGTGCCTGGTCGGCCGATGAGGTGCATCTGCCCGACATCGACGGAGGCGCCGGCCGCGAGGTCGGCAGGCATGGCCCACACCTTGCCGCTGCACCAGTCGCCGAACACGTACCAGCCGACCATCGACGGGATGGCGCTGCCGTGGTACACCTCGCCGCCCGCGACCGCGCATCCTTCCTCGCCGTGGGGGTATTCGTGCACCGGCAGCAGCGCGTCGGGCGCCTGTACGTCGGCGTTGAACGGGTGGCTCCCCTCGAGTGCGCTCCAGCCGAAGTTGGCGCCGCGCCCGCCGGGCGAACCAGCCTCGTCGGCGCGCGCAACGGTGACCTCCTCCCACTCGTTCTGACCGACATCGCCCACCCACAGGTCGCCGGTGGCGGGGTCGAACGAGAACCGCCATGGGTTGCGCACGCCGACCGCCCAGATCTCCTCGACCGCGCCGTCGACGCCGACGAACGGGTTGTCGGCGGGGATGCCGTATGGCTGATCGCCACTCGGACGCGGGTCGATTCGCAGGATCTTCCCGAGCGGGTCGGTCGGATCGAGCGAGCGCCGGCCGGGGTCGCCGTCGGGACCGCCGTCGCCCATCCCGATGAACAGATTGCCATCGGGGCCGAAGGTGAGGTTGCCGCCGTTGTGGCTCGGCGACGGCTGGTCGATCACCATCAGGGTGCGCGCCGCATCGGTGTCGAACGTGCCGTCGGCGAGCACCGGGTACTCGGCGATTACGGTGTCGCCGTCGGTGCGCGTGTAGTCGACGTACGCGAAGTCGTCGGTGGGGTGGAACGCCAAGCCGAGCAGTCCCTGCTCCACGGTGTCGGTGGCGATGGAGGCACTGAGGTCGAGCACGGGGGCCCCGACCTCGGCACCCGTGACCGGACGGACGACTCCACCCTGCGTCGCCACGTACGCGACGTCGGGGTCGCGATGCCAGGCGATCTCCACCGGCCGGTCGACGCCGCTGACGACCACGACCAACGTCGCCTGCGCGCTGGTGAACGATGCCGCGGTGTCGGCGGAGTCGGCTCGTTCCTCCCCGCACGCCGCGCCGAGCAGCGCGAGTGTCACCCCGCCGGCGGCACACGTGCGCGATCGGCTCGCCCTCGCCGCGGTGATCATGCTGCGTCGATGCGGTGCACGGGGCCGCGCAGCGACAGCACGTAGAGCTCTCCGTCGGGACCGATGCACAGCGCGCTCACGTTCTCCAGCTGTCCGAGGCGCAGCTCGCCGGTGAGCACTCCGTCGGTGGCCTGCAGCGCGGTGATGATGCCGCTGCAGTAGTCGCTGAACAGGTACCAGCCGACGAGCGACGGCACGGCAGTGCCGCGGTACACGTCGCCCCCGCTCACCGAGCAGCCGGCGTCGCCGTGCTCGTACTCGAAGACCGGCATGGTGACGCCGTCGGCGGCTTGGTCCTCGTTGAACCGGTGCGTACCTTCCCAGGCGCTCCAGCCGAAGTTGATGCCGCGCCCAGCGCCCTGTGCGGCGGTGACGACGTTGATCTCCTCCCACTGGTTCTGACCGACGTCGGCGATCCACAGGTCGCCCGTCGCGCGGTCGAAGTTGAAGCGCCAGGGGTTGCGCAGGCCCACCGACCAGATCTCCGGCTGAGCACCGTCGACGCCGACGAACGGGTTGTCGGCAGGCACGGTGTACGGCTGGTCGCCGTCGGCGAGCGGGTCGATGCGCAGCATCTTGCCGAGCAGGTGACCGACGCTGAGCGCGCCTCGCTCGGGGTCGTCGGCCGCGCCGCCGTCGCCCATCCCGATGTAGAGGAAGCCATCGGGTCCGAAGGTGAGGTCGCCACCGTTGTGGTTGTCCTGCGGCTGACCGATGACGAGCACCTCGCGAGCGCTGCCCACGTCGAACACGCCGTCGGCGCCGACCGCGTATTCGGCGATGACCGTGTCGCCACCGGCGCGCGTGTAGTTCACGTAGGCGAGTGGCTCGGTGGGGTGGAACGCGAGGCCGAGCAGGCCCTGCTCGGGGCCGGTGGCGATCGTGGTGCTCACATCGAGCGCCGGCTCACCCGCGACACCGTCGACGACGGGAATGATGCGACCCTTCTGCTCCACGAAGTACAGCGCGGCATCGCCGGCACGCCACGCCATGTCGACGGGTTGCCACAGGTCGACGAACGGGGTGAACGCGACCACGTCGGCAGTGAGGGGAGTGGTGGGGGGCGTCGAGGGTGCCGTGGTGTCGGTGGGCTCGGTGGTCGGCTCGGTGGCGACGGAGTCGGTGGGCGCGACCGTGGTGGACGGCGACGGTGCGGTGGTGGTGAACGTGACGTCGGGACTCGATGCGACCGGGTCGGCCGCATCGTCGGAGCACGCCCCGAGCAGCAGTGCGGCGCCCACGAGCACGCCGGTGAGGCGACGGCTCACTGCTGTGCCACCCGCACGAGGCCCTCCTGCACGACGCTGATGGCAAGCGTGCCATCGGCGGTGAAGATGTTGCCGCCGGCCAGGCCGCGTGCGCCGCCGGTGGAGATGGGCCGCTGATCGTAGAGCAGCCACTCGTCGGCGCGAAACGGTCGGTGGAACCACATCGCGTGGTCGAGACTGGCCATCTGCATGCCGGGAGTTTCCCACGACATGCCGAACGGCAGCACAGTCGTGTCGAGCAATGTCATGTCGCTCGCGTAGGTGACGATGCACGCGTGCAGGGTGGGGTCGTCGGGCAGTGCGCCGTCGGCGCGCATCCAGACCCGCTGCCCGTCGGCCGGCTTGCCGCGCCGGCTGAACGGGTCGCCGTCGATGTGGCGCAGGTCGATCGGGCGGGGCCGGTCGTACCACTCGCCCATGCGCGCTTTGTACGGCTCCATGCGTGTCTTGAAGTCGGGCAGCGACTCTGCCGGTGGCACATCGAGCGGCATCGGGCTCTGGTAGTCGGGGCCGGATTCCGCGACGTGGAAGCTGGCCTGCAGGTTGAAGATGGCCTTGCCGTGCTGGATGGCGACGACGCGGCGAGTGGTGAAGCTCTTGCCGTCGCGGATGCGGTCGACCTCGTAGAGGATGGGAACCGTGGGGTCGCCGGGTCGCAGGAAGTAGGCGTGCAGGGAGTGCACCTGGCGGCCGGGTTCGACGGTGCGCGTGGCGGCGACCAGCGCCTGACCGGCCACCTGTCCGCCGAACACGCGCTGGCGGTTCTCGTCGGGTGAGACGCCGCGGAACAGGTTGACCTCGATGGCTTCCAGGTCGAGCAAGGTGACGAGATCGGCGAGCGCAGTCATTCCGGGTGATTCTGGCAGCTGGTCACGGGCTTTCGTACAGCGGCAGGCGCCACAGCACCCATTGGTCGTTGCGCCACACCTCTGTCCACGCCATGGAGGTTGCTTCGGCGTCGGTGACGAGCGCCTGGCCGCCGGCCATGCCGATGCGCATCAGGAAGAAGTCGGAGCGTTGCCGCACGATCTCGAGCACGTCGGACTGCACGCCGCGGCGATCGGTGTAGAAGGTGAGCGCGCGCACCTTGAAGAACGACACCACGTCGTCCTGATGGGTGAACCGGCGCACTGCGGCGAACGCTTCCTGCACATGGTCGGTCTCCGGACCCTCCACCACCAGCCCGCGATCGTTGAAGTCGCGGGCGGCAGCCACCGTCGACGGCAGCTCGGTGAGGTGCGCCACCGTGATCGTCGCCAGCGCGGCCGTGGCCAGCCATCGCCCGGCGTCGCGGGGAAGCCGGAGGCCAACGATCGCCTGCGTGCCGAAGTAGACGGCGATGGGGGTGATGGCCATCAGGTACCGGTCGGCCAGGGCGGGAATGGTGCCCACCGCGATCATCGACCCGATGGCGAACACGGCCAACGGCAGGTCGGTGGTGGCGGATGTGTACATGCGCAGCGCGAGTCCCGCGACGACCAACAGGAACACGAGCAGCAGGCCCGTGCCGGCGAGATCGTCGAAGCCCAGCTGGGTGGCGAACGCGCCGCGGAACGGACCCTGCAGCTTCCGCCACGTCTGGTGCAGACCGGCGTCGTCGTACCTCGGGGCGAGTGCGCTGGGCAGGACGAGCTGCACCGCGATCACGCCGCCGACGAACGCCGCGTAGGGCGTCGCGATGTGTCGCCACGCCACGGTGCGCCACCGACCGCGGAGGTCGAGCAGCTGCGCCACGCCGATGGCGAGCACGACGGCGAGTCCTTCTCGCCGCACGTTGAACAGGCACATCGCGAACAATCCGAGGATCACCAGCTGCCGGCGGGTGGCAGCGTCGAGCGGTTGGGAATCGCGCAGCCGGTCGAGGTACCAGAGCGTGATGGCGGCGGCCGCCATGTACGGCATCTCGCTCACCAGGTAGTCGGTGTAGTTGAGGTAGTACAGCGACGTGGCCGTGACCGCGACCACGCCCACGGCCGGCCAGTACGCCATGCGCCGCCGCACGACCGCGAAGAAGAACCAGAGGAACACGACGAAGCAGACGACGGCCACCATCTTCAGTGCCGCGAAGTCGATCCCGAACAGACGACTGACCGGTGCGAGCAGCACCGGGTAACCCCACGGGTACACGTACGGGCTGAACCCGGGCTTGGCCGCATTGTCGACGTTGAAGTGGTTGTCGGCGATCACCCGACCGACGTCGCCGTTGAACAGGCTGTCGGCCTGGCGCAGGTAGAGCGCGAAGTCGTCGCCCCACGTGTGGCCGCGGTGGTGCAGGTTGGTGGCCCACCACGCCACCAGCAGCGTCAGCACGATGAGCGGTGCGTGCGGCCGAGCCCACCTCCGCACACGCGCCAGCCCTTCGCGGAGTTCCATGGTGGCGATTATGGTGCCCGCATGCCCCTCGAGCCGATGTTGCGTCAGCATGCGCTGGCGGCGAAGGGCTTCATGCCGCCCGACGAGGGCGATGCGCTGTACGAGGCCGCCGTCGCGGCCGGTGCGGCCGTGCCGGGTCTCCCGTTCCTGGAAGTGGGGTCGTACTGCGGACGGTCCACGGTGTGGCTGGGTGGCGCGGCGCGTGCGGCCGGCACCGTCGTGTTCGCCGTCGACCATCATCGCGGCAGCGAGGAGAACCAGGCGGGGTGGGAGCACCACGACACGTCGGTGGTCGACCCGCGCACCGGCAAGATGGACACGTTGCCCACGTTCCGCGACACCATCCACGACGCCGACCTCGAAGACGTCGTGTTCGCCGTGGTCGGCCAGTCACCCGCCGTCGCCGCGCACTGGGCGTCGCCGCTCGCGTTCCTCTTCATCGACGGCGGTCACGGCGACGAGCCGGCACGACTCGACTACGAGGGCTGGACCCCGCACGTCGCGGTCGGGGGCACGCTGGCCATCCACGACGTGTTCCCTGACCCGGCCGACGGCGGCCGCCCGCCGTACGAGCGCATCTTCCTGCCGGCGGTGCAGAGCGGTCGCTTCCGGCCGATCAGCGAGACGGGCAGCCTGCGAGTGCTCCGTCGTTCGGCCTGACCGCGTCAGGCGTCGGTGGCGGTCAGCGTCGCCAGGTCGAACAGGCCCAGCACGCTGCTGACGGCGCTGCGGATGTAGACCGTCTCGCCGCTGCCGCAGTGGTCCATGAACACGTGCACCACTTCTTCGTCGTTGCCGTCGAGCACGGTGATCTCGTCGGCCGTGCCGCCGGTACAACCGTCGTTCTCCACGCTGTCGGTGCCGGAGTAGTCGAGCGCGTCGTCGAGCGTCTGCTGCCACATCGCATCGTCGATCGGCACCGTCACATCGTGGATGTTGTCGCCGTACGAATGCACCACCAGGCGAGCCGAGCCCTCCCACACGGTGAGCGTGTAGCTGCGGTGGTACTCGGGTGCGACGGAGGCGTCGTGATACTCGTAGATCACCTGTGGATCCCCGTCGATGGGGCCGATCCAGCCACCACCGTGGTCGGTGGACTCACCGGTGTCCCTGAGCGCCAGGATCGCGACCACTGCGACGACGACGACCGCAGCAGCGGCGACGATGCCCACGATCCGACGCCGGCTCACGCGCTGCCCGCTGGTCTCGGTGGTCATGATGTGCTCCCTGTGGTGTCGGTGGGTTCAGTGTCGTGGTTTCGGTGCAGTTGGTTCGATGTGCCGGCGGCCCGCGAAGTTTCGCGATGTCGTCAGGTCTGCTGGAGCGACCGCCACGTGGCGATCACTTCGCGCGGGTCGAACAGATCGATGCCATCGGCCGGGAGCATCTGTCGATTGGTGTCGACCACCCACTTGTTCGCGGCGGCGACCAACGCGGTGAGCTCGGCGACCGTTCCGGCGCGCCAGAACGGTGGCTGCAGCGCGGCACGTTCGCGTACCGCGTCGTCGCGCAGCAGGCGGCTGCGTTCCTTGCGAACGAACTGTTCGGCCCACCATCCGTCGGTGCGCTGCGTGTCGAGATCCAGTGAGGCGCCGTGCAGGTGCGCCGGCGCGAGTTCGTCGCGGGCGATGGCCTCGGCGATCTGTCGCTCGACGATGTGGTCGATCCAGCTCACGTGTTCAGGCTATGCCATCCCGCAGGATGCGTAGGATGCCGCGATGTCGTCGCTGCCGCCCCCGCCGCCCGGACCACCGAGTGTTCCGCCGCCGCCGCCGCCCCCGCCGTACCAGGGCCAGTACATGCCGGCCGCGCCGCCGCCCACGCCCGGCTCGTCGAAGAGCAAGACCGGTCTGGTCATCGGGGCCATCGCACTCGTCGCCGTGCTCGGGGTGGGCGCGTTCGTGCTGATGAGCGGCGACGACGACGAGACGTCGAACTCGTTGTCGACCAACGCGATGCTCGCGGCGGTGCAGGCTCTCGTCACACGTGCCGGCGCCGAGCCCGGCGACTCGGTGGCCCTCGATCGTTGCCCCGCCGGAGAGATGGCCGCGCTCGCCACGCAAGCGCCGACGGAGGTGCAGACGGTCGCGGAAGCCTCCACCGAGCCGCAGGCGTTCGTCTACCAGCCCGACGTGAGCGGTTCGCTCGCACTGGTGAACTGCACGCTCGACGATCCGACGTTCGAGTCCGGCATCGGCATCGCGTTCGGCGAAGCGGTCAGCGACTACCGCTCCGACCTCGTTCGCGTGCTGCCGGAGTTCGAGCTCACCTTCGGCACCGAGACCGCGCACGAGGGCGGCACGCTGCTGCGCTACTGCGCCGAGCCGCGCGACCCGGAGGCAGGCTACCGGCCGTTCTGCGAGGCCGACTGGTTCGACGACAACGTGTGGGTCGGGGTGTTCCTCGCCTCGAGCGACACTGCGTCGGAGATCGCCGAGGAGTGGCTCGTCGCAGTACTGCCCGGCGTGATCTCCGCGGTCACCACCAACGCGCCCACCGTGGAGACCGAGACCACCTGAGCGCCGGGCGGACAGCCCGGGTTCGGCAGCCCGGCGGTGGTCAGCCGAACTGCACGCCTTGCGCGAGCGGAAGGTCGTTGCTGTAGTTGATGGTGTTGGTGGCCCGGCGCATGTAGCCCTTCCACGCGTCGCTGCCGCTCTCGCGGCCGCCGCCGGTGGTCTTCTCGCCGCCGAACGCGCCACCGATCTCGGCGCCGCTGGGGCCGATGTTCACGTTGGCGATGCCGCAGTCGCTGCCCGCCGCGCTGCAGAAGCGCTCGGCTTCGCGAAGGTCGGTGGTGAACACGCTGCTGGCCAGGCCCTGCGGCACGTCGTTCTGCAGGTGCACTGCTTCGTCGAAGCTGTCGTACGCCATCACGTACAGCACCGGTGCGAAGGTCTCGGTGGCCACGATCTCGGTCTGGCCCGGCATGGTGACGATGGCGGGGCGCACGTACGCTGCCGCGGGCGCTTCGTCGGCCAGGTGCCGATCGCCACCGACCGCCACGGCACCGCCGTCGCCCTGTGCGGTGGCCAGCGCGGCCTGCATGCGGTCGAACGCGAACATGTTGACGAGCGGCCCCACCAAGGTGCCGGAGTCGAGCGGGCTGCCGATGGGCAGGCTGGCGAACGCGGTGGCGAGTCGAGCGACCACTTCGTCGTGACGCGACCGGTGCACGATGAGCCGGCGCAGGCTGGTGCACCGCTGGCCGGCGGTGCCCGCTGCCGCGAACGTGACACCGCGCACCACCATCTCCAGGTCGGCGCTGGGGGCGACGATGGCGGCGTTGTTGCCGCCGAGTTCGAGGATGCTGCGACCGAACCGAGCGGCCACCACGGGGGCGACCTTGCGGCCCATCGCCGTGCTGCCGGTGGCGCTGACGATGGGCACGCCCTCGTGCGCCACCATCTCGGCGCCGACGCTGCCGTCGCCGAGCAGCACCTGGTTGAGGTGGGCGGGCACGTCCATCGAGGCGGCCGCCTTCTCGAACAGTGCGTGCGTGGCCATCGCAGTGAGCGGCGTCAGCTCGCTCGGCTTCCAGATGACCGGGTTGCCGCACACGAGCGCGAGCGCGGCGTTCCAGCTCCACACCGCGACGGGGAAGTTGAAGGCGGTGATGACACCGACCGGGCCGACCGGGTGCCACTGCTCCATCAGGCGGTGGCCGGGTCGCTCGCTGGCGATGGTGAGGCCGTGCAGTTGCCGGCTGAGGCCGACCGCGAAGTCGCAGATGTCGATCATCTCCTGCACCTCGCCGAGCGCTTCGCTCTCGATCTTGCCGGCCTCGAGCGTGACCAGCCGAGCGAGGTCGGCCTTGTGCAGTCGCAGCTGCTCGCCGAGTCGGCGGACGAGTTCGCCGCGCAACGGCGCAGGTGCGGTGCGCCACGTGGCGAACGCGGTGGCGGCCCGAGCGACGGTGGTGTCGACGTCGGCGGTGGCAGCCACGAACCCGAGCGTTGCCCCGGTGATGGGGGTGCGCGCCGAGTGCGGCCCGGCACCGAGCGGCGCGGCGCCGCAGGCGTGCAGCGAATGGTCGGCGATGGTGTGCAGGACGTCGGCAGTGGGGAAGCTCACCCCTTCATCGTGCCACGCCGGCTCACTCGCCCGGGTTTCGATGCCGTCTGGTCCTACGAATCCCACATCGGCTGTGGAAGTGATGGGACCAGACGGGAGGAGGTGCGGGATGCCGGCGCGGTCGCTGGATCCGCGTCTGGTCCTACGAATCCCACATCAGCTGTGGAAGTGATGGGACCAGGCGCGGGTTGCCCGAGGTATGCCGTGGGCGATGCCTGGGTACGGTAAGCCGACATGTCCATCGCCCGCGCCTCCTCGTCTGGTCGAATACGCCGCGCGCGTGCACTCGGCCGATCGGGGCTCGTTGCGGTGTCGACGATGCTCGCCCTCGGGTTATCGACATCCGTGGGCGCCGGGTCCGACGGACAGACCGCGACGGTGCGCCACGTCGCCGGTGCGGCAGCACCCCACATCGGGTTGATCGGTGATTCGACGTTGTCCGGCGTCCGCTGGTACGACGAGTACGGCGAACTCGAGCGGTTCAACTTCGTGTTCGACGCCGAGTCGTGCCGTCGCACGTCCGAGCGATCGTGCTGGAGCCGCGAGCAGTATCGCCCGCGCAACGCGCTCACCGCCCTGCAGGAGGAAGCGGGTGAGTGGGGCGAGGTGTTGGTGGTGATGAGCGGGTACAACGACTCCGCCGACCGCTTCGCAGACGGTGTGGGCGAGATGGTCGCCGAGGCGCAGCGTCAGGGCATCGGCTCGGTGGTCTGGCTCTCCCTGCGGACAAAGGGTGTCGACTACGAGGAGCCGCTCCATCTCGCGAATGGCAGCACGTACCGGGGCGCGAACCGTTCGCTGTACGAGCTCGCCGGACAGTTCGGCGGGTATCTGCAGATCGCGGACTGGGCGACCTACTCCGCAGCGTCGCCGGATTGGTTCGAAGCCGACGGCGCGCACCTCACCCCGGCGGGAGCCGAAGCGTTGACCTCGTTCATCGCGAGTCAGGTCGACGTGGTGCGTGCGGGTGGAGCGATCACCCCGGCCCCGGCTCCGTGGGAAGAGGTGCGCGAGGGCGACGAGGGTGAGCCCGTCGTCGACGTGCAGATGGCGTTGATCGCCGCGGGCGTCGACGACGGACTCGGCGCCGACGGCGTCTTCGGCCCCCAGACGGTTGCCGCGGTGATCGCCTTCCAGCGCGCCAACGGGCTCGCCGAAACTGGAGCCGTCGACGGGGCGACCGCGACCGCGCTCGGCCTGTATCAACCCGTCGCCGTCACCTCGGCCGATGCGGCCCCCAGCACCACGCTCGCGCCGGTTCCGAACACGTTGGCTGCTGCGGTCGGATCCGACCAGGACGGCCCTCGAGGTGGACCCGTGCCCCTCGGCGCGTGGTGGGCGGCCCTGGTCGCGAGCGTCGCCGTCCTCTGGGTCGCCAGGCGACGGAGCATCGCGAGCCGCGCCAACCCGCCGTCGCGCGCCGTCGGGGTCGAGCCCGATGACGGCCGACTGCTCGCCGTGCCGTACGACCACGAGTCCGAGCACGACGACTCAGCACGCACCGTCGACGTCACTCGCTGAGACGGCGCTCGAGTCGAATCGTCCCTCGCACCAACGACTTGGCGACCTCGCGCTCCCCCCGGCTGAAGAGGTCCAGTCAGCGGGGCAGCGGGCCGGGCGGCGTGGTGTCGGGGAAGTAACGGTGGTGGTGGGCGCCCGTGATCTCGATGATGCCGGTGCCGGTGCGGCCGTCGTCGGTGGTGAGTGACACCTGGTTGAGGCCGCCGCGCTGGAATGGTTCGTACGGGCGGTCGAAGCGGCCCTCGGCCTGCACCTCCACCGAGCGACCGCCTTCGAGCGTGAACACCGCAGTGCCGCGCACGTGCGAGACCGTCTCGCCGTGGTCGCCGTAGCGCGCGGGTTCGCCGTCGGACTGCAGCCACGTGAAGTCGTGGCGGAAGCCGATCAGTGGCACTGGAGCACTGCCATCGGCCGGTGCCCAACAACCGTCGCTGTACACCTGCGCGCCGTTGGCGAGCTCCCAGTGCCACACGCCGAGGAAGCCGTCGTCGAACTGCAGCTGCAACCACATCCACATCGGGCAGCGCCCGTGGTTGCGGATGCCCCAGCTGTGGTCGCGCTGGCCCCACCAGTCGTGCACCTCGTGTGTGACGCCGTCGTAGGTGTAGGTGCCGTTGAACCAGCCCGACTGCAGCATGTGGCTCTGGTCCCAGATGACCTCGTTGCCCGCGCGCATGTTGCCGCGCCGTAGGCCGTACGGCTGCGTGCGGGCGCGGAACGTGAGATCCATGCCGAGCGTGCACTGCGCGGGATCGGCGGAGAGGTGCAGCTCCTCGAACGGCTTCACCACTTCGACGCGCGCGCCGCCGGCCTCCATCGTGTGCGGGTCGCCGTTGTGCGCACGCTCGGTGTGGCCGATGACCTGCACGCCGCCGACGTTGCCCATCTGCAGCGAATCCATCACGCCGCGGGGCGGGAAGGTCGCCATGGTGAGGATGACCATGTCGTCGAGCCGATCGGGGCGATGGGCGACGAAGAACAGGCTCTCCCGCCAGTGCTCGTGCTGCGTCTGCACCACCGACAACGGCTCGGGAGTCTGATGGACGAGGTACTCGTCGAGGGCGGTCAGTCGCTGCATGTGGGGAGCGTAGGAAAGCCGCTTCCCGTCGGGCGAAGCCGGTGCGCGCTGGTACCGTCAGCAGTGATGCCTGGAACGATTGCGTCCGGCGTCACGTCGCCCGCGAGCGCCACGCTCCACGCACTCCCGCCGCAGCAGTCGTACCGGCCTGCGCTCGACGGTCTGCGCGCCATTGCGGTGGCGCTCGTGGTCGCGTTCCACCTCGACCACCTGGCCGGCGGCATCCTCGGCGTCGATGCGTTCTTCGTCGTTTCGGGCTGGTTGATCACCTTCAAGCTGCTCTCCGACGTCGACCACCATCGTGCCGTCCGACTCCGCCACTTCTGGGCGGGTCGACTGCGTCGACTGATGCCGGCGAGCCTCGCGGTGCTCGCAGCGGTGTCGATCGTGTGGCCGTTGGCCGACATCGCGGTCGCCTCGCTGCGCCGCGACGTGCTGTGGTCGTTGGCGTGGGCGACGAACTGGGGCACCATCACCGGTGGCGGCGACTACTGGGCGCGCTTCGGCGACCCGTCTCCGCTGAACCACTACTGGTCGCTCGCCATCGAGCAGCAGTTCTACGTGGTGTGGCCACTGGTGTTCCTGGTGGCCATTCGTTCGCGCCACGCGCTGCGTCGAGTGGTCGGCGTCATCGCCGCCGTCGGTTCGGCGGCGTCGATCGCGTTCATGATCGTGTGGTTCGATCCGTCGTCGCCGACCGACACCTACATGAACACGGCGGCGCGAGCGCACAGCCTGCTCATCGGTGCCGTCGCCGCGGCGTTCACGCTGCCGCTCGCCGACGGCACGCTGCGCGGTGCGCGGGCCGCCCGCCGCCTGACGCCGATCGCCGCAGCGGGCGCGGTAGCGATCATCGCCCTCGCGGAGAACGACTCGGTGTGGCTGTTCCGTTGGGGCTTCCCGGTGTTCGCGATCGCGATGGTCGTGGTGGTCGTGGCGGCCGCCGACGGACTCGGCGCGAGCATCCTCGGGTCCGCGCCGATGCGGTGGATCGGCGACCACAGCTACGGGCTGTACCTGTGGCACTGGCCGGCGTTCCTGCTGTTGACACCGGAGCGCACGCAACTCGACGGGCTGGTGCTCGACACCGTGCGTGTGGCCGCCGCGATCGTGCTCGCCGATCTCTCGTTGCGTCTGCTGGAGGAGCCGATCCGCAGTCGGCGCCGGCTGGCGGGCCGGAAGGGCGCGGTCGCGCTGGTCGCGTCGATGGCGGTGGTGGCGATGCTGGCCGTGTTCGTCGTGCCCGACGGAGCGGGTGGTCCGGGGTCGTCGGTGGTCACGCTGCCGCCGGTCGAGACCGTGGCACCCACCGCGCCGGTCACGGCACCGGTCACTTCGCCGACGGTGCCCACCGACTCGTCGTCGCCGAGCACCGGTGTCGAGACCACGCTGCCGTCGACCACGCTGCCGATACCGACCGGTCCGGCACGAGTGCTCGTCGCCGGCGACAGCACCGCCGTGCACCTGTCCGACCAGTTGATCGCGTACGCCGCGGACCATCCCGACGAGGTGGTCGCGGGCAGCGCTGCGTTTCCAGGGTGCGGGCTCTCCGCCGGTGACGACGGCCGCCTCCACCTGTTCACCAACGAGCAGGGTGAGGCCGACGAGCTCTCGCTCGCCGGGTGCGTGGGTGCATGGCAGTCGATCGTGGACAGGGTGGCATCGGGCGAGCAGATCGACATCGTGCTCGTCGACATCGGCGCGTGGGACGCGGTCGACATCCGCCTCCCCGACGGTGAGGTGGTGTCGGTGGCCGACCCGATCGGGCGTGCGCTGATCGACGACGCCTACCGGTCGTTCGTCGACGAGGTCGAGACTGCCGGGGCATCGGTGGTGTGGGTCACGCCACCCGACGTCGATCTGCAGTGGGACGAGGTCGACTCGCCGATCGACGATCCCGCGCGCTGGACGGCCCTGCGCGAGATCATCGACTCGCTGCCGGTGGAGCAGGTGGATCTCGCGCGATGGTTGACCGACTCGGGCCTCGACGGTCCGGCGGGTCGACCGGACGGTGTGCATCTCGCCGAGGACGTGGGCATCCGGTTCGTCAGCGAGGCGCTCGTGCCACGTCTGCTCGAGATCCGTGCGGTCCCCCAGTGATCAGCGGCGTCAGTCGAGGACGGCGCGCGGCACGAACACGTTGGCCGCTGCGCTGGCACCGGTGATGGCGTCGGCCGCGAGGATGACAGCCGCGCCGGTGTAGGCGCTGGTCTCGTCGGGCGGGAAGCGCACCATCGACGGGTACACGATGCCGGTGTCGTACGCGCCGTCGTCGCGACGGTGCGGTCGGGTCCAGGCAAGCAGATCGGTGGCGGTGCTCATGTCGCCGATAGCGGCATGTGCGATGGACGCTTCGGCGGTCTCGCTGGCGGTGATCCACGGCTCGTCGCTGACGCACCGGATGCCCTTGCCCTCCATTGCGAACACCGGCCACCCGTCGGCCAGGCGAGCCTTGGCCTCCTCGCCGGTGAGCGCGCCGGCGAGTACGGGGTAGTACCAGTCCATCGCCCAGCGCTCCTTCGGCTCGAAGGCGTCGGGGCGGGTGGCCACGATGTCGGCGAGCCGTCGGCCGGCCTCGCACCAGTCGGGGCGGGGTTCGTTGATGAGCTCGGCCAGCTGGGCGCCGCACTTCAACGCGTGCGAGATGCTGCTGGACCCGGTGAGCAGCGCGTAGTCCCACGGACGGTCGTCCTCGGTGCACGCCCACAGCACCGTGCTGTCGGGCTTGCGCATGCCGAGCACCCAGTCGAGCGAGCGCTGCACGGTGGGCCACAGGTGGTCGACGAAGCCACGGTCCCACGTGCACAACCAGTGGTGCCACACGCCGGTGGCGATGTAGGCGCACACGTTGGTGTCGAGCTTGGCTTCCTCCACCGACCCGTCGGGCAGGTAGTAGTTCCACCAACTGCCGTCGGGGCGCTGGATGTCGACCAGCCACTCGTAGGCGCGCTCGGCGGGGCTGTGCAGGCCGGCGACGTCGAGTGCCATCGCGGTCTCGACGTGGTTCCACGGGTCGCAGTGACCGCCGGGGAACCAGGGGATCATGCCGGTGTCGAGCTGCAGCGCGGCGATGCTCTCCGCGGTCTGCACCACCTCGTCGGCGCTGAGCACACCCTCGATGTCGGGGATGCGGCTCACAGCTTGGCTCCGTAGACGATGAAGCTCTTGCCCATGACGGGCGCGAGGCCACGCTCGAGCACGGCCAGCGCGGCCGGCTGCTCGGTGATCTCCCACTCGAGCATCTTGCGATAGCGGCTGACCAGTGCGTGGTCGTCGTTGCGCGGACCGACTGCGCACTTCAGCCACCAGTAGGGCGAGTGCAGCGCGTGCGCATGATGGCTGCCGAGCACCTGCAGCCCGGCCGTACGCAGCTTCGCCTTCAGCTCGGTGGCGCTGTAAATGCGCACGTGACCGCCCACGCTCTTGGGGGCGTGGTACTCGTCGCTCAGCAACCAGTTGATCTTCTCCGGGTACCACGTGGGCACCGTGGCGGCGAAGGTGCCGCCCGGCTTCAGCACGCGGACGAGCTCGCCGATGGCCGCGACGTCGTCCTGGATGTGCTCGAGCACCTCACTGGTGATGACGCGGTCGAACGAGTCGGTGGCGAACGGCAGGCGCGTGGCGTCGCCCTGCAGCGCGCCGACGTAGCGCGCCTCGGGGATCTCGCCGGCTTCGACCATCGCGCCGAACGTGCCACGGGTGGTGGCGACCTCGTCGGCCATGTAGTCGAGCGCCACCACGTTCGCGCCGCGGCGAGCCACTTCGAACGCATGGCGGCCGAAGCCGGCGCCCGCGTCGAGCACCAGGTCGCCGGGCTGCAGGCCCAATCGATCGAAACGGATGGTGAGCAAGTACTACACCCGGCCGTTCTTGCGCAGCTTGGCGACGTTCTGCGGCATGGCCAGCACCTCGCGGTACTGATCGACGGTGAGCTGCGCGCAGTGCTTCCAGCTCCACCGCTCGACCACGCGCTGGCGGCCGGCCTCACCGATGCGAGCGCGCAACTCGGCGTCGTCGAGCCCGCGGGTGATGGCGGTGGCGAGTGCTTCCACGTCGCCGGCCTTGCACTGCAGCACGGTCTCGCCGTCGTTGCCGGTGACCTCGGGCAGCGCGCCGCCGTCGGTGGCCACCAGGCAGATGCCGGTGCTCATCGCCTCGATGGCGGGCAGGCTGAAGCCCTCGTAGAGGCTGGGCACCACGGCCAGTTCCGCCTCGGCGTAGAGCTCGACGATGCGCTCGTCGGGCACACCCGACACGAACTCGATGTGCGGGCGCAGACCCAGCTTGTCGATGAGGTCGTTGCTCGCGCCTTCGCGCGGCTTGCCGATGATGGTGAGCGTGACGTCGCGCTCGGTGCGCAGCTTCGCCATCGCTTCCAGCAGGTAGCTGAGGCCCTTCAACGCCACGTCGGCCGACGCGGTGGTGATGAGGCGACCTGGGCGGCGGGTGATGTGCGGCAGCGGGGTGAACAGCTCGGGATCCACGCCCACCGGCACCAGGCGCATGCGGTCGAGGCTGACCTTCATGTCGGTGTGGATGTCCTTGATGCTGTTCTCGCTGACCACCACGACCCGCGGCATGCGGCTGGCCACACGGCCCTGCATCTTGACGAAGTTGTACCAACGACCGATGCTCCGCCGCTTGCGCCAGTTCGGCGTGTGCGCCATCTCGAGCGCGCGGTCGCGAGTGATGGGATGGTGCAGCGTGACGATCGTCGGCATCATCTTCTCGATGCCGAGGATGCCGTAGCCGAGGCACTGGTTGTCGTGCACCAGGTCGAAGTCGGCGAGGCGCGACTTGAGCTCCTCGTAGACGCGCACGCTGAACCCGAGCGGCTCGCCGAACGTGCCCTTCAGGTGTGTGAACACCTCGGCCGCGTCGCCCTTGCTCTTGATCTCCCAGTAGCCGGGGAAGCGACCGGGGTAGTAGTCGTTCCACAGGTCGAGGCTGGGCAGCTTGTGCAGCGTGATCCGCTCGTCGAGCACCGGGTACGGCTGCCCGCTGAACACCTCGACCGTGTGGCCGAGATCGACCAGCGCCTTGGTGAGGTGACGGGTGTAGACGCCCTGCCCACCCACGTGCGGCTTGCCGCGGTAGGTGAGGTAGGCGATCTTCAGCGGGGCATCGGAGGCGAGGCCGGTCGCTGCGGCCGATGACGTCGGCCGGCTGGGTACTGCAGACATGGTGAGCCAGGCTATCGGGAGGTGGTTACCGGCCGGTAGCCGTCACGCGAGTGCAACGCGGTGTGACCCTCGTCCCGGCAATGGGAAAGCGCTCCGCCGCTGGTCAGCCCGGGCAGGGCTGGATCTCGAAGGAGCCGCTGATGCTGGCGACGTTGCCGCGGACGTCGGTGACGAACACCGTGTAGGTGTAGATGCCGGCGTCGGTGCCGGAGATGAGGATGTCGCCGAACACCGAGGTGTTGGCCCGCCGCTCGAGTGCGTTGCTGCCCGACTCGGGGCCGCTCCACTCCACTCGCGCCGGGAAGTCGATGGCCGATTCGTCGGTGTAGTCGACGGTGACGTTCTTGCTGCCCGGGTCGCACGCCGACAGCACGCCCTCCGGACCGTTCAGGGTGAGCCGTGGTGCCCGCTCGACGCGCGCCCGCAGCAGCACCTTCTGGCCGACGCCGTTCGAGTCGAACAGCGTGACGGTGCGTTCGACGGTGCCCTCGCCGAGGTTGGCGCGGTCGATGGCGACGGTGACCACCTGCGACTGGCCCGGCTGCAGCGTGCCACCGGCGTTCACGAGTGTGAACGGTTGGGCAGCACCGTCGACCGTCCAGTCGACGGGGAGTTCACCAGGGTTGCCGACGGTGAACGCCTCCGACTGGTCGGCCGGCCCGAGATCGACCACCGTCGCGGTGAGGGCGAGCGACCCCGGCACCGGGGCGAGCGTGGTGCTCGTGGTCGACGTGGTGCTGGTGGTGCTCGACGTGCTCGACGACGACGTGGTCGCGGCGACCGTGGTGTCGGGCGCGGGCGTGGTGACCACCGCAACGGTGGTGGCCGGCGACGCCGCGGGAGCGTCGTCGATGGTGGCGGCCACGAGCGCACCGCCGCCGATGCCGATGACGACCGCTGCGGCACCGACCATGACGGCCGTCGGCAGCCGCATCGCGCGTGCCATGCGCGGGAAGCCGCCCTCGGCATCGAACTGGTAGGCGTGTGCGGGTGCTGCGCCGGGGCGGCCGGCCTTGGCGAGGATGCTGTCGCGCAGCGCCACCGGCGCGGCGAACGCAGGCGCCGACCCGAGCAGTGCCAGCGGAGCTGCCTTCTTGCGCGTGCGCTCGCAGGTCTCGCACCGCTCGATGTGGCGGGCGACGCGCTTGCGCACGAGCACGCTGAACTCGCCGTCCCATCCGCGCAGCACGTCGGCGAGCTCGGGGCAGGCCTTGCGCCCGGCGCGCGCCACCACGAGTGCTCCGAGGCTGCGGTCGACTCGGTCGCGCATGCGGTGCACGAGCGTGTAGCTCTGCTCGGCGGTCACGCCCAGCGCGGCGGCGAGGTCGGCGCCCTGCAGACCCTGGCGCACGCTGAGCTCGAGCACCAGCTGGTCGCGCTCGTCGAGCCCGCAGGCCGCGCTGCGGACCAGTTCGCCGAGCTCTGCCGCCGACAGGGCCTCGCCCTCGGCGTCGGGCGCAATGGGCGCGGCCACTTCAGGTGCCCCCATCGCGGAGAAATCGGTGGGCAGCGTGCGGCCGCGCTTCTTGGTGCGGCGGTAGACCTCGTTGCGCAGGATGGCGTACAGCCAGGGCTTCAGCCGTTCCGGCTCGCGCAGCTGGGCCATCCGCTCGGCGGCGATGAGGATGACGTCCTGCATCGCATCGGCCGCCTCGTGCCGGTCGCGCAGCATTGCTGCCGCCGTGTCGTACAGGCCGGGGGAGTAGCGGTCGTAGATGCCCGCGAGCGCGCCACGATCCCCGGCCGTGTAGGCGGTGACCAGTTGGGCGTCGGTGCGCAGCTCGGGCATGTCTCATGGTCCTTCTCCTCAGCAGTGGAGAGCTGCGAGACGGACCGTCCTTTCACTTTTCTGGCGGAACTTCGCTCACCATTGTCGCCGCTGCGCCGACCAGCTGAGTGCCATGTGCCGCTGCAGCATGTCGCCGGGTTCGAGCCGAGCCGCGCCGCCGATGGTGAACGCGTCGGGCGGGCCGCTCTGCGGTTCCACGCACGTGAGGTGGTCGGGTTCGTCGTACACCACCCAGTGGTCGCAGTCGCTGGCGATGGTGACCGTGAGGCCCGGGTAGTGCAGGCGGAGTGGGGCCAGCGGCTCGACGAAGCAGTCGTCCCACGGGTGGGGCTTGGGCGCCACCAGCCCGGGCACGGCGATGGAGTCGGCGTCGCGCACGTACATGCGTGCGAACTCGAGGTCGGCCCGCTGCGGCTTCAGGAAGCAGGGGTGCCAGCCGACCACGGCCGGCATCGGCACGCCCGTGGCGTAGACGGTGAGGATGCAGGCCAGTCCGTGCGGGTCGAGTTGCAGGTGCTGGGTGGCAGTGCCGCCGAACGGCCACGGCAGTGTGGTCTGCAGGTCGCAGAAGTCCTGGCCGGCGTCGAGCACTTCCCACCGGCTCACGAACCCGGTGCCGTGGATGGCGTGAGGGGGCATGTTGAGCGGCAGCTGGTACCGCAGCCCGTCGAACGTGAACCGCCCGTCGCGCACTCGCCCCGCCCACGGCGCCATCGGGTAGCACCCCCAGATGAGCGGACCTCCCGCGGGGTCGTCGTGCAGCAGCGGCTGGTCACCCACCTGCAGCGCGCCGATGCGGCCGCCTTCGTCGGGGTAGACGGTCATGTGCGCGTCGCCCGCATCCAGCTCGATCATGCGCCATTCTCTACCATGCCGGTCATGCGTGGTCTGGTGCAACGAGTGCGGGCGGCGAGTGTGACGGTGGTGGGTGGAGGCGCGGACGAGGTGGTGGGTGCGATCGGTCCCGGCCTGTGCGTGCTCGTCGGTGTCACTCACTCCGACGGCCCTGACCACGCGCGCAAGTTGGCCGAGAAGGTGTGGAACCTGCGGGTGATGGACGACGAGGCGGGCGTGATGAACCGCAGCGTCGCCGACACCACGCGCGAGGTGCTGGTGGTGAGCCAGTTCACGCTCTACGGCGACACCAGCGCCGGCCGCCGTCCGAGCTGGATCGCGGCAGCCCGACCCGAGCAGGCAGAGCCGCTCGTCGATGCGGTGGTCGATCATCTCCGCGCGCTCGGCGCCACCGTCGCCACCGGTCGCTTCCGCACCGAGATGCTCGTCGCCATCGAGAACGACGGCCCCGTCACCGTCCTCATCGACCTCTGACCCACGCCCGACCATCCGAGTGCCAGCGCACCATCCGAGTGCCAGCGCACCATCCGAGTGCCACGAAGCCATGCGAGTGGCAGCGTGCACCCCGGTGGGACGGTGGCACTCGAACGGCTGGTCCCACGTCGGATCGCCCGTGTCATGCTGCGAGCGTGGAGCCGAACGACTTGCTCGATGGACACGACGTCGCAACGTCCGTCTACGAGCGGGTCCACGCTCGCTTGGCGGAGCTCGGGACGTTCGAGACTCGGACATCGAAGAGCCAGATCGCCTTCCGCCGCTCTCGCGGGTTCGCCTACCTCTGGTTGCCGGGGCAGTACTTGAAGAAGCCCGGCGCCGACGTGGTGCTGTCGATCGTGCTCGGGCGGTACGAGCGATCACAGCGGTTCAAGGAGGTGGTGCATCCGTCCAGTCGTCACTGGATGCACCACCTCGAGGTCCGCAGTCCAGACGAGATCGACGTGGAAGTCGTCGAGTGGCTCAGAGAAGCAATGGACGACGCGGGGTAACGTGGGTTCCACGATGCGGAACGAGTTCGCGATGTGGAACGGGGGAGTTGGCGGTGCGTTAGTCTCGGCGGCATGACGCTTGCAGATCGGCTCGCCAACCTGGGCACGGAGACGGCGTTCGCCGTGTCGCTCGCTGCCGCGGACTGGGCGTCGAAGGGGAACCGGGTGTACCCCTTCCACCTCGGCGACATCAATCTCGCCACCCCGGCCAACATCGCCGAGGCGATGAACGTGGCCATCGCCGAGGGCAAGACCGGGTACTGCCCGGCGGCCGGCATCATGCCGCTGCGCGAGGCGCTGGCGCACGACGTCGGCAGCCGCCGCGGTCTGCCGTACACGGCGGCCAACGTGGTGGTGCAGCCCGGTGGCAAGCCGGTGATCGGCAAGTTCATCCAGACCGTGATGAACCCGGGTGACGGCGTGCTGTACCCCAACCCCGGCTACCCGATCTACGAGAGCATGATCGAGTACTACGGCGGCCAGAGCCTGGCCTACCGCTACGTGCAGACCGACACCGGCTTCGCCATCGACCTCGACCACCTGCGCAGCCTCATCACGCCCAGCACCACGGCCATCATCTACAACAACCTGCAGAACCCGCTCGGCTGCGAAAGCTCACCGCAGGAGATGCAGGCCGTCGCCGACCTGGCCATCGAGCACGACCTCACCGTGCTGGCCGACGAGGCGTACTACGAGATGCGCTACAGCGGCCAGAGCCAGAGCATCGCCGCACTGCCGGGCATGTTCGAGCGCACCGTCATCCTCTACACGTTCTCGAAGAAGTTCGCGATGACCGGCTGGCGGCTGGGTGCCGCAGTTGCGCCGGTTGCCATCGCCGACAGCATCGCCAAGCTGAACACCAACGACGAGAGCTGCACCACGCACTTCGTGCAGGCCGCCGGCGTCGAGGGCATCGTCGGTTCGCAGACCGGCCCGCTCGCCATCCTCGCCGAACTGCAGCGCCGACGCGACGCAGCGTGGGGTCAGCTCGCACAGATCGACGGGTTCGTGTGCCCGAAGCCAGACGCCACCTTCTACCTGTTCCCGAAGGTCACCGACGTGATGGCCCGCATGGGCTTCGACGAAGTTGGTGCATTTGCAACAGCAGCGCTGCATGCCACGGGCGTGTCGTTCTGCACCCGCAAGCACTTCGGTCGTCCGCAACCTGGCGAGGTCGATCACTTCGTGCGCTTCGCCTACTCGGGTCTCTCGGTGGCCGACATCGAGGAAGGCCTCACCGGCCTGCGTTCGTGGATCGACGCATCGTGAGCGCAGTGGTGAGGCCCCGCATCGTCGTCACCGGTCGCATCCCCGACGCGGGCATGGAGCTGCTGCACGAAGCCGGCGAGGTGGTGGCGTGGGACTCGCTCGACGTGCCGTCCGTCGATGCGGTGCACACGATGGTGAAGGGCGCGCACGCGGTGCTCACGCTGCTCACCACCAAGGTCGACGACGCGTTCCTCGACGCGGTCGGCCCGCAGCTGCAGGTCGTGGCCAACGTGGCCGTCGGCTTCAACAACATCGACGTGGCCGCCTGCGCCCGACGTGGCGTCGTGTGCACCAATACGCCGGGCGTGCTCACCGAAGCCACCGCCGACATCGCGATGGCGCTGGTGCTGATGAGCACGCGCCGACTCGGTGAGGGCGAACGGGTCATCCGCAGCGGCACGCCCTGGCAGTGGGGCATGTTCTACATGCTGGGCAGCGGCATCCAGGGCAGCCAGCTCGGCATCGTCGGCATGGGCGACATCGGCCGTGCACTCGCTCGCCGGGCGAAGGCGTTCGGCGTGACCATCGCCTACAGCAACCGCACGCCGGTGTCGCCGCAGGTGGAGGCCGAGCTCGGCGCGCAGTTCATGAGCATGGACGAACTGCTCGAGACCAGCGACGTGGTGAGCCTGAACTGCCCCTACAGCCCGGCCACACACCACCTGATGGCTGCCGACGAGTTCCGGAAGATGAAGTCGAGCGCGTTCCTGGTGAACACGGCGCGCGGACCCATCGTCGACGAAGCCGCGTTGGTCGACGCCCTGCAGTCCGGCCAGATCGCGGGCGCCGGACTCGACGTGTTCGAGCACGAACCCGCGGTGCACCCGGGACTGCTCGAGTGCGAGACGGCGGTGCTGGTGCCGCACCTCGGATCGGCCACCGTGGAGACGCGCAGCGCGATGGCCCGCCTGGCTGCGCACAACGCGGTGAACGTGCTCACTGGGGTGCAGCCGCCGACGCCGATTCCGGTGCCGGCGAGCTGAGCTCACTCGTCCGGCGACGGCGCAGTGAGGTGCGCGACGCGGGCGCGGTGCGCCACACGGCCACGGCCAGCAGCACCGCGAACAACGCCACCCAGGGCAGGTCGCCTGTGTGCGAGTACCAGGTACGCCCGGTGTGGAGTTCGATGGTGCGCGTGAGCACGGCGCGCTCGCTGATGCCGGTGCGCTGGTACACGTCGCCGTCGGGTGAGATGAACGCGCTGAACCCGGTGGGCGATACCTGCACCACCCACCGGTTCTGCTCGATGGCGCGCAATCGCGACGAGGCGACCTGCTGGCTCTGCAGCACGGTGAGCGTGTAGCTGCTGCCGTTGGTGGGGTTGATGATCACGTCGCCGCCGGCCTCGACGCCTTCGTTGGCGCGGCCGCCGAAGAACACCTCCCACGAGATCACCGTGGCGAGGCGCGTGCCGTCGGGCAGTTCCAGCACTGCCGGGCCGGTGCCTGCCTTCGCATCGCGCGGCACGAGATCGGTGGGCGCGCCGAGCGCGGAGAGCAGCCCGCGCAGTGGCATGTACTCGCCGAACGGCACGCGGCGCATCTTCTCGTACCGGCTGACCACCTCGCCCTCCGGCGTGACCACCACCTGTGCGTTGAGGAACTGCGAGCCGTCGGCGGTGTCCTCGGTGATGCCCACCGCGAACGGCGCCCCGATGCGGGCCGCTTCCGCGGTGACGGCCGCCAACTCCGGGCTGCCCTCGAAGACCAGCACGTCGATGACGTTCTCCGGCCACACCACCAGGTCGACCGAACCGGGCTCGATCTCCTGCGTCGCCTCCAGGTGGCGTTCGAGCACGATGCCCGCCGGCGTGCTGATCGCCCGCGTGCCCTGCGGGCCGCCACCCTGCACGATGGCCACTCGCATGGTGCGAGCCGGTGAGTGTGCGCCGGAGCTGCCGACAGCCAGTGGGGCGGCCAGCCAGACGGCCATCGCGGTGACGAAAGCGATGACGCCGTGCCACTCGCCTCGCGCGGTGATGCCGCGCTGACGAGCGAGTGCGGGCACCACCGGCGACGGGCCGGCCAGCGCGAAGCCCACCTGGAACACGAACCACGTGAGCAGCAGCGAGCCACCGACGCGAGCGACCGTGGCGAATGGACCTGCCGCTTGCCCGATGGCCAGGCTGGCGAGCGGCACGCCACCGAACGGGAAGCTGAAGCGCAGCGCTTCGACGAGCGTGTGCGCGACGGGTCGACCGACCACACGCCACGACCCGCGCGGCGCGAACCAGGCTGCGACCGCGTGGAGGCCCGCAAACATCGACGCAGCGATCAGGTACCCGGGCGCGGTGAGGAACCACATCCAGCACATGCCCGGGAACAACCACGCGGCACCGAACAGCCACCCCCGTGCGAGACGTTGTCGTCCGGTGGTGGCGGACTGCACCGCGGTCTCGAACACGGCGACGCCCAGGATCGCGAGCGGCCAGAATCCCCACGGCGGCAACGCGGCCGCGACCAGCAGGCCGCCGACCACCGCAAGTACCGAGGGTCGCGAAGGCAGGTGCAGGCGGCGTGGCATCGTCGCACGACGCTAGTGGCAGATCGTCGATGGCGGCCGGGCAGGTGCGCCGCGGCGCGTCAGGTGCCGGCGAGTTGCAGGTGCACGATGATGCGTTCCTTGGTGGAACCCACAGGGTGGCACGCGAACAGCGTGGCGGTGTACGCGCGGGACTGCTCGATGATCCAGATGGCGTCGGGGGTGACCACCTCCACCTCGGTGACGTGGTACACGAAGCGGCCGTCGGGCGTATTGAACACCACTTCGTCGCCCGCGACCAGCTGGTCGACGTGGCGGAACGGCTTGTCGTGGCTGGTGCGGTGACCGCCGACGACCACGTTGCCGAGCCGGCCGGGCATCGCGGTGCCGGGCCAGTGGCCGGGGCCGAGGTCGAGCGTGTTGAGCGTGATGCCTTCGAAGAGCGGCTTCACCACGCCCAACTTGGGGATCTCCATGAAACCGAGCTCGATGCGCGGTTCGGGCGCACGCGGTTCGGGCGGCGGCAGCGGCACCGGCAGCGCTTCCGTGGTGGTGGTGACCAGTTCGGTGGTCGTGGGGCGCGCCGTGGTGGTGGTTGCCCGCACCGTGGTGGTGGTGGCCGGGGCGGCCGTGGTGGGCGCCGGAGTGGCGACGGGGTCGGCCGACTCGCCGCTGCCGCCACAGCTGACCAGCAGCATGGCGGCGAGAACGAGTGCGAAGCGACGCCGGAACATCGTTCTATTGTGCCATCGGATCGAGCGCAGAGTGCAGCACTGCGGCCGCTCGCTGCGCGGACCGGATGCAGGCCGGCACGCCGATGCCGTGGTAGCTGGCACCCGCGAGCGCCAACCCGGCGGGCAGCGCATGCTCGATGCGCTCGACGAGGGCGGCATGGTGCGGACGGTACTGCGGGAAGGCGCCCTGCCAGCGGCTGACACGTGTGTGCTGCGGCTGCAGAGTGATGCCGAGGTGCCGGCTCACCTCCTGCACTGCCGCGGCCAGCAGTTCTTCGTCACTGAGGTGCAGTACCGGCAACCCGTCGCGGCCGAGCGAGATGCGCAGAAACACCGAGCCCGGCACCGCCCAGTGAGCCCACTTCTGCGAGCCGAACGAGGCGGCCGTGACCAGTTGCTGCATCGGCTTCGGCACCAGGTATCCGCTCATGCCGAAGAGATGCCGCGGCCACTCGACCGCACGCACGGCCAGGGTGACCATCGCGACGTCGGCGGAGGGGATGGTGCCCAGCGCGTTGGCGGCATCGGGTACGGCGCCGGTGAGCAGGCGTGCCGCAGCGGCAGCCGGGCAGGCGAGCACGACGGCGTGGAAGTGCTCGTCGTTCACGCGCCAGCCGGACCCGTCGGCGTCGAGCGAGCCCACAGTGGTGCCGGTGCGCACCTCGCCGCCGGCCGCGGTGACCGCGGCCGCCGTGGTGTGGGCGAAGGCGCCCATGCCGTCGCGCGGCGCGTAGAACACAGGTCCGGCGTTGGCAGCCGGCTTCGGCATCGCGCGGCCGGTGACGAGCACGCTGCGGCCCTTGCCGGCGAGGTCGGCGATCTGCGGGACGGCGGCGAGGCTGAAGTGGTCGGTGTCGGCGGCGTAGATGCTGCCGACCAGTGGGTCGACCAGCCGCAGGTGCACCTGGTCGCCGAAGCGTGCGCGCACGTAGCCCCCGAGGGAATCGGGTTCGAGCGATGTGCGCCGGCGCAACGGTTCGGTGGCCGCGCGCACCTTGCCCGGCCACGACAGCAGCCGCGAGCGGGCCAGCGCGAGCACGTCGGTGGGCATGCCCAGCAGCAGCCCCTCGGGGATCGGGTGCAGACCGTTCCACCACACTGCAGCCTTGCCGGACTCGGGCGCGACCAGCTGGTCGCCGAGGCCGACGCTGGTGGCCAGCGCCGTGGCCCACGGCAGGCGGGCGAGGAACGCGTCGGGGCCTTCGTCGATGCTCGGGTGCCCGGCGAACGGCGACGTGCGCAACTTGCCGCCGACCACCGGGTCGGCTTCGAACACGGTGACGTGCGGCGCGTGCGCGGCGCCGGTGAGCAGCGCGTGCGCGGCCGCGAGTCCGGCGATGCCGCCACCGATGACCGCCACCCGATGCTGGGTCATCAGCCGGCTTCGATCACCCGTTGTGCGAGCGCGGCCATCACGCTCGCGTCGGCGTTGACGCACGCGGTGCGGGCGAAGGCCAAGCCGTGCTGTGCGGCGCGAGCGGCCGCTTCGATGTCGAGGTCGTAGAGCACCTCCAGGTGATCGGCGACGAAGCCGACCGCGCTGACCACCACGCCACGCGGCCCGCCCGCGTCGTGCTCCGCATCGGCGAGCTCGTCGATGACCTGCAGGATGTCGGGGCCGAGCCACGGCTCGGGCGTGCGACCCGCGCTCTGCCAGGCGATGGCCCAGTTGCTCCACTGGCCCAGCCCGACCGCGGCCGCCACGGCTTCGGCGGTGGCGCGCAGCTCGGTGGGGTACGGGTCGCCCGCGTCGATGATGCGCTGCGGCAGCGAGTGTGCGGTGAACAGCACCTTCGTGTTGGCCGGCATGGCGGCGAGCTTCGAGCGCAGGTCGGCGGCGATGAACTCCACGAACGCAGGCTCGGTGGCCCAGCTCTCGATGCCGGTGATGGTGATGCCATGGGGCTCGGCGGCCGCCCGTGCCCGGTCGAGGTACTGGCCGATGGAGAACGACGAGAAGTGCGGCGCCAGCACGAGGCCGACGATGTGGCGGAAGCCCTGCGCGGCGAGCTCGTCGACGGCACCCTCGATCTTCGGCTCGGCGTGCTTCAGGCCCAGCGCCACGTGGTACCGGCCGGGCGCGGCAGCATCGAGCGCGGCCTGCAACGCGTCGCGCTGGGCCTCGGTGCGGGCGGCGAGCGGGCTGGTGCCGCCGAGCGCCTCGTAGCGCGCGGTGAGGTCGGCGAGCTGCTCGGGCGTGGGTGCGCGGCCGCGGCGGATGTCGGTGTAGTACGGCTCGATCTCGTCGCGAGTGCGCGGCGTGCCGTACGCCATCAACAGCACGGCGATCCTCGTGTCGTTCGGCGTGGCGTTGTCGTTCGTCGTGACGTGGTCGCTCATCGCTGCGTCACTTCGTGCACCCGAGCGGTCACTGCGGCGAGCACGTCGGGGTCGGTGTTGGGCTGCACGCCGTGGCCGAGGTTGAAGATGTGGCCTGGGCGGCGGCCGCCGTCGTACAGCTGGTTGTCGGCGAGCACGGCGTCGGTGCCGGCGAGGGCCACCTCGGTGCCGGCGAGCACGAGTGCGGGGTCGAGGTTGCCCTGCACCACCAGGTCGGGACCCATGCGCACGCGGGCGTTCAGGATGGACGTGCGCCAGTCGAGGCCGAGCACCTTCGGGCCGGCGGCGAGCATCTGTTCCAGCAGGTGGTCGCACCCGATGCCGAAGTGGATGCCGGGGGCGTCGGGGTGCAGCGCGCGGAGCTGTCCGAACACCGACCGCGAGTGGGGGAGCACGAACTGCTCGTAGTCGAGCGCGCTCAGCGAGCCGGCCCACGAGTCGAACAGCTGGAACGCACGCGCGCCGTTGGCGAGCTGGCTGCTGATGGACGCGACGGAGTGCTGCACCAGACGATCCATCAGTGTGTGCCACAGCACGGGGTCGGTGTGCATCAGTCGCTTGGTGTGCTCGTAGGTGCGACTCGGGCGACCTTCCACCAGGTAGCTGGCGACGGTGAACGGGGCACCGGCGAACCCGAGCAGCGGCACTTCCTCGGGCAGCTCGGCCACCATCTGACGCACGGTCTCGAGCACGTAGGGCGTGTCGGCCTCGGGCTCGAACTCGCGCAGGCGGGCCAGGTCGGCCTCGCTGCGGAACGGTTCGTTGCACACGGGGCCGGTGCCGGGGGCCACGTCGATGCCGAACCCGACGGCGTGGGCTGGCACGACGATGTCGCTGTACAGCACCGCCGCGTCGACGCCGTACCGGCGCACCGGTTGCAGCGTGAGCTCGGTGGCCAGATCGGGGATCTTGATCGCGTCGAGGATGCTGCCCTCGCCGCGCAGCGCCCGGTACTCGGGCAGGCTGCGACCGGCTTGACGCATGAACCAGACGGGAGTGTGCGCCGCCGGGCGACCGGCCGCAGCATCGAGGAAGGGAGCGGACGCCATCGCTTCGGCACGCTATCGCCGGGTGCCGTGTAGCAGGATCTTCGGATGTCATCCGATCTGTTCTCACTGCACGGCAAGACCGCTCTCGTCACCGGCGGCAGCCGCGGCATCGGCGCGATGATCGCTCGCGGCCTGCTCGATGCGGGGGCCAGTGTGGTCATCAGCGCACGCAAGCAGAACGAGCTCGACGAGGCTCGGCTCGAACTGTCGAAGCACGGTTCGGTGCACGCGGTCCGCGCCGACGTCAGCACGCTGGAAGGCGTCGAGAGGCTCGCCGCCGAGGTGGGCGAGCACTTCCCCACGCTGAACATCCTGGTCAACAACGCGGGCGCCACGTGGGGCATGCCGCTCGACGACTTCAGCGAGCACGCCTGGGACAAGGTGATGGACACCAACGTCAAGGGCGTGTTCTTCCTCACGCAACGCCTGCTGCCCAACTTGCGCGCCGGCGCCACCGCCGACGATCCGGGTCGGGTCATCAACATCGGCTCGATCGACGGGCTGCACGTGAACCCGATGGACACCTACAGCTACGCGGCCAGCAAGGCCGGCGTGCACCACCTCACGCGTGCGTTGGCGAAGAAGCTGGGACCGCAGCACATCACCGTCAACGCGGTGGCGCCCGGTCCGTTCGAGAGCAAGATGATGGCGGCCACGCTGCAGGCGTTCGGCGAGTCCATCGCCAAGTCGTCGCCGCTGGGCCGCATCGGCCGCCCCGACGACATGGCCGGCGTCACGGTCTTCCTGGCCAGCCGCGCCGGCTCGTACGTCACCGGTTCGGTCATCGCCGTCGACGGCGGCATCGCCACCACCTCGTGACGGCCCGATTCCGCGCGCGTGGGAGGTTGCGGGGTGCACCGATAGAGTTTTCAGACCACGTTTTCGGGCGGTTCCGGCGGCGTGGTCACCCACTCACATGTCGCAGCATCACCCCGATCTCCCCGCTGAGCAGGCATTCATCGACTTCGCGTACGCCTGCCTCGAGCAGAGCAAGGTCGATGCGTGGAAGTTGCGCGGCCTCCACGAAGGCACGCTGGGCGGCACGTTCCAGGCCCGGTACGAGCGCGACGTGTTCGACGAGGCCGTCTTCAACCGGCTGACGCAGCTCGATCTGGGCGATGCCGCGCTGGTCTTCGGCCGCATCGACCGTGGGCCGGAGGCGGCGAACGACGGCGAGATCGAGAGCTTCCACATCGGCCGCCTGGCCGTGGCCGACGAGAACAGCGACCCGGTCGTGGTCGACTGGCGTGCCCCCGTGGCCGAGCCGTTCTACCGCGCCACCGGACGCGACCCCCTGGGCCTCGTGCGTCGCCGCCACTTCCACGTGCACGGCCGTCAGTTGCTCGGGCTGGAGGACGAACTGTTCGGCGACGGGCACCTGGGCATCGGCGCCGAAGAGGGTGTCGAGGTCGCCACCGGCACGGCCGACCGCGCCGATGGCATCCGGGGCTACAGCACGCTGCTCGCTGCGCTCGAGCGTGGCCGCACCGGCCAGCTCGGCGACATCGTCGCCACCATCCAGGGCGAGCAGGACGAGATCATCCGCAGCCCGCAGACCGGCGTGCTGGTGGTGCAGGGCGGCCCGGGCACCGGCAAGACCGTGGTGGCGCTGCACCGTGCGGCCTATCTGCTCTACACGTACCGCTTCCCGCTGGAAGACCAGGGCGTGCTCGTCATCGGCCCCAACCGCGTGTTCCTGCGCTACATCGAGCGAGTGCTGCCGTCGCTGGGTGAGGCCGGCGTCGAGCAGGTGGTGCTGGCCGACCTGGTGCACGACGTGAACTGGGCTCGTTACGCCATCGACCCACCCGACCACCCGCTGGCCGCGCGGGTGAAGGGCGACCTGCGGATGAGCCTGGTCATCGACAAGGCCGTCACCGATCGCGAGCGCCCGCTGCGCGACGACGTGGTCGTGCCGTTCCGCAGTGGCTACGTGCGCCTGCGCGCGGAGGAGTCGCAACGCATCGTGCGTGCCGCGCAGCGCCGGTTCCGCAAGCACAACGCCGCTCGTCGCTGGGTGGAGGGCGAAGTGTGGAACGCGATGCTGGCCACCTGGCGCGACGACACCGCCACGGTCGCGCAGATCAAGGAAGCCGTGCGCTCGCTGCCCGACGTGCGTGCCGCGTTCGAGCGCATGTGGCCGGTGCTCACGCCCGCGCAGCTGCTGCACGACCTGTACGGCAGCAAGGCGCTGCTGAAGCTGGCCGCGGCGAAGCACCTCACCGAAGCCGAGTACCTGTCGCTGTACCGCGAGCGCAAGGCCGACGTGAACGACGTGCGGTGGACCGAGCACGACGTGGCCATCCTCGACGAGGCGCGCAGCTACCTCGGCGCTCGCCCGGCGAAGGGCACGCTGAAGCCCGACGAGGCCGACGAGATCCGCACCTTCGGCCACATCGTGGTCGACGAGGTGCAAGACCTCACCCCGATGCAGCTGCGCATGGTGTCGCGTCGCTCGCTCAACGGCAGCATGACCGTGGTCGGCGACATCGCTCAGGCCACCGGCGCGTTGGCGCCCGACGACTGGGACGACATCCTGCAGCACCTGCCCATCACCCGCGGTTCACGGGTCATCGGGCTCAGCGTCGGCTACCGCATCCCGGCACAGATCATGGAGCTGGCCAACAAGGTGATGATGGCGGCCACCCCCTCGCTGCGGGCACCGACCAGCGTGCGCATCGGCGACGAGCACCCCGAGTTCATCCGGGCCGCACCGTCGGAGCTGCTCACCGCTGTGGTCGGCGCGACGAAGGAGCTCGACGCCGACGTGGGCGAGGGCAACATCGCCGTCGTCGTCCCCGACGCGATGTTCGAAGCGGTGTCTGGTGCGCTCGACGCGGCCGGCATCGAGCACGGCAAGGCCACGCGCAGCGGACTCGAGATGGGCATCACCGTGGTGCCGGTCAGCGTGGTGAAGGGTCTCGAGCTCGACGGTGTCGTGGTGGTCGAACCCGCCGACATCGTCGCCGGCGAGCAGCAGGGCCTGCGCGCCCTCTACGTCGCGCTCACCCGCAGCACCAAGCGGCTCACCATCGTGCACGCCAAGCCGCTGCCCGACGCGATGCTCTGACACGAGCCGGGCTCGTCAGCCCAGGTACGCGGTGACCAGTGCGTCGAGGTTCTTGAACGCGCGGTCGGCATCGGCGGGGCGGTTGCGGTCGGCGGCGGCGCGGCAGCGACGGACGACGAACTCGAAGTCCTCGATCAGACCGGGCTGCGTGGCTTCGATGCCGGGCTTGATGGCCGTCCACAGCTCCTCGATGCGAGTGGCGGCGGCGCCGTCGTTGTCGTTGTTCGAGACCCGCAGCGACAGCCCCTGCACCTCGGCGAGCATCAGCGGCAGCAACTCGGCGGGAGAGCCGGAGAGCACCGTGGTCGAGACCTCGACCGTGGTGGGCTCGGTGACCTTGGTGGAGTCGTAGGTGGTCGGGCTGCACGCCGTCATCCCAACGGCAAGCACCAGCACACCGAGCGCGCAGAGGCCGACCGTGCGGCTCGCGGGGGTCATGCCGTGACCAGGATGCGCGAACTCGCGAAGGAGCCGACACCCACCGGGTGGCCGTCGATCTCGATGGTGACCGTGCCGTCGGGCGCGGACGCGGTGAGCACGCCCGAGTGACCGGGCTGGATGCTGGCCTCCTGCAGGAAGTCGAGCACGCCGGGGGCGAACTCGAGCTCTTCGGGAATGCGAGCGACGGTGAACGAGTCGCCCACCTGCACCTGCGCGAGCGGCTTCATGTCGGGCGCGTCGTACAGCGAACCGGGGATGGGGTTGCCGTGCGGGCAGGTGGTGGGGTTGCCGAGCACGCGGTCCATCGCCACTTCGACGGCCTCGCTCATCACGTGCTCCCACTTGCCGGCCTCGTGGTGCGCGTCGGCCCAGGAGAGACCGAGCATGTCGGTGAGGAAGCGTTCGGCGAGACGGTGGCGGCGCACGACGCGCTGCGCGAGCACCTGGCCCGACTCGGTGAGGCGGATGGCGCCGTCGGTGGTGACGAGGCCCTCGGCTTCCAGGCGGCGGATCATCTCCGACACCGCGGGACGGCTGACCAGCAGGCGATCGGCGATGCGCGCCTGGATGACAGCGACGTCGTCCTCGTCGAGCTCGAAGATGCACTCGCAGTACTCTTCGAAGGCCGGGTGGTGCTCTCCGATGGCGGGCATGGCAACAGGCTAGCGGGGCATCACGGCGCGGTCGCCGCGAGCGTCGACAAGCCCGGTCAGCGTCGCTGCAGCCACGTCTCGCCGCGGCGCAGACGTCGCTCGAGCTCGGTGTTGGTGGCGCTGCCCACCGACGTGATGTTGGCGAGCCGGTTGAGCTCCATCTGCACGCGCGCGTGGCCCCAGCCGGTGTGATCGACCAGTCGCTTGGCGATGGCCATGTTCTTCTCCCGCAGCTCCTCCTTGCGTTCGGCCACGCTCCTCGAGCCGGTGAGCGGGAAGCCGGCATCGGTGGGGATCTCGGGAAGGTCGAGCGCGTCGTCGAGGGCGACCGACTCGTCGGGTTCGGGGATCTCCGGTTCGTCGTCGAAGTGGGTGATGCCGTCCTCGGTGAACGCGTGCACCGACATGCCGGTGGCCGTGCTCGACAGCACCGAGAACAGCGACAGCTGCTCGGGCAGCAGGTCGAGCTCGCGCATCGCCTCCCGCTCGAGATCCTCCTGGCTGAACTCGTCGTCGCGATCCGCCGGCGGCTTCAGCACGTGCCGGCGCGCTTCGGCGATCTGGAACGCGTGCTGCCGCAATCGCGGGTCGTCGGGCAGGTAGACGTAGGCCTTCTGGCTGGGCACGCCGCGGGTCCAGCGCACGAAGCGGCCGACCGCCTGGCGGAAGAACAGCTCGGTGACCACCGTGCTCGCGTACACCCCCACGCGCAGCCGCGGGATGTCGACTCCTTCGCTGACCATCCGTACCGCGACCAGCCACGGTCGGCTGCTCTTCGCGAACGCTGCGATCTTGCCGCTGGCGTCGGGATCGTCGCTCACCACCACGTCGGCCTCCACGTGGAAGCGGTTGCGGATGAAGCGCACGATGTCGCGGGCATGGTCCTGGTCCATGCAGATCGCGAGCGCCCCGGCATCGGGCTGTGTGCGGCGGATGGTGAGCAGGCGCTCGTGGGCCTGGCCCATCACCACCGCCAGCCAGTCGCCCTCCAGGCTCAGCGCGGCGCGCAGCCGGTGCGACGACCCGATGCGGTCGAGCTCGTCGTGGAAGTTGGCGCTGACGATGCTGCCGTCGGCCGCACTCCACTCCATCAGCCCGTCGAAGCGCGGGAAGTAGACGGGGCGCACGACGCCGCCGTCGCGCAGTGCGTCGGCGTATCCGTAGGTGAAGTCGGGTTGCGCCTCGCCGCCGACGCCGGTCTCCTCGTAGCGCACGAACGGGATGCTGGCGGTGTCGCTACGGAAGGGCGTGCCGCTGAGGCTGAGGCGGCGGTTGGCGAGCTCGAACGCGGTGCGCACGCCGTCGCCCCAGGCACGTTCGTCGCCGGCGTGGTGCACTTCGTCGAGGATGACGAACGCGTCGTTCGCCAGGCCGCGCAGCTTCTTCGCGGTGTCGGCCGTGCTCACCTGCTGGTAGGTGGTGACGATGCCGTGCACATCCTTTGCCACGCCGTCTTTAGGCGACCACTGGTGGTCGAGATGCAGACCCATTCGGTGTGCGGCCTGCACCCACTGCGTCTTCAGGTGCGTGGTGGGTGCCACCACCACGATGCGCCGGCGCTCGTTGGCGAGTGCCCAGCGTGCACAGGCCAACGCGAACGTGGTCTTGCCCGCGCCGGGGGTTGCGACGGTGAGGAAGTCGGCGTGCTCGCTGGCCGCGAACTTGTCGAACGCGGCTCGCTGCCACGGACGGAGTTGCACACGGTCGCTCATACGGGTCCACCAGTCTGGCGGCGCACAAGCGCACTAGTCGCGATGGCGGACTATGGGCCCGGTGAGCTGGTGCTCGTCGTCGTGCTGGTCGTGCTGTCGGCCGTCGAGCTCGTGGTGGAGCTGCTCGTGGTGGTGCTGCTCGTGCTGGAAGTGGTGTCGGGCACCGTGGTCGACGTCGTCGACGTGGAGGTGGTGGAGGTCGACGTGGTGGAGGTGGTCGACGTGGTCGTGGTGGTCGGAACCGGGTCGGGCGGTGGCGCCACCCACCCGGTGGTGAACGCGGAGATGCGGTAGCGCCACGGGTGGGGGAACGCGTCGCGGACCATCTGGCGCGCGTTCTGCGAGATGGTGACGATGGCGCTGCCGTTGCTCGCCCGCCAGGGCAGTAGATGCGCGTGGTACGTGTTCATCTTCGGGTCGCCCCCACGTGGCGCGATGCCGCGGAACTCGGTGGCGGTCCACGGACCCCACGGGTTGTTGGCCACGTCGATCTGCAGCTGCTCGCCCCAGTAGCCGTCGACCTTGGTGGCGGCGATCCACCGCCCGTCGATGTAGCGCGGCTGCATCGGGTTCTCCGCCCAGTAGCGACGCAGGAACGGCCGCGAGTCCGCAGGGTTCAGGGACCAGCCGACGTCGGTGCGGTACTCGGGCGCGAGGTCGAGCCGGCCGAGCGGCACGCGTGCCAGGTACATCGCGGTGCCGGAGTGCTGGCCACCGAAGAAGCCACCTTCGCGCACGAGGTTCTGCTCGAACGTGTTGCCGAACAGGTAGGTGTACGACGCGTCGCTGGCGACGGCGTAGCCGTAGATGGGCACTGCGCCGCTGTTCGGTGCGGGTGCGAAGCTCAGTCGCTTCAGCGTGTTGGGGTCGTACGTGCCCAGCCAAGTGCGGACCGGGTGCCAGCCGAGGCCGTCGCCGGGCCCGGGGTCGTAGGGGTCGCGAACCATCTCCACCCAGAACATGCGCAGCTTGCCGCCGCTGGTCTCCGCGCCCATCGGCCAGAACCACTTGCTGGTGGGGTTCTCGCCGTTGCCCGGCTCGAACGACAGCGGCCGAGTGGCGATGCCGCGGTGCAGCATCGTGAAGCACGCGCCGTCCTGGATGAGCAGCAGGTTGTGCACGAAGTGCGATTGGTCGAGTCGCGCCGCGACGCCGGTGGGGTCGATGAACGCGTCTTGGAAGAACCACGCGTAGCGGCCGCCGCCGAGCGCAACGACGTGCTGGTAGTCGGAGCCGATGAGTGGCCCCACGCGCACCGCGAAGAACGCGTCGAGCGCGGCCGCGCCCGTGCCGGTGGCGCACCCGACGTTGGTGCTGGTGTAGCCGGCGGCTGTGGTGGTGATGGACCACGCCCACGGCGGCGCAGGGGCGGCCGGGGGCGGCGACGCGGGTGCTGCCGAGGGGATGCCGCGAGTGACGTCGGCCGGTGGCGTCGAGGGCGCGGTGACCGGCACCGTCGTCTCGGGTGGCACGGTGCTGATCGGGTCCGTCGACGGGGTGGTGTTGGCGGGCCGGGTCGACGAGGTGGTGCTCGGCACCGTGGTGCGGGTGGTGGTGCTCGTCGGCTGGTCGGTAGTGGTCGGCGCCGCATCGCCGAGGGTGACCATCGTGGGAAGACTGCGGGTGCCGGGCCCGACGCTGACCGCGAGTACTGCCGCGCCGACCAGCCATGGTGCGGCGCGACGCGCGCGTGGTCGCCAGGTGGTGGCCGACGGCGCTTCCATCTCGCGAGACTACGAGACGGATCCGTTGCGTGGGGTTCGGGTCGCGTCAGACGACGCAGATGTCGAACGGAGCGATCGTGTGCAGCAGATCGGCGATCGCCTGGCGGCGCTCGGCGGTCGGCTCGACCAACGGCGGATCGTGCGGACGCGCGCCGTGGGCGCGGAACCCGATCACCTTCAGTCGCATGTGCGGGTCGATCGCGGCCAGCCACTCACCGGTGCGGTGCAGCAGCGCGTTGTCGTCGTTGACGCCGGCGAGCACCAGCAGCCGTACTTCGTGGAGCAGTCCCATCGACTGCAACCGCTCGATGGACCGCAGCACCGGACCGTTCGACTGCCCGGTCATCTCGCGATGGATCGTGTCGTCGAAGCACTTGAGGTCGATCATCGTGCCATCGGTGACAGCAGTGACCACGTCCCACGTGGCGTCGTCGCACGACCCGTTCGAGTCGACGTAGCAGGTGAGGCGTTGCAGCGTCGGGTCGGCCTTCACCGCGGTGAACAGGTCGCGGACGAACTCGGGCTGCAGCATCGCTTCGCCGCCCGAGACCGTGATGCCGCTGATGAACGGGGCCGCGCGGCGGATCTCGGCAAGTACCTCGTCGACCGAGCGCTGGTAGCGCGCCCGTTCATGGCCGTCTCCATGTACGACCTGCTGGAACACCGGGATCGTCTGCGGGTTGTGGCATGCGACGCAGTCGAAGTTGCAGCCCTGGAGGAACACCACGAACCGGTTGCCGGGTCCGTCGACGTTCGAGAACGAGATCGTGCTGGCGACCGAGCCGGCGCGAGTGCTCGTGGTGGTCACGTCCGGTCGTTTCACTGGACGGTGCGCTCGTGGCAGCCGATGCGCTTCACCGCTCGCTGCGTGAGGTGGAACGACTCCTCCGAGCCGGAGGCGAGCAGGTCGCTGCCGTGCCGGGCGCCCTCGTGCGCGGCGATGGCGGCGAGGTCGCTCTTGCGCACCAGGTAGCCGGTGATGCGCACGAACTCGTTGCTGTCGAGGTTGAAGGTGAAGTCGCGCATGCCGGTAGAGAAGGCACCGCGGATGATGTCGACCACGGCCTGCGGGTTGCGCACTGCGGTCTCGTCGACGTGGAAGATGTCGCTGACGCCGGATGCGAACAGGTGGTGGTGCGGCGCGCAGGTGGTGATGTGGTCGAGCATGCCCGGCTCGTCGCCGACCGGGATGCGGGTGCCGGCGGTGACGTCGTGGTCGAGATCGATGCCGCTCTGGCTGTGCAGGTAGCAGTGGCCGCCGCCTCCCGCGCAGTACGGCATCGGTCGCACGGCCACCAGTTCGGCCACGCGCTCGACCACGCGCCGGCTGAGCGCGTCGGCATCGTCGTCGTGTCCGTAGCGGCCGTCGAGGCCCTGCGCCGACATCAGCAGGTTCACGCACTCGGCGAGGCCGAAGATGCCGAACATCGCGGAGAAGCGGTCGATGTCGATGAGGCCCTCGGTGGCCAGCCAGTGCGTGTCGTAGAAGTGCTGCTGTTCGACCAGGCTGCGGATGCGGGCTTCGGCCAGTTCCGCGGTGAGCTCCGTGTAGTGGGGGAGCGTGGTGGCGAGGAAGGCGTCGAGGGACGCGTCGTCAGCGGCGAGGTGTCGCAGCGCGACTTCCTTGAGGTTCATCCGCACCAGGGTGTGTGCGCCGCCACCGATCTTGAGCGAGTTGTAGCAACTCACCGCGGCGTACCGCTCGCCGTGATCGGCGACCATCATCGGGTGGTTCACGAAGTGCGGCTTGCCGGTCTCGAACACGGTGCGCACGCCCTCCTCGACGAGGTCGTCAGGTGTCAGCTCGGGGTCGACCTTCAGCGTGATGTTCGGCACCGCTTGGCGCAGTGAGCGCTCGACGCGGAAGACCGAGCGGGCGATGCGGCTGTCGTTCGGTCCGAGATCGGTGTGCACGAACGCGTCGGGCAGGATGCGGTCGATGCTGATCCAGAAGCGGCGCAGCGCGGCGTCGAGCTGCGCGTCGCTGATCTCGTCGGTCACGAACGGCGCGAGCACCTTGTCGAGGTCGCCGAGGTACACCGGGTAGGTGGTGACGCTGGGGACGTTCCCGTACATCACCATCAGGAACGCGAGCGCGTCGTCGAGCGTGGTGGGCGGCGGCATCTCCAGGTGGGTCAACCCGTTGCGGATGGCCTTCTCGTAGTCGGGGAGGATGTAGCGGGCGGTGAACGGCGCGTTGCCCTCGTACATGTCGCAGATCACGCGTGCGTCGAGTGCCTCCTGGCACTCCGTCGACAGGATCGGGTACGGCAGCATCTCGGTGGCCAGCGATGCCAGCCGTCGCACCTTCTGGTCGTACCCCAGCGTGCCGTCGGTGACGAGGGCATGTGCGCGTGCTTCGAACTCGTTGACGTCCATACCCACACGGTACGAACCTGCCGCCGCCCTGGTCAGGGCCGAAAGTCGGTACCGTGCCACACGGCTTCCCCCGAATCCACCAGGACCCGAGGAGCAGCCCATGTATCCACTCCGACAGATGATGCGCGACGCCGCCGGTACGAACCCGCGAATGGCGCTCGCTGGCGTGCGGGCGCTGACGAAGGAGACCGACTGGTTGCTGGTGCGAGCAGTGCGTCTCGCCCGCGCCGAAGGGTACGACTGGGCCCGGATCGGCCGCCTGCTGGGCGTCTCGCGCCAGGCGGCCCGGAAGCGTTTCGAGCACCTCGACGGAGCGGTCGGCCCGGTCACCCCGTTCACCCCGCCGCACGTTCGTCGCAGCACTCCGCTGGAGCGACAGGCGCAGAGCATGGCCGAGGCGAAGGCCAACCTGCGCCGGCGACGAGAGTTCGACGCCGGCGACGCCGTGTTCTGGTGAGACCGTGTTCGGGTGAGGCGGTGTTCCCGGGAAGCCGCGGTGGCTGACCGCCGACCGGGCCGGTGCGCCGTTCGCTCCGTTGACAACATTGGTTGCGCGACAGCAGTTCCGGCGCGCAACCAACGTTGTCAAGGCACGGAAATGAAGAGGGTGCCCCGGCGGCGGGCGGCGGGCGGCGGGCGGCGGGCGGCGGGCCGAGCGGCGGAGCGGAGAGGTGCGTGGGAGCGGAGCGGCGGAGCCGTGCGCGGAGAGGCGGAGCGGCGGCGAGGTGGCTGGAGCGGCGCCGCGGCGCGGCCGAGTATCCCTGCGACACCCCTGGCGTAGCCTGACGGGCATGGCTGACCACCCGGTGCTCCACGGCTTCTCGCCGGCGGTGCGAGAGTGGTTCAGCGCGTCGTTCCCGTCGCCGACGCCGCCGCAGATCCACGGGT
>JAUXQB010000240.1 GCA_030685215.1 Actinomycetota bacterium
GTGGCGATGGCAACGGACCCGATGATCAACGCGTTGCTTCGCCGGGGTCTGGAGGATGACCAGCCGCCCCGCGTGCAGTTGATGGCCAGGCATGCTGCGTCGGCGTTCATTGGTCTGTCCCGTGAGGACGATCGGATTCGTTCGTCGATCTATGCAACCGCTCGGCTGGCGGTCGAACCGTGGCTGGAGCCGTCGGTGGCGCACTCGGCGACCACCGATCCTCGCCAGTTCTATGACCTCGGCGGCGAGTGGGAGCAGTCCCCGCGGTTCATCAACCTGGAGTGGTTGATGGGGGGCGGCGATGGGCGGTCGAACACGCTGTACCTAGCGGCACCGCAAACCGAGTTCGAGCGGCTCTCGCCGGTGCTGGGCGGGCTGTTGGCTGAGTTGAAGGACTCGATCCATACGTGGGACATCGCCGGCCGCAAGCTGAGCAAGCCGGTGCTGTTCCTGATCGACGAGACCGGTCAGCTGGAGCTCGGTTGGCTGCCCGGCGAGGTGTCGACGATCGCCGCGCTCGGGGCGTTCTACGTGACCTGCTGGCAGAGCCTCAGCCAGATCCAGCACCGCTACGCATCGCTGGCCGACACCGTGCTGGGCGGTCACCGATCGAAGGTGTTCTTCGCCGGGATCGACGACGCTGCGACCCTGCGCTACTTGCACACCGTCACCGGTAGCGAACACGTCGCTCGCCGGTCCTGGTCGGCCGACGTCTGGTCGGGCGGTGGGCGGGGTCGCCGTTCGATCTCGGAATCCCAACAACGCGAGGAGCTCGTCCCCAACCATCTTGTGCGGACGATGGTTCCCGGTGAGGCGGTGCTGCTACACGGCACGCTCCCCCCGATTCACCTGCGTGCCGTTCGGTGGTGGACGGAGCGTCGACTGCGCGACCTGTTCCCGAGTATCCGCCCTGACGTCGTCACGTGCCCGCTGACTGCCAACGCCGCCGAGGTGTCCGGGCCGGTGTTGGACGCCTCGACACTCGAGTTCTCCCGGAGCCGGTTGCCCCGACCTGAAACCGGGCCGGTACCGCAGGACGGAGGTGGCGGTGCCCGTACACGGCGCACGAGCGGTACCGGCCAGTTGACGATGGACCTCGAGACCGTCGCCTCCGCCGACACCCCCGACAGCGACGAGCCGACGGTTGCTGTCGATGACAGCGCCTCGGGCGCGGGTCTGCGGGCCGTCAACAGGGTCGCCGGGCGGTGTGAGCGTTGCACCGACCCGATCGCGCCGAACGCCGGCTCCGTCCGCGTTCTGAACAACCGAGAAGTGATGGTGTGCTGGCCGAAATGCGCCAAGGAACCCGCACCGGGAAGGTGATCTACCTCCCAGTCGTGTCCCAGCGAGTCCGAGGGCCCTGTCGCCGCCTTGTGCGCCGCGATGACCCACCTCGGCAAGCGCATTCGCCGAGGTGGATGACCAATCACTGTCAGAATCGACTTCGTGACAACGCCTGCGACCGAGGAGCAACAGCAACTCGCTGCTCGTCTGTTCGCGCAGTGGCAGGCCGGAAAACCAAAGAGTCAAATCGAGCGAGAAGAATGGGGCGACGGGAAGTCGCACGGCCGAAGGTTCGATCGACTCATCTCCCAGACGCTCGGGTATCCCACGGTCAAGAAGTCGAAGCTCGCGGACCAGGTGAAGGATCTTGAGCTGCAGGTGAAAGCTCTCGGCGCGGTTCCAGTGGGTGCCCAACCTGAGCCCTGGGAGGTCAATCTGAGTCACGCGCGCCGATCCTGCCTCGCTGCCCTGAGAGTGTGGAACGATCCGACCTCGACCTTCCGCACGGAGGCCTTCGCTCTGCTGCTTGTCACCGCGTGGAACGCGCTCCTGATTGCGCTGATCCAGCGTAGGAACCAGGAGTGGCGGAAGGTCGATGATCTCGGGCAGCCCACGAGTCATCACGGCGACGACGTGTCGTTGGATACCCAGGACCTTTCGAGGCTTGCATTGAGTGGCTCGAACCTGTTGGGCACTCGGGAGAACCTCGCCGTGTGGATCGAGCTGCGAAACAAGGTCGCCCATCGGCATCTACCCGCTCTTGATGCCGTCCTGATCCCGCATGCCCAGGCCGCTCTACTCAACTTCGAGCGTACGATCGTCGAGGAGTTCGGTCTCCCGTACGCGCTCGGCGGCCAGCTGTCCGTGCCACTGCAGCTGTCTGGATTTCGCGATCCTGGCGTGCTGGCATCGCGAAAGAGGCTGCAGGCTTCGCTTCCGCTCGATGTGCAGGCGCTCCTCGCCGAGCCGGAGACGGCTAACCCAGCGCTCCTCGGCGACGAGACCTACACGATGAGAGTTGCGTTCATCCCGATCGTTCCCACCTCGGGGCGAAACCCCGATGTCATTGCGTACTTTGCGAGACCTGGCGAGGTGCCAGACGCGATCAGCGAGTACATCGAACACTTTCTTGTGCTGCCCAAAGGCATCGGAACCCGCCCGAACCTCCGCCCAACCGATGTCGTCATCGAAGTGCAGAGGCGCACCAGCTTCAGGTTCGACACGAACCTGCACGCCGAGGCGGCTCGGAGGCTAGGGGCGAGACCCAAGCGCGGACAGCCGGACGACACCGTCGACATCCGGCTGGCAGAGTACATCTCGGCCTTGAAGGCCTATCTGTACACCCAAGCCTGGATTGACCTTCTTTGCGAGAAGTGCGTGACCCCCGAGGGCTTCTTCGAGGCAACCGGCAAGCCGGCACGGGCGAGTTCTCCCGTGATCGACAACAACCAGCAGTCTCCCGCCGAGTGATTTCATGTGCGGTTCGGCCGCTCCTGTTCTGACCGGCGCCTGCGGGCGACCGCCACGAGCACGAATCAGCCCGCCTGCGCTTGCACCATCGAGGCATGTGCCGGCTCACTTGGCCTGCGGCGATGAGCAGATGGCCGGAACCGGTCGATCAGCAGCCGAAGTGCGCCAATGAGCCCGGATCGGGAACATCGTCGGGAACATTGCCGGGAACCCGATTTGAGACCGTGCGCGCATGGTTCGTGTCGCCACCCGTATCGAGTTCCCGAACGACGACCCTGGCCCGATGCTCACCCATCTCGACCGGTGGGCTACGGCCACACTGACCAGCCCGGAGGCGTGGGCGTCGGTGCTGGAACGCTGCGGGCAATGGCAGGACTACTCGGCGCGCAACCAGGTGCTGCTCGCCTCCTACGGGATCGCCACGCCGGTCGCCGGTGTCGCCACGTGGGATCTCGTCCCATCGCGTGAGCACGGCCGCCCGTGCGCTGTTCGAGCCGGCGAGCACGGCCTCCCGGTCCGTGCTCCGGTCGAAGTCCCGGTCGCCACGACGTCGCCGCGGAGCCGCGACGGTCAACACACGGTTCGTGCCGTCGGACAACACAAATGGGAAGTGGTGTTCGCCGAAGAGCAACTCGCCCGCCGCCCACCACCAGGCGAACTGGCATGGCCCGCGCTTCCGGCAGGACTGAGTGGCGCGGGAGGGGACGCCGAGTACACCGAGCTGGTCCGCCAATCGATCGGCCGACTCACCGGTCGAACCCCTCGAACGGTGAAGAATCCATGGGACCAGTTGGTCGACGCCGCCGGTCGAGTGCCGCTCGGTGGCCGCCGCCCAGAACTTCGCCCGGCGTTGTGTCGCCAGGCTGCGTGGCTGGCCGCCGACCGCATCGGTCACGCCGACGGGCCACTCCCGACATTCGACCCGATCCATGTGCGCGGACGTATCCGCTGGGAGCTCCTCGCTGACACCCGTCGAGCCGCCCAGCAACTCGTTCAGGCGTTCTCACAGATCGCGGAGGTTGACCTCTCGGCATCCCCCTTGCCGCGGATGGCGATCGCCGATGACCGCACCGTGGCACCGGGCCGCCGCAACTACCTGGCACCCGCCGACGTCGCCGCCCTGCCAATGGGCGTGTGGGTCGAAGCCGGGCCGTACACCGCGATCGAATGGGCTGCCCGCGGGATGCCCGACGCGGTCGGCCGCGCTGGATTCATGCGCGTCTCGGACACCGGATACCTCGGCGTCTACGAGACCAGCGAAGGCGCCCGATGGCGGATCGAGTCCACCCGCCCGGCGTCGGGCCGGCGCGGCCTGCTCGACGAAGGCGAAGCGTCCAACTTCATCGCCGCACAAAAGGCAGTTGGTGTGGTTGTGAGTGATCGGTATCCGATGCTCGCCGCGACCGTGCTCCCACCGGCCACGGGTCCAGCACCGAGCGGTGTGTTCGACCGTCAGCACTCCAACTGGCAGCCGCTGACCCTCGGTCGTGACGAGCGCTCCGAACAACGAGACCTCACCGACCGTGTCCGCTTGGTTGTCGCTCCAGGCCCTGGCGGACGGTGGGACAGCTGGGTGCTCGCCGACTCCGACATCCGTCAGCTCCCACTCGCTGCCAACAGCGCCGCAGCCAAGTCGGCGGCTGAGACCGAGGGCCGGCGAACGATTGTGCAGCTCGCCGCCCAGGCCCCGCAGCTCGCCGATGAACTCATCCACGACAATGCTGCCGCAGGCACACTCACGCGAGAGCTGCTCGTCGACGTGATCGGCCACCGCCTCGATCCAGCCGATCGTGCCCGCCTCGCCGACCCGACGGTGCGGGCCGCCGAGTTCGCCGAGTTGCTCGGTGCTACTGGTGTGTTGACACCACCGACC
>JAUXQB010000244.1 GCA_030685215.1 Actinomycetota bacterium
GTCGGGCGGGAACGGCAGCCACGGGTCGGCGATCCATCCGTGCAGGGGCGACGAGTCCCAGGGGATCGGCGCCCGGCAGCCGTCGCGCAGGCCTGGGTCGACCACGCGCTCTGGCGGGATGTCGGCGTCGACCAGCCCGAGCTCGTCACCCTGGTACATGAAGGGGGTGCCGGGCAGTGTGAGCAACATGATGGCCGCCATGCGCGCTTCCCGTTCGCCGCCGCCGTAGCGGCCGCGGTGGCGAGGCACGTCGTGGTTGCTCAACACCCAGGTGGGCCATGCATCGCGCGGCTGCAGCAGTTCGACCGTGTGCTCGATGCGGCTGCGCAGCTCGGTGGGATCGAAGGGTGCCCACAGGAACCGGAAGTTGAAGCTGAGGTGCAGTTCGTCGCCGTGCCCGTAGTACTCGGCCATCGCCTCCTCGTCGAGCAGGTACACCTCGCCGACACTGGTGCGGTCGCCGCGATCGGGGTCGCGGTACTCGTCGAGCACTGCGCGAATGCCGCGCAGCCGCTCGTGCGTGATCGGCTGGTCGTTGTAGGGCACGTGACCCCACACCTTCTCCTGACAGATGGGCGGGTCGTCGAGCGACAGGTCCTTGCCGATCAGGTGCACCACGTCCATGCGGAACCCGTCGACACCCCGGTCGAGCCAGAAGCGCAGCGTGTCGTGCATCGCGGCTTCGACCTCGGGGTTGTCCCAGTTCAGGTCGGGCTGCTCCTTCAGGAAGCAGCGCAGGTAGTACTGGCCGCGCGGCTCGTCGAACTGCCATGCCGACTCGCCGCGAGGGAACGCGGCCAACCAGTTGTTGGCCGGTTCGTCGCGCCACACGTACCAGTCGGCCTTCGGGTTGGTGCGGTCCTGGCGGCTCTCCTGGAACCACGCGTGCTGGTCGCTGGTGTGGTTCGGCACCCAGTCGAGGATGATGCGGATGTCGCGTGCGTGCGCTTCGGCGAGCAGGTGGTCGAAGTCGGCCAGCGTGCCGAACGTCGGGTCGATGTCGCAGTAGTCGCTGATGTCGTAGCCGAAGTCGGCCATCGGCGATCGGAAGATGGGGGAGAGCCAGATCGCGTCGACACCCAACCACTGCAGATGGTCGAGCCGCTCGGCGAGCCCGACGAGGGTGCCCACGCCGGGGATGGGGCCGGGTCGCACGGCCGATTCGGCGAACGATCGGGGGTACACCTGATAGATGACGGCTGATTTCCACCATTCGGCGGCTGTGATGACCATGCGTCGACCCTATTCGACGACGTACGGCCCGGTTTTGCCCTGCCGACCGTCCCGCTCAATCGAACAGAGTGCCGATAGAGTGGTTCCCAATGTCAACTCTCTAGGTTCGGGAGCCCTACTGTGAAGAAGGGTCGTCACCGTCGCTTCGAAGAAGCACGGAAACTCAAGCAGGCTGGTCCCAGTGCGTTCGATCTGGGATTCGGCGGCACTGATCAGCGTCAGAGCACTGAAGATGACGAGTACGCCGCGCTAGCGGAAAAGTACGGAGTCACCTTCGATGAGGACGACGACGAGTCCGACGACTGATTCTCACTGCGCGGCTGCCGGGCCTGGCTCCTAGTTCGAAATCCGGCTCCATGTCTTCGCAGAATCAGACCCCCAACATTCGCAACGTCGCCCTGGTCGCACACGTCGACCACGGCAAGACCACCCTGGTCGACGCGCTGCTGCGTGCCACCGGCACGTTCGCCGCTCACCAGGCGGTCGTCGACCGCGTCATGGACTCCAACGATCAGGAACGTGAGCGCGGCATCACCATCCTCGCCAAGGCTGCCTCCATCACCTGGAAGGGCACCAAGATCAACCTGGTCGACACGCCCGGCCACGCCGACTTCGGTGGCGAGGTCGAGCGGGCGCTCACCATGGTCGACGGCGTGCTGCTGCTGGTCGACGCCGCAGAGGGCCCGCTGCCGCAGACCCGCTACGTGCTGCAGAAGGCGCTCGCCCGCGACCTGCCGGCCATCGTCATCATCAACAAGGTCGATCGCCAGGACGCTCGCGCCGATGAGGTGCTCGACGAGGTCTACCAGCTGTTCATCGACCTCGATGCCGGCGACGAGCACATCGACTTCGAGATCATCTCGGCCATCGCCCGCGAGGGCAAGGCCATGCGCGGCATCGGCTACCCCGACGACGACGCCGATCTGTCGGCGCTGCTCGACACCATCCTCGAGGCCATCCCGGCGCCCGAGGGCGACGCCACCGCGCCGCTGCAGGCCATGGTCACCCAGCTCGACGCCAGCGAGTACCTCGGCCGCCTGGCCATCGGACGCGTGGTCAACGGTGTGATGAAGCGCGGCGAGACCGTGGCGCTGCTCGAGGAGGAGTTCCTCGAAGGCCAGCCGCCGCTCAAGCGCCGCCTCAGCCAGTTGATGGCGTTCGAAGGCGTCAGCCGCAACGAGGTCGAGGAGCTCAGCGCCGGCGACCTGTTCGTGGTGGCCGGCTTCCCGGAAGTGGAGATCGGCGACACCATCGCCTCGGTCATCGACCCCATCGCGCTGCCTCGCCTGGTGGTCGACGAGCCCGTGCTGCGCATGACCTTCGGCGTCAACACCTCGCCGTTGGCCGGCAAGGACGGCAAGTTCCTCACCAGCCGCCACCTCATCGACCGCCTCAACAAGGAACTGCTCGGCAACGTGTCGATCAAGCTGTTCGAGACCGGCTCGCCCGACGTCATCGAAGTCGCCGGTCGTGGCGAGCTGCAGCTGGCCGTGCTCATCGAGAGCATGCGCCGTGAGGGCTACGAGCTGCAGGTCAGCCGTCCCGAGGTCATCACCAAGGAAGTCAACGGCAAGAAGTTCGAGCCGCAGGAGCGTGGCGTGTGCGACGTGCCCGACGAGCACGTCGGCACCATCACGCAAGAGCTCGCCCCGCGCAAGGGCCGCATCACCGACCTCCGCTCCGGCGACGCCGGCCGCACCATCGTCACCTTCGAGTGCCCCAGCCGTGGCCTCATCGGCTTCCGTTCGCTGCTGATGACCGCCACCCGCGGCACCGCACTGCTGCACCAGCACCACATGGGCTGGATGCCGTGGGCGGGCGACATGCCCGACAGCCGTGGCGGCGCGATGGTGTCGGACCGCATGGGTGTCACCACCGGCTACGCGCTCGACAAGCTGCAGCTCAGCGGTGGCTTCTTCGTGCACCCCGGCGAGACCGTCTACGAAGGCATGGTCGTCGGCGAGTGCTCGCGTGAGGACGAAATGGTCATCAACGCAGTGCGTGCCAAGGAGAAGAACAACATCCGCACGCACAGCCACGACGACGCGGTAAAGCTCCCCGCCCCGAAGATCCACACGCTCGAGACCGCCATCGAGTGGATCGCCGGCGACGAGCTGGTGGAAGTCACGCCGAAGAACATCCGCATCCGCAAGCGTCACCTCGGACTCGAAGAGCGCCGCAAGGCCAACAAGAAGACCAGCTGACCGTCCCAGAGCGGCGCGCCCGCGGGCGCGTACGCTCTGGTCATGGCCGTGGATCGAAGCCGCAAGGCGCGAGGCGCCCGCCGCCGCAAGCGCCGTATGGACCGCGTCGAGCACGACCTCAGTCCCGAGCAGTGGGCGGCGCTGAAGGCTGCGTGGGGTGGCTGCGCGTACTGCGGCGCCACCGACAAGCCGCTGCAGCGCGACTGCGTGCAGGCGCTCTCACGCGGCGGCCGCTACACGCTCGACAACATCGCGCCCGCGTGCGGCTCGTGCAACGCGAGTAAGTGCAACGACGAGGTCACCGGCTGGCTGCGGCGCAAGAAGCTCGACGAGCGCACCTTCCTGCTGCGCCACCTCGAGATCGGCACCGCCCTCGCGCAACAGTTCCCCGCCACCCCCTGACCCGCGTCCCGTGCGCCGAGTTCGTGCGCAAGAACCACCGTTCCGCGTCATGGCTCGAGCAGGGAATCCTCGCTCAGGGCATGACGCAAACGAAGAAGTGGTGGTGGTGACCCTGCCGCGCCGCCGGGCCCATCAGCAAGATGTCGCTGTCCGCGTCATGGTTCGAGCGAGGAATCCTCGCTCAGGGCATGACACAAACGACGAAGTGGTGGGCAGAGAGCGTGGGAAGATGCGCGGATGGTCGGTGACGTAGGGCGGGCGCGGGTGGTGCTGATCACGGGGGCGCCGGGGAGTGGGAAGAGCACCCTCGGGGCGCAGCTGGCAGCAGCGCTGCGCGTGCCGTTCCTCGCGCGCGACGACGTGCGCGGCGGGCTCCTCCTCACTGCCGGCGCGTGGACCGGCGAGTTGTCGAGGGTGCCCTCGGGCGACGAGGCGGTCGACGCCTTCCTCGACACGGTCGAAGGGTTGCTCGCTCGCGGCGTGAGTTGCGTCGTCGAGTACGTGGTGCGAACGCAGCGTCCGGAGGATCTGGAACGCATCGTCGCGGCCGGTGACTGCGTCGTGATCATGACGCGCTGCGACGACCCGATGGAACGAGTCGTGGAGCGGAACCTGTCGGATCGGCTGATCGCCAACCCGGCGGTGCTGAGCGCGATCGGCGCCGCGTCGGTCGCGGAGCACACGGAGGCACTCGTCGATCGGATGCAGCAGGTGGTGCACGACATGCGGGTGGAGTTCCCGGTGCCGGTGATGCACGTCGACACGAACGGCGAGTCCGAACCCGATCTCGACGCGATGATCGCGTTCGCGACGCGACGTGGCTGAGTTCAGCGCTTGACGGCAGGGTGGGGGAGCGGCGTCCACTTCGGGCGCTCGATCAGCTCCAGCAGGCGGTCGTACGCCCACTGACCGACCATCTCGACGATCTCGTCGCGCAGGTACTCGTACGTGGGCACACCGCCCACGAACGCCTCGTCGGTCTCGGTGCACCACCAGTGGAACTCGGCGCCGCCCGGGCCCCAGTCGCGGCGCTTCCATTCGCGCAGCGTGCTGGTGACGTAGCCGTGGTCGTCGGTGTGCTCCTCGAGCCGCAACGGCAGCTGCCAGCACACGTCGGGCTTCCAGTCCATCGGGCGCTCGCCGACCTCGAGGGCCGCGATGTGGAAGGCGCAACCGGTGCCACCCTCGAAACTGGGACGGTTGAGGAAGATGCACGCGTCGTCGACCAGGCGCGTGGTGGTGACGCCGTCGACGACGTCGAAGATGCCGCCCGCGCGACCCTTCTTCTTGAACTGCCAGTGCCGCTTGCTCAAGCGGGCCGACGACTCGACCACGGTCTGCACGTCGGCCTCGTCGATGAAGTGTGCGCCGTAGCTGCAGCAGCCCTGCGACATCTCGGTGGCGTCGTCGTCGAGCACGCCCTTGCAGCCGCTGCCGAAGATGCAGCTCCACCGGCTGCGCAGGAACGTGGCGTCGAACACCCACGTGCGCTGCGTGAGGTTGTCCTCGAAGCTGATCCATTCATGCGTGTCGTCGGGCACGGCGTTCGACGCTAGCAATACACCGTGCCGGAAACTGCCTGCTCGGTAGGCTGAACAGACCATGGGCACGCCACTGTCAACGCCACCGCAAACCGCCGACCAGCTCCGATCCGCCTTCCTCGACTTCTTCGCAGCAAAGGCTCACGCCGTGGTGCCCTCGGCCAGCCTCATCCCGCACGACCCGACGGTGCTGTTCACGGTGGCCGGCATGGTGCCGTTCAAGCCCTACTTCGTCGGCGATGAAGTGCCGCCGTACAGCCGTGCGGTCAGCTCGCAGAAGTGCGCGCGCGCCGGTGGAAAACACAACGACCTCGACGACGTCGGTCGCACCAAGCGCCACCTCGTGTTCTTCGAGATGCTCGGCAACTTCAGCTTCGGCGACTACTTCAAGAGCGAGATCATCCCGTGGAGCTGGGAGCTGACCACGGAGACGTTCGGTCTCGATGGCGACCGCCTGTGGATCACCGTCCACGACAGCGACGACGAGGCCGAAGCCATCTGGCACGAGCAGGTGGGCGTGCCGATGGATCGCATCCAGCGCCTCGGCGACAAGGACAACTTCTGGCAGATGGGCGACACCGGCCCCTGCGGC
>JAUXQB010000268.1 GCA_030685215.1 Actinomycetota bacterium
AGCGGCCGGTGGTGCTCTTCCCGCAGCCGCTCTCGCCCACCAGCGCGAGCGTCTCGCCGGCGTGCAGCGTGAGGTCGACATTGCTGACCGCGTGCAGCACGGTGGGCTTGCCGCCGCCGGGCCGCACCTTGAACTCCTTCACCAGGTCGGTCACCTGCAGCAGCGGCTGATCGGCAGTGGTGCTCATGCCGGCACTCCGGAGGTGACCACCGAGCAGGCCACCTCGCTGCGGCCGAACGCCACCAGATCCGGCTCGTGCTCGCTGCACGAGGCGATGGCGCTGTTGCACCGGGGCGCGAACGGGCAGCCGGTCGGCAGGTCGGCCGGGTTCGGCGGCGTGCCACCGATGGAGCTGATGACGTCGCGGCGCTGGTCGAGTCGCGGCAGGCAGTCGAGCAATGCCGACGTGTACGGGTGGTGCGGGTGAGCGAACACCTCGTGCACCGGCGCACGCTCGACCATGCGGCCCGCGTACATCACCGCCACGCGATCGGCGCTGCCGGCCACCACCCCGAGATCGTGCGTGATGAGCACCAGCGCCAGCTTGTGCTCAGTGCGCAGGTTGGAGAGCAGCTCCATGATCTGCGCCTGCACGGTCACGTCGAGCGCGGTGGTGGGCTCGTCGGCGATGAGCACCTCGGGATCGTTGGCGATGCTCATCGCGATCATCACCCGCTGGCGCATGCCGCCGGACAGCTCGTGCGGGTACGAGTCGATGCGCTGCACCGCCTGCGGGATGGCCACCTGCTCCAGCAGTGCGATCGCCTTCGCCCGCCGCTCCTTGCGCCCGAGGTGCGGCTGGTGCGCCCGCATCACCAGTGCCAGCTGCTTGCCGATGGTGAGCACCGGGTTGAGGCTGGTCATCGGGTCCTGGAACACCATCGAGATGCGGCGGCCGCGCACCGACCGCAGCGTGGAGATGGGAGCGCCGACCAGCTCGGTGCTGCCCCACTTCACCGACCCGGTGACCTGCGCGTTGGGCAGCAGACCGAGCGTGGCGAGCATGGTGACGCTCTTGCCGGAGCCGCTCTCACCGACGACCGCGATGCTCTCGCCGGCGAACACGTCGAGGTCGACACCGCGCACCGCCCGCGCCGG
>JAUXQB010000275.1 GCA_030685215.1 Actinomycetota bacterium
GGTGCTCCTTGCGGAGACGACGCGGGTTGCCACGCAAGTCGCCGACCGTGAAGGCCGGGCTGGCGGTGGAGGTGGTCATGGATGAAAGGTCTCTCCCGAGGGATGGGGCCGAGCCGTGGCTCGGCCCCATCCTAGGTGGGGGGAAGTTCAGCCCTTGGCGCCCGTCCAGGCGGCCAGAGCGGCCTCCTGGCGGTCGGCGGGCAGGCTCACGTAACCGGCGTCGCCGACCATGGCGAGACCGGCTTCGCTGAGGTAGATGTCGATGAACTCACCGACGGCGGGGTTCTCCGCGAGGGCGGTGAGGCTGACGTAGATGTACAGCGAGCGGCTGAAGCCGTAAGTGCCATCGGCGATGGTCTCCTCGGTGGGGGCCACGCAGCCGTCGCCGGTGTCGATGGCGATGGCCTTCATCCGCTCGGCCTCGGCGGCGTAGAACGCGTAGCCCACCCAGCCGAGGCTGGTATCGCTGCCCTCGATGCCTTCGACGATCAAGTTGTCGTTCGGGCTCTGCGTGTAGTCGGCGCGAGCCGTCTCCTCGCCGCCACGCTCCTCGGCGAGGTCGGCGATGGCGAACTCGACGAACGTGTCGTAGGTGCCGCTCTCGGGCCCGGGGCCGGTGACCACCAGCGGGGCGTCGGGCAGGTCGGTGTAGGCCGAGCCGACTTCACCGGCGAGCGTGTTCGCGTCGCTCCAGTTCACGAAGCCTACGGCCTCGGGACCGATGAGCGCGTAGAGGGCCGGCACGTCGAGGCACTCGACGGCTGTGTTGGCCGGGCTGGTGGCAACGGTGAGGCCGTCGATGGCGACTTCGATCTCGACGTACTCGATGCCGGCCTCGGCGCAGCTGGCCGCTTCCTCTTCCTTGATCGGACGCGAAGCGTCCGACACGTCGGCTTCGCCGGCGCAGAACTTCTGGAAGCCGTCGCCGGTGCCCGGGCCTTCGACGGTGACGGCGAGGGCGCCGCCGCTCATCTCGCCGGCGAGCTCGCCGACACGGACCGAGATCGGCTCGACGGTGGACGAACCGGTGACGAACACTTCGCCGCCGACCATCTCCATCGGCTCGGTGGTCTCGGAGGCGACCGTCGTCTCGGCACCTTCCGTCGTGGTCTCGGTGGCTTCGGTGGTGGGAGCCGACGTCGGCTCGGCGGCGCCTTCGTCCTCGCCACATGCGGTGGCGAGCAGCGAGAGCGAGATGATGCCGGCGAGTACGAGTCGCCGCTTTGAGGTGTTCACGTGATGTTCTCCTGGGATCGGGGTATCAACGGAACGCACGGTAAGGAACCCAGGTGTCGCGTCTCCCGTGACGAGGTGAACGGGAGGTGAACAGCTGCCGACGAGCGGGCGAAGTCAGGCAGTTTGCCGTTCGTTCACCCAACGGCTGAAGCGCTCCTGCGCATCGCCCTGGCTGAACACCGCCGGCCCGCGCCGGTGCCACACGCCGTCGGCGTCGAGTTCGTGGCGCACGATGTCGTCGGCCAGGTTGAAGGCGAAGACCTGGTCGAGCCAGTCGCGGTGCTTGGGGTGGTTCACCGGCACCAGCACCTCCACGCGGCCGTCGAGGTTGCGGCCCATCCAGTCGGCACTGCCGATGAGGAACAGCGGGCTGTCGCCTTCTCCGTGCTCGAAGCGCACCACGCGCGAGTGCTCGAGGTAGCGGCCGAGGATGCTGCGCACGCGGATGTTCTCGCTGAGACCCGGCACCCCCGGGCGCAGGCAGCACAGGCCGCGCACCATCAGGTCGATCTGCACGCCCGCTTCGCTGGCGCGGTACAGCGCATCGATCATCTGCGGATCCGCGATGGAGTTCATCTTGGCCGTGACCCGGCCCTCGCTGCCGAACGACATCTCGTGCTCGATGAGGTCGACCAGTTGGTTGCGCAGGTCGCGCGGGGCGACCAGCAGCGACTGGAACTCGACCGCACGGCTGTAGCCGGTGAGGTGGTTGAACAGCTGGGTGACGTCGGAGCCCACCGCGGGATCGCAGGTGAGGAAGCCGACATCTTCGTAGAGGCGAGCGGTCTTCGAGTTGTAGTTGCCGGTGCCGATGTGGCAGTAGCGGCGCAGCCCGTCGTCGTCGTGGCGCACCACCAGCGTGGTCTTGGCATGCGTCTTCAGGCCGACGAGGCCGTAGACCACGTGCACGCCGGCACGCTCCAGTGCCTTCGCCCAGCCGACGTTGGTGGCCTCGTCGAAGCGGGCCTTCAACTCCACCAGCACCGCCACCTGCACCCCGCGCTCGGCGGCTCGCATCAGGCTGCGGGCGATGGGGCTGTCGCCGCCGGCACGGTAGAGGGTCATCTTGATGCTCTGCACCCGAGGGTCGTCGGCCGCCTGTGCGATGAAGTTCTCGACGCTGCTGGCGAAGCTCTCGTACGGGTGGTGCACCATCAGCGCCCGCTCACGGATGACGGAGAAGATGCTGCGGTCCTGCGCTTCGGCGCGCAGGATGCGGCCGGCGGTGACCGGCGGCCAGGGCGTGTCCTTCAGCTCCGGGATCTCGAGCGCGTGGAACTGGAACAGACACGTGAGGTCGAGCGCGTTGCGGTGCACGGTGACGTCGGCCATCTCCAGGTCGAGCTCGCGCACCAGCAGTTCGAGCATCTCCTCGCTGATGCCCTGCTGCACCTCCAGGCGCACCGCGCGACCGAACCGACGGCGGCGCAGTTCCATCTCGACCTTGGCGAGCAGGTCGTCGGCCTCTTCCTCTTCCAGCGTGAGGTCGGCATTGCGGGTGACGCGGAACACTGCGTGCTCCTCGACCACCATGCCCACGAACAGCGAATGCATCTGCGAGGCGATGATCTGCTCGACCGGCACGAAGCGCTTGCCGTCGGGCAGCGCCACCAGTCGCGGGAACACGCTGGGCACCTTCACGCGCGCGAATCGGCGCTCACCGGTGTCGGGGTCGCTCACCATCGCCGCCAGGCTGAGCGCGAGGCTGGAGATGTAGGGGAACGGGTGCGCGGGGTCGACCGCCAACGGCGTGAGCACGGGGAAGATGCGCTGCTCGAACACGGAGATGAGATGCATGTGATCGTGCGCACTCAGCGCCGCCCAGTCGACGAGGTGCACCCCGTGGTCGGCGAGCTTGGCGAGCAGGTGATCGAGCACGTCCTCCTGGTCGAGCACGAACCGGTCGACCGTGTCGGCGATCTCGGTGAGCTGCGCCTGCGGCGACAGCCCGTCGTACGCGGGCGCGGTGACGCCGGCGGCCACCTGGTCCTTGAGCGCGGCGACGAGCACCTGGAAGAACTCGTCGAGATTGCTGGAGCAGATGGCCGTGAACTTCAGCCGTTCGAGCAACGGAATGCCGGTCTCCTCGGCGAGCGAGAGCACCCGACGGTTGAACGCGAGCCAGCTCAGTTCACGATTGAGCAAGCGCTGCGACATGCCACGACACTACCGACCGTTGCGCGTTCCAGCAGGTGAACGATGGGTGAACCCGCCCGAACGGCGGGATCAGGTCACTCGGAGTCGCCGAGGCCGAGATCCCATTCCAAGCTGATGCGCTCGCGCTCCGCGTCGCGCACGATGCGCTCGCGATTACGACGGAACTGCGGGTCGTCGCGGGGCAGCAGCACCAGGCGCGCGAGTGCGCGGGCACGGAACTCCTCGATCACGGTGCGGTCGCCGTGGTCGAAGTAGATCTCCCAGTGCGGCGACACCGGCCCGAGGTACACGATGCGTGCGTGGGCCCGCGGCGGCTCGATGGCGATGTCGGTCATTGGTGGCTCCTGCCGGTGTGTGACTTGCCGCGAACGGCGAGACGGCTGTCGCAGTGTAGCGGCGCGGCCGCCGCACCCGACCGCCGCGACCGAACGGGCGAATCTGCGCTGCGCGTGCATCGGGCGAGCATGCCGTGGTATAAAACGCCTGGCTCTTGGGAACCAAACCGGCTGTTGTGGCGTCTATAGCTACAGCGGTTGGTGTGGTCCTCGAGGTCCATGGGCTTCGTGCGGGCGCACCAACGAGCCGCGATTTCCCCCGATCGCGGTGTACAAGGAGACGCGCATGAACACCAATCTTCCGGTCACCGACAACGACGCCACGTCCGTCTGGATGAGCCAGGGCAACTGCCGCAACTACCCGCCGGCAACCTTCTTCCCCAGCGATGGCGTGGGCGTGGATCGCGCCCGCAAGATCTGCAACGGCTGCCCGGTGCTCGACACGTGCCTCGAGTACGCCCTCGAGAACCGCATCGAGCACGGCGTCTGGGGCGCCTGCAGCGAGCGTGAGCGCCGCCGCATCCTCAAGCGTCGCAAAGTCGCTGCCTGAACAACTGAGTCCTGAACGCGAAGAGGCGCCGGTGCCCGAGGGCAACCGGCGCCTTTCGCAACCAGGAACTACAACATCAACGACAAGTCAGCTGTCGGAATCGTCGGACTTGACGGATTCCTTCGCCTTGTCGGCTTCCTTCTGACCGTCGGCCAGGCCGTCCTTGAACTCTTTCTGCGCCTTGCCGAGGTTCTTGGCCAGCTTGGGCAGCTGCGAGCCGCCGAACAGCAACAGCACAGCGAGAAGGATGAGGCCGATTTCAGTGGGGCCGATGCCGGAAGCGATCATGTGGGGCAGCCTAGCGTTGCGTGTCGAGAGATGTGTAGCGGCTCAGGCCGTGCGGCGAGCCGCTTGCGCACGCTGGCGACGGAGGCGCCGACGCTCACGCTCGGACAGCCCGCCCCAGATGCCGAACTTCTCGCCGTTGACGAGCGCGTACTCGAGGCAGTCGAGGCGAACCGTGCAACCACGGCACACCTCCTTGGCTTCGCGAGTGGACGCGCCGCGCTCGGGGAAGAACAGATCTGGGTCGACGCCCAGACAGTTGGCTTCGTCCTGCCAGTTCGCCTGAGGCTCTGAGCTGAGTTCGTTGTGCATGTGGATTGGCCCTCCCTGCGCTACAGGCCGCAAGATGTGTCATGTGCGACACCCCTGTAATTACATGGGCGTCATTCTCCCCTATCACATCACCTTCGCGCAAGGGGGCATTTCGAAAGTCCCCTGACGAGGCTTTTCGCGCGAACCCCATCGCGGCCGGTTCAGGGCACCGTCGTGCTGGTCGAGGTGGTGCCCACGGCGGTGGTGGGCACGTTGACGGGGAGCGACGGTTCTGGCTCGCTGGTGGTGGTTCCGAACAGCACGGTCGTCGTCGGCTCGTAGTAGCCGAGGGTCGTCTGCACCGCCGGGTCGTAGGGAACCGTCATCGCCGGGCCCGCCTCGCACACGGAGTAGTAGACCCAACCGTCGCCGAGGTCGTAGCCGCTCTCCGCGAGGCAGCGGTAACCCACCTCGTCGCCGGGCCATGTCGTGGTGGACATGGCCATCGTGGTCGACGTCGGGTCGCCCATCCATGTCGTGTCGGGAGCGCCCGCGGTCTGAGTGGGTTCCGCGACCGGACGGCTGCCGAGGTATGCCACGCCGGCCAACGCGGGCAGCACGCCCATCGCCACGTGACGCTGCCGGCGGCGGCGCACGCGTCGGCGCACGTCGCCGAAGTGGCAGCCGTCGGTGGGGGCTGCGGCGGCTCGCTGCTGTAGCGAGCGGGCCAGGTCGGTGTCGAATTCGTCGGTCATGAGAGCTCCTTCTCGAGGTGGGCGCGAGCCCGGTGCAGCGTGGACTTGACGGTGCCGACGGCCATGCCGAGCGTGTCGGCGATCTCCGGATCGGTGAGTTGCAGGTAGTAGCGCAGCACCACCGCTTCCCGCATCGGAGAGCGCAGCGCGCGCACCACGTCGGCGATGTGATCCGTGTCGAGCACGGCCTGGTCGGGCAACGCCTGCGGCGTGCGGCGCACGAGTTGCCGGCGGCGCTGCACCTTGCGGCACGCGTTCACCACGCAGGTGCGCATGTAGGCATCGGGCGAGTCGATGCGGCTCCACTTGCTGAACGCACGTGTGAACGAGTCCTGCACCGCCTCTTCGGCGTGCTCCGGCGTGTCGACCAACAGGTAGGCCAGGCGGACGAGTGACGGGTACAGCCGGCGGTAGGCCTGCTCGATGTCCTCGTGCACCACCACTTCCGTCACGGGCACTGCGCGACCCTTGGCGAGGAGAGGGTCGTGCATCGCGCTGCTCATAGCTCTACTGAGCCACGACCACGGCGATCGGTTCTCTGCTACCCGGCGCGCCGGTTGCCGCGACCGCGAGCCTGCTGCTTCTTGTGCTCGATGAAGTCGACCAGCACGTAGTCGCCGAGATTGTCGTGGTTGGTGAAGAAGGCGCGACCACGATTGATGGACGACAGCTTCTCGATGAACGAGCGCAGCCCGTAGTCGGCGTCGAGCATGAACGTGTTGATGCGGATGCCGTCGCGCGTGCACCGCACCACTTCCCGCAGCGTGGCCTCCACGGTCTCCTGCACCGGCGGATAGTTGAAGAACACGTCGCCGCGCGGCGTGATGTGCGCGGTGGGCTCGCCGTCGGTGATCATGATGATCTGCTTCGTACCCGTCTGGCGGGCGAGCATCTGGCGGGCGAGCGTGAAGCCGTGGTGCATGTTGGTGCCGTACGCGAAGTCCCAGCTCACCTCCGGCAGCTGTGCCGGCGTGAGCGCGTACGCGGTCTCACTGAAGCCCACCAGGCCCATGTAGTCGCGAGGGAACTGCGACGTGATGAGCGAGTGCAGCGCCATCGCCACCTTCTTGGCGGGCAGGAAGTTGTCGCGCATGGGCATGCTCATCGACAGGTCGAGCATGAGCACGGTGGACGAGCGGGTGACGTGTTCGGTGCGCTCGATCTCGAAGTCGTCGGGCGTGAGACGCACCGGTGTCTCGGCGCCGTTGCGGCGGATGGCGTTGCGGATGGTGCGCTGCAGGTCGAGGTTGAACGGGTCGCCGAACTCGTACTGCTTGGTCTCGTAGGTGCGCTCGTGGCCCTGGCCCAGCGCGTCCATCTGGTGCTGGCCCATCTTGTCCTTGGCCAGCTTGCTGAACAGGTCGCGCAGCGCGTTGTTGCCGATCTTGCGCAGGCCCTTCGGCGTCAGCTCGAGCTTGCCTTCCTTCTGCTGGATCATGCCCGACTCCTCGAGCATCTTGGTGAGCTGCGCCAGCTTCTCCAGTGAGTTCGCGGCGTCGTCGCCCATCAGCTCGCGCACACGGTTCATGTCGGCCTCGGCGAGCGCCCCGGGGTTGGTGGCGTTGCGGAGCAGGTTCTCCAGCTGATCGAGGTCGCCGAGCTCCTGCATGGTCTGCATCGCCTGCCCCATGCCCATGCCTTCGTCGCCCTGGAAGTCGTAGCTCTGCCCCCACCCCTGCTGCGGGAACATGCCCTGCAGGTTGCGGCCCAACTGGTCCA
>JAUXQB010000280.1 GCA_030685215.1 Actinomycetota bacterium
CATCGAGGCCTACCTGCAGGCCCAACTGACGATCAAGCGGACGATGCTCACCCGACCGATGACGTTCGACGACCCCGGCTGGTCGCTGTACTTCGAGGACGGTGGCGCCGGGATGCGCCAGGTGCTGCAACCTCGCAGCGACGACGGCCTGGCGCTGAACATGGATCTCGGGATCGTGATGCGGCCATGGGTGATCGACGACCAACGAACCGATACCGAGGCGTTGGTGGTGGATTGCGTCAACAACGGATCGGTACTTCAACGGCAGGACGGCTCTCTCGCGTCGACCTCGAGTCCTGGCTGGGGACCCAACTCCTACCTCGCGTCGATGGTGCTCGCGGACGGCGATTGGAAGATGGGACGGCTCGAAGGTTGGGAGGATGCGTGCGGCGTCTTCGGACCGTGATGGTCGCCGTGGTGTTGATGCAGTTTCCTCCGACTCGCGCTCTCGCCGTCGACGGGGGCGAGGAGCAGGGCGCTACCACGGTGACGAGTTCGGGGCGGAGTTCGGTGACGTACTACGACCACCTCGGCGGGTTGCACGCGACGACCACCATCGCGGAGGGGTCGCTGATGCGCCGCGGCGGCGAGAGCGATCGCTGCCAGTTCGTGGCGGCCGTCGCGGGTACCACCACCGACGGCACCGCCTTCCGACCCGGCGACACCGTGCAGAGCACTCGCTGGGTGTTCTCGGAACAGGTGTCGATCGCCTCCGGTGAGGCGCCCGGGCCGGCGAGCATCGTGACCGACCACAGCGGTCCGGTGCCGCGCCGACTGCTCACCGTGTCGTGCGACTCGTCGCAGCACTTCCTCGACACGCTGTGGGTGAGCATGACCGACCCGTTCTGGGATCCTCGTCCCTCCGCGCGCGAGTTGCGCAACCACCTGCGCGTGCTGGATCCGGTGATGTTCACCAACCCGGTGGTGCACGAGTGGGGCGGGCTGGTCACTCGCTTCCCCGCATGGCTGGCGATCCACCCGTCGGCGTGGGTGCCACAGCGATCGCCGGTGGCCACGTACCGAGGATGGACGATCCATCTGTTCACCGAGCCGCGCACGCTCGACTTCCGCGTGGTCTTCACCCCCGCGGCCGAGAGCGAGATCCCCGCCTCGGCGGTGACCGTCGAGTGCGTGGCTGAACACCACGTGGCGACCGCCGATGCGTCGGCGCTCCCCGCGCTACCGGAGCTTCCCGAACAGACGACGCCCGGCGTCAACGGGCCGTGCATGTGGACGCCACCAGGGCCTGGCACGGTCACCATCCAGGCGCTCATCACCTACGACGTGACGCTGTGGGTGAACGGATACAGCGAGGCGCAACCGAGGTACACGTGGACGGGGCCACCGGCCACCTTCGCCACCGGTGTACTGGCGGCGGTGAACACGAACCGGTGAGTGATCACCGGTCTGCTGCGTTCACCCACGCTTCGGTGATCCATTCCTGCACGACCTCGTCGACGTCGTCGGCGCTGCGCAGGTTGACCACGTGGTACACGATCCGGCCACTCGCCACAGGCTTGCGCGCGATGCGTGGGTGACGCACCGTGCTCGGCAGGCACATGCCCATCGCCACCCACTTCGTCATCGGTCGCAGTTGCAGCACGCTCACACCGTCGCGCTTCACGAACACGCCCACCGACACCGGTTCCAGGAACGGTTCGCCCATGGTGCGCAGGTGTGCCATCACCGCGTCGAACACCGGCCGCTCGAACGGCGGACCGGTGGCGAAGTACTCGTCGAGCGACATCGCGGGCGCGCACTCGTGTCCCTGCCCGCTGCGGGCGAACTGCCGACGACAGTGCGGGCACACCCAACCGCTCATGCCCGCACGATAGATCGGGCGCGCGGGCGACCTACATTGACGGCGTGTTCCGACTCGTCAGCCGCCGACGAGGACTCCGCCGTTGGTCATGTCGAGGTACACGAGGGGCATCTGCGGCGCGAAGACCTCGGGCGAGAACGACTGCAGCGTCACGGTGAGGCTCCCCTCGCTGTCGCCGATCTCGAACTGCCACACCAGGCCGCTCTGATCGACGAAGATGGTGAAGTCCATCAGCTCATCGTTCTCGGGAGTGTTGCCGCCGGCGAACTCCCATGCGTCGAATGCACTCGGCTTGTTCGAGTGCCACCGGCCGATCTCCATGCGCAGTTCGTAGCGCTGCAACACACGTCCGGCGATCGTGGTCTCGGTGTGGTCGAGCACTTCGGTGTAGGGACGAGCGGTGGCAGGCACGCAGTCGTCGAACGTGAGCACCTTGGACATGAAGGTCTGAGCAGCCAGCAGCTCGGCCGGCGACCGGGAGATCAGGCTCCAGGTGGCCTCGCCCGGCGCCAGGAAGTACAGGCCGGCAGGATCCATCACGCCGAGCGCGCCGGCGTTGGTGGGTGAGTCCGCGGCGTAGGTGTAGTACCTGACCGTGGCATCGCCGTTCGCCGTGACGCGATACGTCTCCGGCTCGGCACCCGACGTCTCGACCAGCACGTCGACGGTGCCGTACGCGGGCGGCGCCACGCTGAAGGTGGGCAGCGCACGCGCGTCGGTCGCTCCCTCGGCACCGGTGGCGATGAGGTACGCGCCGAGGACGCCCACGGCGAACAGGCCGAGGGCGATGAGCGAACAGATCGCGGTGAAGATCCAGCGCAATGCCCTGCGAGGGCGACGCGACGGCTGCTTCGGAACCGCTTCGGTGGTCGGCGCCGCGGCGGGCGCGACCGGCACCGGTGCCGGAGGTGGCTCTGGGGCGACACGTGGCGCGACGGCTGGGAGCCGTGGCATCACGACCGCGTCGGGTGGAGCGTTCATCGCGTCGGGTCGCTGCCGGGTTCGATTGCCACACTCGTCTATCGGTGCGCAGTGTGCCGAACTTGACCCGATCGAGAGGTGCCGCTGCCAGGCCGGGCACGGCGTCAGCTGCGTGCCAGCTGATCCCACAGCCGCCGAACACCCACCTCGATCGGGGTGACGCCCACGTCGGGGCCGAAGGCGGAGCGGACCCGCAGGAACCGTGGCTGCAGCGACGAGGCCGGGTTCGAGGCCATCACGATGCCGACGCCCACCCTGGTGACGGAACGGACCACGCTGATCAGGTGCGCCAGGCTCACCGGTCGACCCGAGGCCAGCACTCGCACCGACGCGCCCGGCGCGGCAGCACCGTCAGTGCCCTCGCACCAGCGGGCGAGCCAGCCGGCCACGTCGTCGACGTGCACGAAGTCGCGCTGCGTCTCCGCGGAGACCGACAGCGTCAGCGGCTGGTGGTGGGCCGCGGCGCGGCAGAGGTGCGACACGAAGCCCTGCGGCTTGGTCATGTCCTGGCCCGCGCCGTAGAGGTTGCTCATCCGCACGCTGAGCGCCTGGTGGCCGGTGACGCCGGCCCAGGAGGCCACGAGACGTTCCTGCTGCAGCTTGCCGTCGCCGTACGCGGAGACCGAGCACGGTGGGCTGTGTTCGTCGAACCAGTCCGGTCCGCCGGCACCGAACACTCCACCGGCAGAACTGGCGTGCAGGAACCGTCCCGGCCAGTCGCTCGCGGCGGCGCCGATGGCACGCAGCGTGCGACCGAGCAGCGCGCGTTCGGTCGCCATGTGCGCCGCGGTGGAACCGACCATGGCGGCGCCGGCGCACCACGCCACGGTCCACGACTCGGCGCCGGTCGCTCGCTGCTCGCGCAGGTGGTCGATCACGACTCGTTCGAGCACGTCGCCCGCGTGCCTCGGATGGAGCCACGGCACCGCAGGTGTGTGCCGCGGTGAGCGCAGGTGCGCGTACAACGCGGAGCCGAGCAGGCCGCGCCCGATGACGAGTGTGCTCACTCGCGGTCGCCCAGCGGACCGAACGCGGGGTCGTCGATCATGATGTACAGCGGTCGCCCCTGGGCCGACTTGAGGAGTTGGCCGACGTACTCGGCCACGACGCCGAGGGCGAGCAGCACCAGCCCGTTCGACACGAGCAGCACGATGGTGACGGAGGTCCAGCCCGGCACCGTGATGCTGCCCTGCAGACGCGCGATTGCGGCGACCACCGCGCCGACGACGCCGACGATGGCGAACGTGAAACCGAGTCCGGACACGATGCGCAGCGGGCGCGTGCCGGTGCTCAGCACGAGTGACCAGAAGTGCGAGAGCAACCGCGAGAAGGTGTACCCGGAGCCTTCGCGCAGCTCGGCGCGCGTCGACACTTCGACGTCGGCCGTGCCCGACACGCCCCACGACAACGCGGAGTCGAGGTACGTGCGCGGCCCGCAGTAGGCAGCGATGGATCGAGCGTGCGAGCCGAGCACCAGTCGGAAGCTCGTGAACGCGGCGAGGTCGGCGCCGCCGAGCATGCGGGCGAGACGATGCGCGATCTTGCTGCTCACGTTGCGCCACCTCGCATGCGGCGGGTTGCCCGCGTGCCGGCCGTAGACGAGCGGATGGCGTCCGTCGAGGGCGCGGTCCAGCAGCCGCGCGATGTCGGCCGGGTCGTGCTGCCCGTCCTCGTCGATCGTGACCACCCAGGCCGAGGTGGTGCTCGCGATGCCGGCCACCGTGGCCGCGTGCTGCCCGAAGTTGCGTGCCAACCAGATCGGGTGCACCTGGGGATGTGCGGCTGCGAGCCGCCGAATGACCACGTCGCTGTGGTCGGGTCCGTGGTCGTGCACCAGGACGACTTCGCGCACGACGAACCGGTGCCCGACGGCGGTGACCGACTCCTCGAAGAACGGTTCGATCTCGGCGAGCAGCGGCTCGAGCGAGTGCTCGCCTCGGTACACGGGGATGACGACGCCGATCGTGTGCAGGTAGGCACCCGTATTCCTCGCTGACGTGTCCATCGTTCCGGACACTAGCCATCGCTCCCCGAAGGCCGCCCGGCCACGACGACCGCGGCGAACCCGAGCACGCGACGACAGAATCGATCGACGGGCGTACCCTGCACATCATGCGAGTGATCATCTCCGGGGCCAGTGGCCTCATCGGTACGGCACTGTGCAACACGTTGCGATCCGACGGCCACGACGTGGTGGCCCTGGTGCGCCGCGCTGCCGCCGAGAGCGAGATCCACTGGGACCCTGCGAACGGCGTGCTGGCCGCCGACGCGCTCGACGGTGCCGACGCGGTGGTGCACCTCGCCGGCGCGGGCATCGGCGACAAGCGCTGGACCGACGAGTACAAGCAGGAGATCCTGCAGAGCCGCATCCGCTCCACCACCCTGCTGGCCGAGACCATCGCCGCCAGCAGCAACCGTCCCGGCGTGCTCCTCAGCGGCTCGGCCATCGGCATCTACGGCGCGAGCGACGGCCGCGACCTCGACGAGACGTCGCCGGTGGGTTCCGGGTTCCTCGCCGACGTGTGCCAGCAGTGGGAGCTGGCCGCCGAGGCAGCGTGGAAGGCGGGCACACGGGTGACGTTCCTGCGCACGGGCATCGTGCTCAGTCCCGCCGGCGGCGCGTTGAAGAAGATGCTGCCGCTGTTCAAGTTGTATCTCGGCGGCAAGTTCGGCAACGGCAAGCAGTGGCAGAGCTGGATCTCGCTGCCCGACGAGGTGGGTGCCATCCAGCACTTGCTCACTGCGCCGGTGCACGGTCCGGTGAACCTCACCGCACCGAACCCCGTCACCAACGCGGAGTTCGCGAAGACGCTGGGCGCGGCGCTGGGCCGCCCGTCGATGGTGCCGGTGCCGGCATTCGGCCCCAAGCTGCTGCTGGGCGCGGAGCTGGCCGATGCGTTGCTGTTCACCGGGCAGAAGGTGCTGCCCCGCAAGCTCGAACACTCCGGCTACACCTTCCAGCACCCGCAGCTCGAGCAGGCGTTCGCCGCGCTGCTCTGACTTTGCAGCGGCCGGTCAGGCCATGGCCGAGGTGTCAACTCCCGGCCAGCGCGCGAGCGCCTGGTCGAGGTCGAGGCGCCACGTGCCCACCTGATCGGGCCAGTCTTCTCTCGGCACGGCCCACATGACCTCGAACTCGATGCCGTCGATGTCCTTCGCGTAGAGGCTCTTGCTGACGCCATGGTCGCTCTCGCCCACCAGCGCGCCGGCGTCGAGGAGCCGCACGCGCATGGCGGCGAGCTCTTCCAGGGTGTGCACCTGCCATGCGAGGTGGTAGAGCCCGATGGCGTGAGGTGCGGCCTGACGCGGCCCGACCGAGAACAGGCCGAGGTCGTGGTCGTTCGTGGAGCCGTCGGCTCGGAGGAAGAACGCCTGGTCACCCATGCTGGTGGCGATCTGGAAGCCGAGCACCTCGGTGTAGAACGCGGCCGACGCCTTGGCATCGGCCACGTACAGCACTGCATGGTTGAGTCGCTTGATGGACATGGGGTTCCTCCTCCGAGCCAGTGGCTCAGTCTTGCCGATCGCTGCCGGACTCGTGGCCGGCAGCAGGTGGGGTCAGGCCTTCAGTGCTTCGATCTCGAGCACGATCTTCACCTTGTCGCCGACCACGAAGCCACCGGCTTCGAGTGCGACGTTCCACTCGAGGCCGAAGTCCTTGCGGCTGATCTCGGCTTCGGCGGTGAAGCCGGCCTTGGTGTTGTTCCACGGGTCGACGGCAACTCCGTCGAACTCGAGCGTGAAGTCGACCTGCTGGGTGACGCCCTTGATGGTGAGGTCGGTGTGCAGCACGAAGTCGCGGCCGGCGGTGTCGATGCCGGTGCTCACCAGCGTCCACACGGGGTGGTTCTCGACGTCGAAGAAGTCGCCGCCCTTGAGGTGGCCGTCGCGGCCTTCGTCGCGGGTGTCGATGGAGGCTGCCTGCACGGTGGCCTCGACCTTCGAGGTGAGCGGGTCGTCGCCGATGGTGATGGTGCCGGCGAAGTCGTTGAACTGGCCGCGCACCTTGGCGACGACGAGGTGGCGCACGACGAAGCCGATGGTGCTGTGGCCGGCGTCGACGGTCCAGGTGCCGGGGGTGAGGGCGCCGAGGCCGGTGGGAGTGGCGGTGGTGGTCTGGTCGGACATGAGTGAGTTCCTTTGCAGAAGTTGGAGAGTCCAATAGTTGCGGGGACAACTGAACTGTACCCGAAGATACTTGCGATCACAACTATTCACTTCAGCAACTCATTCGATAGCCTGAGGGCATGCCCACGAACTGGCTCTCCGATTCCGAACAACATGCGTGGCGCATGTTCATCACCACCATCCCCGACCTCAACGCCGCACTCGAGGCCGACATCGCCGCCCACGGTCTCACGATGGGCGACTACGAGGTGCTCGTGTTCCTCTCCGAGGCGCCCGACAGCCGCCTGCGCATGTGCGACCTCGCCACTGCGCTGCGTCTCTCCCCCAGTGGCCTCACCCGTCGCCTCGACGGCATGGTGAAGGCGGGCTGGGTCGACCGTGCCTCGTGCAGCGCCGATCGTCGAGTCATGTACGCGCACCTCACCGCGGCCGGTCTCGAGAAGATGAGTGTCGCAGCACCCGACCACGTCGCCAGCGTGCGGCGGCACGTGCTCGACCAGCTCGGCACCGACGGCGTCGAGCAGTTCGGCGAGCTGTTCGGCAAGATCCGGCAGCACCTGCACGGCCTGCAACCGGCCTGACCAGTGAGCCCGTTGCCGCTCCCCCAGGGCTTTCGCGCGTACGTCACCAACGTCGGCGTGAAGGACGACACCGACGATTTCACGGTGGTCGCGGCCGACGCCCCGTGCGTGTCGGCCGCCGTGTTCACAAAGAGCTCGTTCGCCGGTCCCAGCGTGGTGGTCAGCCGGCGCCATGCTGCGCTCGGCACGGCTCGCGCGATGGTGGTCGTCTCCAAGAACGCCAACGTCGCCACCGGCGCGCAGGGGCTCGCCGATGCCGAAGAGGTGGTTGCAGGTGTCGCCGCCGCACTCGGGTGCGCACCCACCGACGTGCTCATCGCGTCCACCGGGGTCATCGGGCGCGCCTACCCGATGGAACGCATCCGAGCCGGCCTCGCGGCCATCCCCGCACCGCTGCCCGGCACCGACGCGAACGCGGTCGCACGCGGCATCATGACCACCGACACGGTTGCGAAGACCGCCACCGCCTCCGTCGGGGCGGCACGCATCGTCGGAGTGGCGAAGGGCGTCGGCATGATCGAACCCGACATGGCCACGATGATCACCATGTTTTTCACCGACGCCGATCTGCCGGGCCGCGAGCTCGACCGGGTGTTCCGCAGCGTCGTCGACCGCACGTTCAACTGCGTGTCGGTCGACACCGACACCTCCACCAGCGACACCGCGGTCATCCTCGCCAGCGGCGTCGCCGGCCCGGTCGACCTCGCCGAGTTCGAGGCCGCGCTCTACTCCGTGGCCGAGTCGCTCACCAAGCAGATCGCACGCGACGGCGAAGGCGCCACCACGCTCGTCGAGGTCACCGTCGACGGTGCTGCCACCGGCGAACAGGCCAAGCGGGTCGCGAAGGCCATCGTCAACTCTCCGCTGGTGAAGACCGCGGTGCACGGAGCCGACCCCAACTGGGGTCGAGTGGCCATGGCCATCGGCAAGGCAACCACCGCCGACGAGGTCGACCAGGACGCAGTCGTCATCCGCTTCGGCGAGCAGGAGGTCTACCCCGCTCGCCTGAGCGACGACGATCTCGCCGCGCTCAGCGAGTACATGCGCGGCGACGACGTGCGCATCCACGTCTCGCTGGCCACCGGCGGGTCCGCAGGTGCCACCGTGTGGGGCTGCGACCTCACCGACGGCTACGTGCGCATCAACGCCGACTACACGACCTGACCGCCCGCGAGTCGGCTGCCCCGGATCGGACGGCCACTTGACCAGGGCCCGCGAGGGCACGGCAGTACTGTGCCGGCGGTGACATGTTCGGAGGACGACGACACGCCTGCCGAAGCAGCTGACCAGGAACCGTCGGGCGAAGTCGGCCGGCCACCGACTCGGAACCGCGTCGAGAGGTCGACGGTGCTCGACCTCTCGGTACTCGCCGGCGCGTGGCTCGTCATGGCGGTGCGGGTCATCAGATCCGGCGCAGGGTTCGACGGTGCCACGTACACGACGCCGGGATCGTTCACCACGCACGAGGCGTGGCGCCACGGCCGTCTCGCGCTGTGGTCCGACACGATCTTCGGTGGCACGCCTCACCTGGGCAACCTGCAGACCGGCGCGATGTATCCGTTCCACCTGCTCTCGATGCCGTTCACCGACGTCCTCGGCGAGCACATCGAGACGGCCGCTCACCTGCTCCTCTTCGGCGCGGGGCTGTACCTGCTCGGGCGCCGCCTGGGTTTCGACCGGCCGGCACCGTTGGCGATGGCGGTGGCGGCGATGTGGTCCGGTGCGACGATCGTCCGCTCCACGCTCGTCGTGCACATGTTGCCGCTGTCGTGGGCACCGGTGTGCATGGTGCTCATCCACTCCGTCGTCACCTCGCCGAGACCACGGCGTGCTGCGGCGGGCCTCGGACTCACCGTGTGGTGCCTGTTCGCGTCGGGCCATCCGCAGTCGGTGCTGATGGCCGGAACGCTGCTGGCCGGCTGGGCCGTGGGCCTCGTCCTGCAGCATCGAGCGTGGGCCCGAATGGTCTGGCTGGCGGCCGCCGGTGGCATCACGATGCTCGTTGCCGCCCCGCTGCTCTTCGCCGTCCGTCAGAGCCTGCGGGCTGCCGCCGCGACCACCCGCGACGACGCTGCCGTGCAGGCCCCTGGTTTCATCGTGCCGGTGCGCGAGTTCCCTCGCATCCTCCTCGGTGAGCCGTTCAGCGGGCTCGATCGCCTGATGTACGACGGGGAGCGCATCACCTATGCCGGCGTCGTGGTGGTGGCACTCGCGTGCGTGGGCCTCACCGATGCCGTGCGCCGCCGCAGCTGGTCGCTCGTCGTGCTCGCCGCCACCGGGTTGTTCGCCGCGAGCCTCAGCGTCGGTCTTCGCTCGCCCACGCTGCGGTTCGCTCGAGCGTTCATTCCCGGCTTCGACCAGCCCCGGGTGTCTGCTCGGTGGAACTGGGTGCTGGTGGTGACGCTCGTCGTGCTGGCCGGCGCCGGCATCGATCGCCTCCGACGGCAACCGTCGCGCGTCGACGCCGTCGCCGTGGGCACGCCGCTCGTGTTTCTGTTGGTGCTCAGTCAGGGCTGGCTCGTGGAGACCGACTCCCGCAACCTGGTGCTGTGGTGCGCAGTGGGCATTCTGGTGTGCGCCCTGGCCATCGTCACACACCCCCGGGCGCGCTTCGCACTGGCATGTCTCGTCGCAGCGTTGGGCGTGTTCGAGCTCGCCGTCCCGATCAGCGCGGTGACCGAGCGCGGGGCCGCCACCACCTCCACCCGCGACTACGAGTCACCGGCGGCGCAATGGCTGAGCTCGCAGCCCGGGCTCACGTTGGCGATCGTCGACGAATCCTTGGACGAACGCTTCCTGGTGGCAGCGATGCGGCCGAACGCGAACACCCTCTACGGGGTGCGGTCGATCGACGGCTACGACGGCGGCGTGGCGGTCAGCCGCCGATGGCACGCCGGTCTGCTCCAGTTGATCCCGACGATCAACGATCTGACCTTCCGAGCGCAGGCGCCGGTCGTGCTCGAGCCGCAGCCGCTCGCTCGGCTCGGCGTACGTTTCGTCTTCTTCAACTCGAGTCGCGGCGACGGCTCGGTCAACTTCCCCGGATGGCGC
>JAUXQB010000249.1 GCA_030685215.1 Actinomycetota bacterium
GTTGCAGCGCGAACAGCAGCGAGTTGGCCTCTGCGAGCCGGCTGACACGGTCGAGTGCCACCTGCTGCTGGCGGGCCGCGTCGTGCGCGGCGCGGTTGGCGAGGCCGCTGGTGAACGAGACCAGACCGAGCAGGCCCACCCACAGCGCGCCGTCCTGCAGGCCCGGCCGCACGCCGACGTTGGGCACGTGCTGCACGGTGATGATGGCGACCGCGACGGCCGAGACCTGCGCGCTGAACAGACCGCCGGCCGCGAACCCGGCGAGCATGCCGGTGGGCACCAGGAACAGCACGAACGGCGACGCCCACGCGCCGGTGAGCATGATGGCAGCCGTGATGAGGGCCGCCTCGACCACGATGCGCAGACGCACCTTGGGGTCGTTGCGGTAGGGCACCGGGCGACGGCAGGTGACGACGACGAACACCGTGGCCGCGGTGGTGAGCGAGACCAGGCTCCAGTTGTGCCACGACAGGTCGGGTGCCGCGCGCACGAGCGCACCGGCCAGTGCGGCCAGGCGGAACGGCCACAGCGGCGCTGCGTTGAGCGTGGGTGAGACCGAGGGCTGCTCGGGGCGGACCGCGCGACGGTCGACCCCGCCCGGAGGCGTGCGGTTCGAGTGGCGGCGCTCGACCAGTGGCCAGCTGACCGACCGCGGGTCCGCCGGCGCGGACGACCGCGAGAGTCGGAGTTCGTCGGTGTCCTCGGCCACACGCGGATGCTACTGGCGGTGGGTGGGGTGGGTGGGGCTACGGTGCCCGCATGATTCTGGTCGGGCTGACAGGTGGCATCGGGTCGGGGAAGTCGACGGTCAGCGCGGCGCTGGCGGCGAGAGGTGCGGTCATCGTCGACGCCGACCAGGTGGTGCGCGACGTGCAGCAGCCCGGTTCGCCAGTGCTGGCCAAGCTGGCCGAGCGCTTCGGCGACGAGGTCATCGCGGCCGACGGGTCGCTCGACCGTGCCGCGCTGGCCGGCATCGCGTTCGCCGATCCCGACGCGCTGAAGGCGCTAAACGCGATCGTGCACCCGGCCGTGGGCGCGGAGATGAACCGTCAGGTGATGGCCGAGCTCGGCACCGAGAAGGTGGTGGTGATGGACATCCCGCTGCTCACCGAGAACCCGCGCAAGGAGCTGCAGGGAAAGATCGTGGTCGACGTGCCGGTGGAGGTGCAGGTGCAGCGGCTGGTGCAGTTCCGCGGGTTCGACGAGGCCGACGCGCGAGCGCGCATCGAACGCCAATCCACGCGTGAGCAACGTCTCGAGGGCGCCGACTTCGTGATCGACAACAGCGGCGACCTCGATGCACTGGAGCCGCAGATCGATCGCCTGTGGGAGTGGCTGCAGACGCTGCCGCAGCTGCCGGCCGACTTCGAGTTCGCGGCGCCTACGAAGCCAACGTGAGCTTGGTCTCGATCTCGCCGTCGACGATCTCACCGGTCGGCACGAAGCCCATCCGGTGGTAGAACGGCGCCGGCCCGCCAGGGCCGACCTCGTAGCTGGTGACGAGCGAGTCGTGCCCTTGCGACCGGACGTGCGCCACCAGCAGCTCGATGATCCGTGAGCCGAGGCCGCGCCGCTGGTGCATGCGGTCGATGAGCAGACGCCACAGGTACGGGTACGGGTGATGCTCCGTCACCTCGGCCATCATCACGAACCCGACGCGCTCGCCGTCGGCCATCACGCCGCGCAGCCAGGGCACGACCGGGGCACCGTCGATCACTTCGGGAAACAGGGCATCGGCATAGGACACTCGCGTCGGTGCGACGAACGCCTCCTGCGACTTGTGCGTCACGAGCCGCGCCCACAGGTAGGCGTCGTCGGGCGTGATCTCGACGAGCGACACCTCGGTCGGCGGGTGCAGCGGCCGGCTGGTCCACGCCTCCCACTCGGAGCGCAACACCACGTAGCGCATGTCGTCCTCCCACCCGTCGCGTCCGCGGAAGTTCTGCTTGGTCCACACCTCGAACGTCATCCCGATGGCCTCGCACACGCGTGCCGATGCCACGTTGTCCGGGTGCATGCTCGCCTCGACGCGATGTGCGCCGAGCTCGGTGAACAGCAGGTGCAGGAGGGCCGCGGCGGCCTCGGTGGCATAGCCGTGCCCGCGTGCGTCGAGCGCGAGGGTCCACCCGACCTCGCCGAGACCGTCCTTCACCTGCACGTAGACGTCGCCCACCGGCCGCCCGTCGGCCTCGATGGCCAGATTCGTGCCGGCGGCAACCCGCGCCTCGAAGGGTGCGTCGCCACGCGCTGCCATGCGCTCCAGGAACATCTGCTCGGTGTAGGGCAGCGGCCAGTCCTGGTAGCGCGCCACCTCCGGATCGTTGCGATAGGCAGCGACACGCGCCGCGTCGTCGGGGCGCATGTCGCGAAGGACCAGACGTTCGGTGGTCAAGGGCAGCATGGCGACGACGTTAACGACCGTCGCGCCGAGCGCTGGCGGACTTTCGGACGGCGGAGCGCGGTCACACGAACATCCGTTCGCCGGATAGACTTGCACCTGTGACTGCTCTCGCACCCACAGCGCCGATGCCCACACCGTTCAAGGTCGTCTCGCCGTTCCAGCCCGCGGGCGACCAGCCGAAGGCCATCGCGCAGCTCGCCGAAGGCATCAACCGCGGCGACCGCTTCCAGACGCTGCTCGGCATCACCGGCTCCGGCAAGAGCGCCACCATCGCCTGGACCATCGAGCAGGTGCAGCGGCCGACCCTCGTGCTGGCACCCAACAAGTCGCTGGCCGCCCAGCTGGCGAACGAGTTCCGGGAGTTCTTCCCGAACAACCGGGTGGAGTACTTCGTCTCCTACTACGACTACTACCAGCCCGAGGCCTACATGGCGTCGAGCGACACCTACCTCGAGAAGGACAGCTCGGTCAACGACGAGATCGAGCGGCTGCGCCACTCCACCACGGCCTCGCT
>JAUXQB010000302.1 GCA_030685215.1 Actinomycetota bacterium
GCGGCCTGCAACCCCGACGACCCGTTCGGCTTCGTCAGCAACGGCTGCGACACCGGTTTCACCCGCCCGCTCGCACTGCGCTTCGACGGCGGCGACGACCTCGACTCGGTGCGAGTGGTGGTGCAGGTCGACCGTACGGCACAGCCGGGCGGGGTGTGGCAGGACCCGTCGCACGCCTGGAAGCTCGGCGCGGTCACCTCCTTCCCCTTCTGACTTGCCCTGCTGACTCCCCACCCCCACCTGCCCCGCCGCCAATTTCGCGTTTGTGTCATGGCTGGAGCGAGGAGTCCTCGGTGGATCGATGACGTGGACGGCACCTGGAGGAGACACACTCGCGAGGTGCTGCCACGCCTGATCGCCACCGACCTCGACGGGACCCTGCTCGACCCGACGGGGGTGCTGCGGCCTCGGTCGGCAGCGGCGCTGCAGGCCGCGGCCGACGCGGGCATCGTGGTCGTGTTCGCCACCGGCCGCCCGCCGATCGTCGCCGGCAACGAGATCGCGATGGCCGGGCACGGGGTGCACTACGGCGTGATGGCCAACGGCACGCTCATCTGCACGCTGCCCGACCAGCAGGTGCTGCACTCGGTCACGTTCGCCACTTCGCTGGCCCGCGCCGCGGTGCACGCGCTGCGCACCCACGACCCGGCGTTCGGTTTCGCGCTCGTGACCGACCGCGGCTTCACTGCCGAGCCCGGCTTCACCGAACGCATGCCCGTGCAGCACGCCAGCGCCACTGTGCCCGACGCGCTGGTGGGCCACGAGGAGAGCGAGGTCACGTTCAAGCTGCTCGCGTTCCACCACCACCTCGACTCGCTCGCCATGCTGCGCACGATGCCTGCCATCGTCGGCGACGACCTGTCGGTCTCGCACATGGGTGCAGAGGCAGTGGAGATCGCGCCCGCCGGCGCCGACAAGGGCGATGGTCTGCGCTGGCTGTGCGCTCATCTCGGCATCGCCGGCAGCGACGTGCTGGTGTTCGGCGACGAGGTGAACGACCTGACGATGTTCGAGTTCGCCGGGGAGGGCATCGCCGTGGCCAACGCCCGTCAACTGGTGCTCGATGCTGCGGCGCACGTGGCTCCGTCGAACGACGACGAGGGCGTCGCCCAGATGATCGAGGAGCTGCTCGCGGCCCACGCCGAAGGGCGGCGGCCCAGCTGGCAGCGGTAGCGTGCGCTCATGAGCCAGCGCCCCACCATCGCCCGGTTCACGCACATCGCACTGCCGTGCGGCGACATCGACGCCACCATCGCGTGGTACGAGCGGTTCACGCCGCTGCGCCTGCTCGACCGGCGGGAGGACGCCGACGGCTACGGCGCCTGGCTCGGCCAGCCCGACATGGTCGACAAGCCGTTCATCGTGGTGCTGGTCAGCTTCTTCCGCGACCAGCCGAAGGGCCCGCAGCCCACGCTGGCCCCGTCGCGCACCTCGGCATCGAGATGCCCACGCAGGAGGCGGTCGACGAGGTGGCCGCGCTGGGCCGCGCCGACGGTTGCCTGGTGTGGGAGCCGCAGTTACTGCCCGCCCCGGTGGGCTACGTGTGCGCCCTCAGCGACCCCGACGGCAACGTGGTGGAGTTCAGCTTCGACCAGGGCGTGTACGAGAAGGTGCGCGAAGTCTGGGGTTGACCCGCGAATCGGCCACGTGTGCCCGAAGACTTCGACTGACGAGCAACTCTCGCGCACCCCGTTCGTACAATCGACAGGATGGCTGTTCGCACCGCACCCCCCGGTCTGCAGCTCAGCTGGGTCGATGGTGAAGCCGTCGCCTGGCAGCCCGGGCGCGGCGTCTACGGCGGCAACCTGCACCATGAAGTGGCCCGCGTGGCCCGCCGGCCGAGCATGGCCTACAACGGTTCCACCCGGGTCATGCCGCTGCAACTGCCCGACGGTCGGGTCAACGTCATGTGCCAACGGCTCGATGCGGTCACGCTCGCGTCGCTGGGCCAGCTCGACGCGTTGGCCGCCGAGATCAGCCCGTCGGTGGCCTGGTTCGGCGCGCTGCACCGCTACGCCGAGCAGCTGGTGCTGCGCGGGCGGGTGCTGCCGGTGGTGGTGCACATCTCCGACATGTGGTGGCTGGCCGAGTGGCACCCGCTCACCTCCGACGTGGAAGCCGCGCGGCTCGAGTTGCTCGCGTCCATGCCGCCGGTGGTGGCCGCGGCCGGTCCGGTCGATCCGGTCGACGTGCTGTACTCGATGGTCGATCGGTTGTGCCGGCTGTCGTTGAACGCTCGCGGTTGGCGGGCGGCCATCAGCGACACCCGAGCGGTCAACGGGCGGGCGGTGCGGCTCGTCAGTCGAGCGCTCATCGCCGACACCGGTCAGTTCGCGGTGGCAGCCGAGCTGGGCGAGGCAGTGGCGCACATCGCCACCGAGTTCTCGCTCATCACTCGCCGCGCGGAAGGCGAGCCCATCGTTCGCGTGCGCCTGCGGCTGGGCCTGCCCCGTGAGGCCGACGAGCTCGAGTTCGACGCCGACGCCGACGCCAACCCCGATGCCGGCTCGGCCGGATGGCCGTTGGTGGTGGAGCTGGTCGACGGTGACGATCGCGGCCGCTGGTGCACCGCCGCGCAACTGACCGAGGGCGGTCCGGCCGCCATGGCCCTCGCGCACGAGGAGCGCTTCCTGCCGCTGCTGCAGCGCCGCCTCTCCGACGCCATGGCCGCCACGGCCACCGCAGTGCCCGAGCTGGCCGACTGGCTGGCCCACCAGGGCACCACGATCGACATCGAGGTGGCCGCCGCCGCGCTGGAAGGCATCGACGCGCTGGCGGCTGCCGGTGTCGAACTGCTCGCACCGGAGAAGCTCACCCGTCGCCGCCCGTCCACGCGGGCCACCGCGCAACCGAAGGACGCGGCCGGCAGCGGTCGCTTCGCCGCCACCGCACTGGTCGACTGGAAGGTCGTGGTCGACGGCGAGCCGGTGGCCGACGACGTGCTGCGCCGCGCGGCCGAGGACGGCGCCAACCTCATCCAGATCGGTGGCCGCTGGGTGCAGATCGATCGCGCCGAAGCCCGCCGCGCGTTGGCAAACTTGCAGGAGCACCGCAGCGAGCACGGCGAGATGAGCGCGCTCGCGCTGCTCACGCTGGCCGCGGAACTGCAGCGCGAACTGGAGGCCGCCGGCCTCACCGAGGCAGAGGCCGGCACCGACCTGGTGCACGCCACCGGTTGGGCCGGCGAGCTGCTCGAGGGCCTGCCCGACGAAGCGCTCGCTGACGGTGAGGTGCCACCCGGCTTCACCGCCACGCTGCGCCCGTACCAGCGGCGCGGGCTCGGCTGGCTGCAGTTCCTGCACCGCCTCGGTCTCGGCGGCTGCCTGGCCGACGACATGGGCCTGGGCAAGACCCCCACCACCCTCGCGCACCTGGCCGGTATCCCCGGGCCGCACCTGGTGGTGTGCCCGCTGTCGGTGGTGCGCAACTGGGAGTCGGAGGCCGCGCGTTTCACGCCGTTCATGCGGGTGATGGTGCACCACGGCACCGGCCGGCTCGCCGAGCAGGCGTTCATCAACGCGGTCGCGCAACACGATCTGGTCATCACCACCTATCAGGTGGCCGCGCGAGATCTCGACACGTTCCAGAAGGTGGCCTGGTCCACCTCCGTGCTCGACGAGGCGCAAGCGGTGAAGAACCCCGACACCCGCACCGCGCGGGCCATGCGCGCGCTACCCGCCGGCCAACGCATCGCGCTCACCGGCACGCCGGTGGAGAACCGGCTCACCGAACTGTGGTCCATCTTCCAGGTCGTCGCGCCAGGTCTGCTGGGCAACGCCACGCAGTTCCGCCAGCACTTCGCCAACCTCATCGAGCGCGAGCACGACCCGGTCGCCACCGCCGAACTGCGCCGCCTCACCGGCCCGTTCCTGTTGCGCCGCACCAAGGCCGACAAGTCGCTGGTGCCCGACCTGCCCGACAAGGTCGAGCAGGTGGCGTGGGCGCCGCTCACCCGCGAGCAGGCGCACATGTACCAGGCGGTCGTCGACCAGCTGCTGGCCGACGCGCAGGAGGCCAGCGGCATGCGCCGTCGTGGCCTGGTGTTGGCAGCGCTCACCCGTCTGAAGCAGATCTGCAACCACCCCGCGCACGCGCTGGGCGACGGTTCGAAGCTGGCCGGGCGCTCGGGCAAGCTCACCCGCTTCGACGAGTTGGTCACCGATCTGCTCGACGCCGGCGAGCAGGCGCTCGTGTTCACGCAGTTCCGCGAGATGGGCCTGTTGTTGCAAACGCACCTTCACGAGCGCTTCAACCAGACCGTGCCCTTTCTGCACGGCGGTGTCACCAAGAACGGTCGCGATCACATGGTGCAGCAGTTCCAGGCCGGCACCGCCACCTCGCCGCTGCTGCTGGTGTCGCTGAAGGCCGGCGGCACCGGGCTCAACCTCACCGCGGCCAGCCAGGTGGTGCACTACGACCGCTGGTGGAATCCGGCCGTGGAAGACCAGGCCACCGACCGCGCCTGGCGCATCGGACAGTCGCGCACGGTGTTCGTGCACAAGCTGGTCAGCGAAGGCACGGTGGAGGAGAAGATCGACGCGCTCATCACCGACAAGCGCGGCCTGGCCAACGCGGTGGTCGGCACCACTGGCGAGGCGTGGCTCAGCGAGCTGAGCACCGACCAGTTGCGCGACCTGGTCGTGCTCGACCACTCGCGCATCCGAGGTGCATCGTGAGGGGTGCGTCATGAGCATCGTCCTCGTGCCCGGGCAGTTCCGCGCGGATCCGCATCCGGTGGGCAAGCTGGCCAGCACGCTGCTGTCCGTCACGGTCGCCGGCATGGCCGACCCCGTGCGCTTCCGGCGCGGCAAGGGCTACGTGGCCGACGGCGCGGTCACCCGTATCACCCTCACCCCCGGCCAGCTGGTGGCCACCGTGGAAGGCAGCCGTTCGCACGGCTACCAGGTGTACGTCACGGTCCGCACCGTCGAGCGCCCCGACGTGAGCACGCCCGAGCTGCTGCGGGCGCAGATCAACCGGCTCACCCCCGAGGGCGACGACCTGATGGTCAGCTGCACGTGCCCCGACGACGCCGACCCGTGCAAGCACGCGGTGGCGGTCATCCTCGCGTTCGCGGCCGAGCTGGTGTCGCGCCCCGAGCTGCTGGTCGAGTGGCGGTGCGGCGCGGCCGGCGAGGCACCCGCTCGCGCGCAGGTGGGCTCGCGCGCACGCGGCAGCGAGCGGCACCTGCGGTTGGCGCCGGCACTGCCCAACGATCGACGCTCGGGCGAACGACTCCGCACGCCCGAGCCGCCCTCGCCGTGGGAGTCGCCCGAGTGGGCCGCGTTCCTGGGTGAGCAACCACCGGCCGAGCCGGTGCCGCCCGACGAGCCGGTGCAGGTGCGCCGCACGATGCTGGGCACCATCGACCTCGGTGCGTGGGTGCGCAGCGCCATCGAAGAGCTCACCGGCCAGCAGTAGCCCGCAGTCGGGCGAGCGCGAGGCGGGCGTCAGCCGCCGAGGCGTTTGCCGCCGAAGACGGTGATCTCCTGGCGCAGCGGCACGAGGTCGCGGCGGGGGGCGCGGCGTTCCGCCTCGGCGAGGGCGCCGGCGGCCAGGGAGCGCAGCTGCTCGTTCTCGTTGCGCAACCGCTCGACCTCGATCTCGAGCGCCATCACACGACGGATGCCTTCGAGGTTCATGCCTTCGGCGGCCAGGTCGCTGATGCGGCGCAAGCGGTCGATGTCGATGTCGCTGTAGCGACGGTTGCCGCCCTGCGTGCGAGCCGGCTGCACCAGCCCGCGCCGCTCGTAGATGCGCAAGGTCTGCGGGTGCATGCCCGCCAGTTCAGCGGCGACGGAGATGACGTACACGGCGTGATCGCGTGATCGCATCAGGTCAACCCTTTCGCTCCGAGTCCGGCATGCCGGACCGTGGTGACACAGTAGTCGCCGCGGCGAAGGCCTCGACGGCCGCTCGCTGTTCGGCGGAGAGGTGCGTGGGCACCTGCACGTCGGTGCTGACGATGAGGTCGCCGGTGCCCTTGCTGGTGGTGAGCCCCTTGCCCTTCACGCGATGCCGGCTGCCGGTCTGCGTGCCGGCACGCAGCCGCAGCGTGACTCGCTGCCCGTCGAGGGTGGGCACGTCGATCTCGCCACCGAGGGCGGCCTCGGCGAAGGTGACCGGCACGCGCACGACGAGGTTGTTGCCGTCGCGCCCGAACAGCGGGTGCGGGGTGACGCGGCACTCGACGATGAGGTCGCCAGTGGGGCCACCGTTGCGACCCGGCGCACCGCGACCCTTGAGGCGGATCTTCTGACCGTCGGCCACGCCGGCCGGGATGCGCGCCTGCACTTCACGCGGGCGTCGCTCGACTCGCGTGCCGCGGCACGTGGGGCACGCCTGCTCGATGATGACCCCGCCGCCCCCGCAGGCGCGGCACGGCGAGGAGAACGAGAAGAAGCCCTGGTTGTCGTCGACCACACCGCGGCCACCGCACTGCGAGCACACCTTCGGCTGGGTGCCGGGCTTGGCGCCGCTGCCGTTGCAGGTGCTGCACTGCGCATCGCTGGTGAGGTGCAGCGTGGTGGTGATGCCGTGGGCCGCGTCGAGGAAGTCGAGCGTGAGCACTGCTTCCACGTCGGCACCGCGCTGCGGACCGGCCGCGGCCGAGGCGCCGCCACCACGGCGACCGCGGTTGAACACTTGACCGAGCAGGTCGCCGAGGCCGTCGGAGCCGACGTTGAAGTTGTAGCCGCCCTGGCCACCGCCGGGGCTGCCGCTGTACCCGCTCATCGGGCCGAGGCGGCGCACCTCGTCGTACTCCTTGCGCTTCGAGTCGTCGCCGAGCACGTCGTACGCGCCGCTGACCTCCTTGAAGCGTTCCTCCGCCGCGGCGTCGCCCGGGTGCGTGTCGGGGTGGCTCTCGCGAGCCAACTTGCGGTACGCCTTGGTGATGGCCTTCGCGTCGGCGTCGTCGCTGACGCCGAGCACCTTGTAGTAGTCCTTCTCGTACCACTCACGCTGTGCTGCCATGTGCCATCACCCCCTTCATGTTCGTGTGTCTCGTGATCGGTTCACCCGGTGAGGTGAGCGGTCAGCCGCGCACCTTCACCATGGCGGCGCGCAGCACGCGCCCGTTCCAGGTGTAGCCGCTGCGCAACACTTCGCTGACCACCGGCTCGCCACCGTCGCCGGGCTCGTGCAGCACGGCTTCGGCCAGGTTGGGGTCGAACGGCTGCTCGTGCAGGTTCATGGTCTCGAGCCCGAGCTTCTTCAGCTGCCCGAGCAGCAGGTTGAAGATGGGCTCGACTTCGCCGGGGTGCTGCAGGAACGCGGCCTCGCAGGCGTCGAGCACGGGCAGCAGTGCCTCGGCGAACTTGCCGGTGGCGCGCTGCACGTCGTCGGCCTGCTGGGTGGCCACGCGCTTGCGGTAGTTGTCGAAGTCGGCCTGCAGACGCAGCGCGATGTCCTTGAAGGAATCTCGCTCCGTCAGCAGGGTCTCGACGTCGTGCTCGATGGCGTCCTGCGCGGCCTCGACGTCGGCGGCGTCGGCCGCCGCCAGATCGTCGTCGAGGGCACGCAGTCGGCTCATCTCACTGGTGCGGTCGGCCAACAGTTCGCTTTCGTCGAACTCGGCGAACTCGCTGGTGGGATCGTCGGCCATGACCGGCTCAGCTCTCGGTCGGTTCGTCGACGATCTCGGCATCGATGATGTCGTCGTCGCTGCCCGAATCGTTGGCGTTGCCCTGACCGGTGGCTGCCGAGGTGCCGGCCGCGTTCTCCTGTGCGGCCTTCTCGTACAGCTTCTGGCTGAACGCCTGGCTGGCCTGCATGAGCGCCTCGTGAGCGGTCTTGATGGCAGCCATGTCGTTGCCGTTGAGGGCGGTCTTCAGCTCGGCGAGAGGAGCCTCGACGGTGGCCTTCTCGGCTTCGTCGACCTTGTCGGCGTTGTCGCGCAGCACCTTCTCCATCTGGTACACCAGCGAGTCGGCGTTGTTGCGGATCTCGGCCTCTTCGCGGCGCTGACGGTCTTCCTCGGCGTGCGCCTCGGCGTCCTTCACCATCTGGTCGATGTCCTTCTTGTCGAGCGTGCTCTGACCGGTGATGGTCATGCTCTGCTCCTTGCTGGTGGCACGGTCCTTCGCGCTGACGTGCACGATGCCGTTGGCGTCGATGTCGAACGTGACCTCGATCTGCGGCACGCCACGCGGGGCGGGCGGCAGGTCGACCAGCTGGAACTTGCCGAGCGTCTTGTTGTAGGCGGCCATCTCGCGCTCGCCCTGCAGCACGTGGATCTCCACGCTGGGCTGCATGTCGTCGGCGGTGGTGAACACCTCGGTGCGCTTGGTGGGGATGGTGGTGTTGCGCTCGATGAGCTTGGTCATCACGCCGCCCTTGGTCTCGATGCCGAGGCTGAGGGGCGTGACGTCGAGCAGCAGGATGTCCTTCACGTCGCCGCGCAGCACGCCGGCCTGCACGGCTGCACCGATGGCGACCACTTCGTCGGGGTTGACCGACTTGTTGGGCTCCTTGCCGGTGAGGCTCTGCACAAGATCGGTGACGGCGGGCATGCGGGTGGAGCCGCCGACGAGGATGACGTGGTGCAGCTCGCCCTTGGTGATGCCGGCATCCTTCAGCGCCTGCTCGAAGGGGATGCGGCAACGCTCGATGAGGTCGGCGGTCATCTCCTGGAACTTGGCCCGGGTGAGCGACTCGTCGAGGTGCAGCGGGCCGTCGGCGGTGGCGGTGATGAACGGCAGGTTGATCTGGGTCTGCTGCACCTGGCTGAGCTCGATCTTGGCCTTCTCGGCGGCTTCCTTCAGGCGCTGGGTGGCCATGCGGTCGGCGGCGAGGTCGACGCCGTGGGCCGACTTGAACTGCTGGACGAGCCAGTCGATGATGCGCTGGTCCCAGTCGTCGCCACCGAGCTTGGTGTCGCCGTGGGTGCTCTTCACTTCGAACACGCCTTCGCCGATCTCGAGCACGCTCACGTCGAACGTGCCGCCACCGAGGTCGAACACGAGGACCTTCTCGTCCTCGCTGCTCTTGTCGAGCCCGTAGGCCAACGCGGCAGCGGTGGGCTCGTTGATGATGCGCAGCACTTCCAGGCCTGCGATCTGGCCGGCTTCCTTGGTGGCGGTGCGCTGTGCGTCGTCGAAGTACGCGGGCACGGTGATGACGGCCTGGGTGACGGTGTCGCCCAGGTAGGCCTCGGCGTCGCGCTTCAGCTTCATGAGCGTGCGCGCGCTGATCTCCTGCGGGGTGTACTTCTTGCCGTCGACGTCGTCGCTCTTCCAGTTCTCGCCCATGTGGCGCTTGATGCTGCGGAAGGTGCGATCGGGGTTGGTGATGGCCTGGCGCTTGGCGACTTCGCCGACGAGCACTTCGCCGGCCTTGCTGAACGCGACCACGGACGGCGTGGTGCGGCCACCTTCGGAGTTGGGGATGACGACCGTTTCGCCGGCCTCGAAGACCGCGACGACGGAGTTGGTGGTGCCGAGGTCGATACCGACTGCCTTGGCCATGGTGGAACTCTCCTTAGACGTGATGTGAACGGTGGATCGCAGGGGATGTTGAGCGAACTGACAGCAAGTCTACGAGGAGCCGTCGCGGAGCAACAACCTCACAGTCAGCAAACTTGAGTCATCTCGAATCAAGTTCTGCGCTGTCGATCGCGGGCGAGTGACCACCTACACTCGCAGCGACACCGGACGGAAGCGGGGACGCGCGTGCAGCGAAGCTGGGTCTCACTGATGGTCATCGCCATGGCCGTCCCGGTCGCGGGCGTGGCGAGTCCAGCCATCTCGAGTGCCGAGCCGCTCGAGGTCGCCCCACCGTCGAGCACGAGCACGCCTCGCCCCGCGAGCGCCGCAAGTGCGGACGACGCGGGCGGCGCTCCGGTCACGGTCGCTGCCAATGTCGTGCAGCAGGCGCTGCGCACCCGGGTCGAGTCGAACCCCACGGCGGTGCTCACCATCGAGGTGGTCACCAGCGGGGTCTCGGCCGAAGCTGCGGTGGCCGTCGTGGGTGGCGATGTCGTGCGCGAGCTCGACGGGCTCGCGCTGGTCACGGTTCCGGCACGCCAGGTGAACCGCCTCGCCGCCCAGGCCGGCGTGTCGCAGGTTCGCCTTCCAATCGACATGCGCGACGTGATGGCCCGCTCGTTGCCGCCGAGCACCGAAGTCGGCCCACAGAACTCCACGTTCTCGAAACAGATGAACAACCTGTTCGGTCCCGGTGAGGCAGGGATCGGTCAGCGGATCGGCATCATCGGGCTGTTCGACACCACGGTGCTGGCGCAGCAGGTGGCGGCCGGCGAACTGCGGCCCGTCGCGCCGGGCCGCACGCGATGCATCAGCGCGGGCGCCACCTGTCCGTTCGGGACGCCCGGCGCAAACTACGGGAACGTCTTGGCCGAGATCGTGACCGACAGCGCTCCGTACGCCGACCTCTACCTCGCGGAACTCGGCGGTGGCACCGACTACCTGGCGGTGATCGACTGGATGGCGGCGAACGGTGTCACCACGCTGCTACACCACTGGAACTCGCCGTACGACGGCGCAGGCGACGGGACCGGCTTCAGCGCGGCAGTCATCGACCATGCGGTCGCGAAGGGCATCCTGTGGGTGAACGCAGCCGGCGAGTTGGGCCACGATCCGCAGTACAGCACGTTCGCCGGACCGCACTGGCGTGGCACGTGGTCGGATGCCGACAACGACCGGTGGCTGAACTTCAGCGGCTCCGACGAGTCACTCACGGCGTACTGCGGGGCGCTGATGGGTCTTCGTTGGAACGACTGGGCAGCCAGCAAGACCGACTACGACCTGCACGTCAGCGACTACCGCGCGAACAACAACACCAATGGCACCCGGGTGCTGGCCTCGGGCTTCAACCAGGGCACCGGCGGCGCTCCGCCCGTCGAGGCCAACGACTTCCGCTGGCTCTGCAACCACGACCCTGCGGCGGGTCCGGTGTACGACACCAACGGCGACAACTTCGTCAGCCTGTGGGTCTACCGCACCACCCGCAGCAACCAATCACCGGTGTCCGACCTCATCGAGATCACCGTCTTGAACGGTTGGCTGGAACACTCGAACAGCCCGGCCACGATCGCCGTGCCGTTCGCGGACACCCGGAACCCAGGTGCCGTTGTCGTCGGTGCGTCGTTCGACACGAACGGCGTGCCCTGGTGGACGTCCCGTGGCCCGACCAACGACGGTCGCATCCGCCCCGACATCGTTGCCGACACGTGCATTCACACGTCGCTCACGCCAGACGGCGGGGAACCGACCGCAGGCTGCAGGTCGGGACTCGCCGACACGGCGGGACCCGCGGCGGCCATGGCCGGCTACTCGGCGGTGCTCTCCGCTCGGCAGAACGTGATTCGCCCGACCGAACGTGCTCGTTACCTCATCGATCTCGTGCGGAACCAGACGCAGTTCCCACGCTCCAACGACCGCGGCTGGGGCATCCACCACGTGCCGGACACGTTCGCCGCTGCGAACTCGCTGACGCCCGCGAATCCGTTGCGGCTGCTGCCTGCGCCGATTCGGATCCTCGAGACACGCCCTGCGCAGGGACTTGTCGGAACGTCGACCCCGGGACCGATGGCAGCCGACACGTCGGTGAAGCTGTCGCTGGCGGGACGCGGACTCGTGGAGGGCGACGTCGCGCTACTGAACGTCACGCTGGTCACTCCTCCGGCGTTCGGATGGATCCAGGCGTACCCGCCGTACGTGTCGTGGGTGGCCGCGTCGTCGAACCTCAACGTTGCCGCCCTCGGCGAGACCGTGCCGAACCTCGTAGCGGTCAGGGTCGATCGGCTCGGCCTGGTGTCCGTCTACACGAGCGGTGGCGGTCACCTCGTCGTCGACCTACTCGGATCGTTCTCGGCAAACCCGGGACCGACCCCCGACGAGGGGCGGTACGTCGGGCTCACTCCGTATCAGGTCGCCGACACCACCACCTGTGCCGGCATCACCAGTGGCTGCACGGCTGGGCAATCGATCGCCGCCGCGACGGCGGTGACCATCCCGCTCGGTGGCACGAACTCGGGCGGGAATCCATCGAACGGCATCCCCACCACGGGAACGTACGCGGCCATCGTCAGCGTCACGGCCACTCCCGGCAATGTAGGAGGTTGGGCCTCCGCACTGCCCGGGAACAGTGCCGGGTCGCCGTCCACCTCCACGCTCAACTTCGCGGCCAACCGTCCGGTGACCAACATGGCGATCGTGCCCATCTCGAGCACCAACGGCTCGATGCGCCTCTTCACGTCCGTGGCGGCGCACTACCGCGTCGACGTACTCGGTTACTTCCGCAGGCCCGCGTCAACACGCGAACTCGGCGGACTCTTCGTCGCGCCTGCGCCGGTGCGGCTTGTCGACACGCGTCGCGACGGAGGTGCGCCCGTCGTCGCCGACGGACTCACCGAAGTCGAGTTGGGTGCCAGCGCCGACTTCTCCGGGACCGACGACATCTGGTTGAACCTCACCTCCACCGTGGCCAGTGGTGCCGGCCGGCTGCAGGTGGCCGGGTCGTCGTCCACCGCTCTTGGCAACCACGTCAACCTGTCCGTCAGCGGAGCCGGTCGCACCGTCGCCAGCGCTGCGGTCACTCGTCTCGACGACGGCTCGGCCTTCGTCCGCAACTCGATGAGCACCCACGTCATTGCCGACCTCGTCGGCTGGTTCACGCCCACACATCAGCCGATCGAACCGGGCCAGCTCACTTGGCTGACGACAGCGGGCGGTTCGATGCCCGGCGATTCGCTGCAGGTGCTCAGCGCCAGCACCGACCACGACAAGCTCTTGCTCCAGGGGGCGGTCGACTCGCCGTCCGTCCTACCTGGTTCGACCCTCACGATGTGGGATCGCAGCGACGACACCTTCACCAGCATCGACGTGAAGGCGGACGGCACCTCCATCTTCTTCATGGCGATCACTGCGAAGGCGATGCTCACCGGCGACGGCCAGCAGGTGGTCTTCACGAGCAACGACAACGGCATCGTGGCGGGGGACGGCGACTGGCAATTCGATGTGTTCATCAGACAGCCCGGAGGCGCGACGGAGCTCGTCAGCGTGGACTCTGCCGAGCAGAACTCCACGGGGCAGTTCGAACTGCTCGGCGTGTCCGACGACGGACGATTCGTGATGATGTACACGAGCACCGACGTGTCCGGCTGGCCGTCCGGACGGTTCCACTTGCGCGACCGGGTCGCGGGAACGACGACGACGCTGGACGCGGCGATGCCGACCGACACCGTGCTGCGGTCCGCGCAGATCAGTCCGGACGGGTCGCACGTCGTCATGGCGGTCGCCGGGCGCAGCCACTCCTCGAGCGGGGGCCAGCAGTCGCCGATCAGCGTGATGTTCATGCAGCTCGGCGGGGCAACGACGGCGGTGCCGTACAGCATCGGCGACGGGTTCGGAATGGAAGGTGCGATCACCGATGTCGCGGTAGACGGCACCAGCGCGGTCGTGCGCGGCTGTTTCCTGGGATCGTGCCCCGTCACACACCTGGTCGGCAAGGACGGATCGATCCGCCGGGTGCCCGCGCAGCAGCTCTCCACCGATCGGACCGCAGCGGCCACCTCGTGCAAGGTCGCCTACGACACATGCCGCTTCTTCACCTTGACCGACGGCGAACGGTTCATGCACTGGACGGAAAGCGGCGCGTGGCCGGCCGGCGACCTCGACCGGATCGTCTTCATGCGGGATGGCACGATGTACGTGTCGTCGAGGGCGACGAACCTCGGCCCGAACGTCACACCGCCGCCCAACAGTTCCCAGTACTACATCTACCTCTACGACCCTTCTCCCTGAGCCGTCACGTCCAGTCGAGCACGACCTTGCCGCACTCGCCGCGGTGCACGAGCGCGAACGCGTCCTCGTAATCGGCGGCGGGCAGGCGGTGGGTGACGATGCCGCTCACGTCGAGGCCGCTCTGCAGCATGGCCGACATCTTGTACCAGGTCTCGAAGATGCGCCGGCCGTAGATGCCCTGGATGTTGAGGCCCTTGAAGATGACGTCGTTGACGTCGAGGGTCATCGGCCCGGCGGGGATGCCGAGCACCGCGATGCGACCACCGTGGTTCATCGAGTCGAGCATCTGGTTGAACGCGGCCTCGGCACCGCTCATCTCCAGGCCGACGTCGAAACCTTCGGTCATCCCCAGTTCGGCCATCACCGGACCGAGTTGCTCGCTCGCGACGTTCACGGTGCGCGTGGCACCGTGCGCGGCGGCCATCGCGAGGCGGTACGGATTGATGTCGGTGACCACCACGTGGCGGGCACCGATGTGGCGCACGATGGCCGCGGCCAGCACGCCGATGGGGCCGGCGCCGGTGATGAGCACGTCTTCGCCGACCACGTCGAAGCGCAGTGCGGTGTGCGTGGCGTTGCCCAGAGGGTCGAGCACCGCGGCGACGTCGTCGGTGATGTGCGGCGGCACCACGAACACGTTCTGCGCGGGAATGACGATGTACTCGGCGAACGCACCCGGACGGGTGACGCCGACGCCGGTGTGGTTGTGGCAGAACTCGCGGCGCCCGCCCTTGCAGTTGCGACAGTGCCCACAGGTGACGTGCCCCTCGCCCGCCACTCGCTGACCGACTTCCATGCCCTGCACATCGGCACCGATCGCTGCGATCTCGCCCATGAACTCGTGGCCGACCACCATCGGCACCGGGATGGTGGCCTGCGCCCACGCGTCCCAGTGGTGGATGTGCAGGTCGGTGCCGCAGATGCTGGTCTTGCGAACGCGGATGAGCACGTCGTGGTCGCCGGGCACCGGTTCCGGCACGTCCTGCATCCAGAGCCCCGGCTCCGCATGTGCCTTCACCAGCGCGCGCATCAGATGGCCCCCATCTCGGCGCCGACCTTCACGAACGCGGCCACTGCGGCGTCGATGTCGTCGTCGGAGTGAACGGCCGACATCTGCGTGCGGATGCGGGCCCTGCCCTGAGGTACGACCGGGAAGCTGAATGCGATGACGTACACGCCTTCCGCGAGCAGCCGCTGCGCCATCTCTCCCGCGACCTTCGCGTCGCCGAGCATCACCGGGATGATCGGGTGGCCCGCGCCGGTCAGCGTGAAGCCTGCAGCCTGCATGCCCTCGCGGAAGCGTTGCGCGTTGCGTTGCAGCTGGGTCTGCAGCGCGGGGTCTTCCTGCAGCAGCGTGAGTGCTCGCAGCGTGGTGGCGGTGATGGCAGGTGCCAGCGAGTTGCTGAAGAGGTACGGGCGCGAGCGCTGACGCAACCAGTCGATGACCTCTTGGCGGCCGCTGGTGTAGCCGCCGCTCGCGCCGCCCAGCGCCTTGCCGAGAGTGCCGGTGACGATGTCGACGCGACCCATCACCTCGCAGTACTCGTGCGACCCGCGGCCGGTGGCGCCGACGAACCCGACCGCATGCGAGTCGTCGACCATCACCATCGCGTCGTGACGCTCCGCCAGGTCGCAGATGGCGGCGAGGTTGGCGATGACACCGTCCATCGAGAACACACCGTCGGTGGCGATGAGGCGGTGGCGTGCGCCCGCTGCGTCGACGAGGCACTGCTCGAGTTGTGCCATGTCGTTGTTGTCGTACCGCATGCGCTGGGCCTTGCAGAGGCGGATGCCGTCGATGATGGACGCATGGTTGAGGCTGTCACTGATGACGCAGTCGTGCTCGTCGAGGATGGTCTCGAAGAGGCCGCCGTTCGCATCGAAGCACGACGAGTAGAGGATGGTGTCGTCGGTGCCGAGGAACGAGCTGAGCGCTGCTTCGAGCTCCTTGTGCACGGTCTGCGTGCCGCAGATGAAGCGCACCGAGGCCATCCCGTAGCCGTACGTGTCGAGCGCGGCGTGGGCGGCAGCCACCAGCGCCGGGTGGTCGGCGAGACCGAGGTAGTTGTTCGCGCACAGGTTGAGCACCGAGGTGCCGTCGGCGAGCGTGATGTGCGCCGACTGGGGTGAGGCGATGACCCGTTCGCTCTTGAACAGGCCGTCGTCGACGAGATCCGAAGTGCGCCGAGCGAGGTCGGCGAGCAACGCGGTGCGCATGTGCCCGACAGTAGGCCATCGCCACCGCCCGTCCCGTCCGAGGCTTTCCTCCAGTTCGGCGCCTTCCGAGGGTTTGCGCGTTGATTTCCTGGACGTGAGCCTCGGGTTGGAGGAAAGCCTCGGTACCGACTGGGGCGGGGCGCGTCGCTAGCGTTCGCACGCATGGCAGCACTTGCGCAGGATGCAGCACCCGAGTCGGTCGGCATGAGCAGCGAGCGTCTCGCTCGGCTCGACCGCCACTTCCAGCAGTACATCGACGACGGCCGCCTCACCGGTTGGCAGCTGGCGGTGGCTCGGCACGGCAAGGTGGTGCACCACTCGGTGGCCGGCCGGCGCGACGTGGTCAACGACCTGCCCGTGGAAGCCGACACCATCTGGCGCATCTTCTCGATGACCAAGCCGATCACCGCCGTGCTCGCGCTGCAGCTGTGGGAAGAAGGGCTGTTCGAGCTCAACGACCCGGTGCACCGCTACATCCCCGCGTTCAAACACACGAAGGTGTGGCGCTCCGGCAGCGTCACCAACCCGGTGCTCGATCCGGTCACCGAGACGATGCGTCTGTGGCAGCTCTTCGCTCACACCGCCGGCCTCACCTACGGCTTCATGTACGGACACCCTGTCGACGACTTGTATCGCCGCGCCGGGTTCGAGTGGGGCATGCCCGGCGACGACCTGGAAGCGATGTGCGACCACCTCGCCGCGCTGCCGCTGCTGTTCCAGCCGGGCACCGAATGGAACTACTCGATGGGCCTCGACGTGCTCGGTCGCGTGCTCGAAGTGGTGAGCGGCCAGCCGCTCGACGAGCTGATGCGCACCCGCCTGCTGGAACCGCTGGGAATGCACGAGACCACGTGGCACGTTCCCGCGGAGCACCAATCACGCCTCGGCGTGCTGTACACCGCGCACCCAGCGGACCGCACCGCAGTGGTGCTGCCCGGCATGGGCGACGCAGCGCTGCACCCGCCGAAGGTGTTCGGCGGAGGCGGCGGCCTGCAGAGCACGGCGTACGACTACCACCGGTTCACGCAGATGCTCGTGAACGGTGGCGAGCTCGACGGCGTGCGCATCCTGTCGCCGCGCACGGTGAAGTACATGGCGAGCAACCATCTGCCGGGCAACGCCGACCTCACTGCGTTCGGCCGTCCGCTGTTCGCCGAGACCACGTTCGACGGTGTCGGCTTCGGTCTCGGGGTCAGCGTCACCATCGACCCCGTCAAGGGCCGCGTACCCGGCAACGTGGGCGAGTTCGCGTGGGGCGGTGCAGCCAGCACCGCGTTCTGGGTCGACCCGGTCGACGATCTCACGGTGTCGTTCTTCACCCAGCTGCTGCCCAGCAGCGCGCATCCCATTCGCAGCCAGCTCAAGCAACTCGTGTACCAGGCACTGCTCGACTGATCAGCGAGCCGATCGCCAGTCGTGGGTGAGCTGGTCGATCGGGAGCGACAGATCGGGGCCGAAGCCCTGGCGGAGGTCGAAGTCCTCGTGTTGGATGTCGATGGCTCCGAGCCGCTCGCTCGCGCGGACGACCGCGTTCACCAACGCTGCAGGTCCGCAGACGGCCACGTGCACGCCGCGCAGGTCGGCTCGACCAGCGATCGTTGCGAGTCGCGTGGCGTCGAGGCGCGAGCCCTCCGCCGAGACGTGCAACGACAGGCGGATCCTGCCCGCCGCCGCCGCAGACTCCACCTCCGCGATGGCCAGCGCATCGGCGCGATCGCCCACGCAGTACACGAGCACGGGCCGGTCCGCCTCCGGAGCCTCCGATGGGAGCCCGCCGATGGCAGCGAGGAACGGCGTGATGCCCACTCCGCCGGCGACCCACAGCATCGGGCGTCCGGCTGCGCCGGGTCGGAACCGGCCGTACGGCCCGTCGACCAACACTCGTGTGCCCACCAACGGGTCGGTGCGGTGCAATCGCTGCGACCAGTCGCCGACCGTTCGGATCATGAAGCGCAGATCGCCCCCCGTTGCGGACGAGGCGATGGTGAACGGGTGCGGTTCGCGCAGACCGGGCAACTGCACGCGGATGAACGCGAACTGTCCCTCACGCGGTCGCACGCGACGGACGCCGGTCGGAAGCAGGCGCAGCTCGACGCTCGACGGCGTGCGGCGAGCCTCGACCACGTCGTACGCGACACCGTTCGCGATGCCGTCGCCGACCGCGAGTCGCCACACGTACGCGGCAGTGCCGAGCACCATCCACGCGCCGAACCACCATCCCCATCCGGAGCCGTTCGCATACGGCTTCTCGGCTGTGAAGAAGTGAGCGCTCGCGAACACGAACGGCACGCCCAGCAGCTTGTGCGTCCAGCGCCAGTATCGGTACGGCAGCCAGCGCAGAAGGCTCACGCCCACCAGGACGTAGAGCATGATCTCGGCGACGCCCGCCAGCTCCTGCGCGGAGTCGGCGAGGCGCTCGGTGGCACCACGGATGCCGCCGTCGATCTCGGGCTCCAGCGAGGTGTGCAGGAACATCGCCACCACCGCCAACGATCCCGCCCAGCGGTGCACCCGGTACATGCGGTCCAGCCCGCCGAACACCGGCTCCAACCAGCGAAGGCGCAAGGCGAGCAGGAACGTCCATGCCATCAGCACGATCGAGCTGGCGCCGACGAACAGGCCGAGCGACACCGAGCCTTCACCTGTGGCATCGGCGAACGCCGGCCAGCCGACGAGCACCGACGCGGCGACCAGCGCTGGACCCAGCAACGCGACCGTGACGCGCGGACGACGGATGGCGCGTGGGCGGACGATGCGCCAGTCGGAACGACGACCCAGCAGCGTGCGAACCACGCGTTCCGTTCGCGGCTCAGTCGGGGAACAGCTCAGTCGTCATCGATCTCGTCGTCGTCATCGTCGCCACCGTGGCCGCTGCTGTCGTCATCATCGTCGTCGCCATCGTCGTCGTCGATCGAGCCGTTGCTGGGCGTGGACGAGCTGCTGCCCTCGCTGGTGGTGGCGACGGGACCGAGGTCGAGGTCCTTCGACTCGACCGAGGTGCCGATGACACCGAAGAGCAGGTTCGCGTGGAACTCGAGCACGGTGAACGCCGACTGGAACTTGACCTCCACGTTGTACGCGTCTTCGGACTCGGCCTCGGCCACGATCCAACCCGGGTTGGGCACCACCGACACCAGGGTGAGCACGCCGCCGGCAGAGTCGAGCGTGACGAGCCCGGCCTCGCCGATCTGGTAGACGGCCTGAGTGGTGGTCGACGCAACCGTGGTCGGCGTCGGTGTGGGCGATGCCGGATCGGGCGTGGTGGTGGTGACCGTGCCACCAGCGATGGTGACGTTGGAGAGCGTGACGTCGGACGCGATCTGCACGTCGTTGCCGCCCGAGCTGCGCAGCACCTGTGTGTTCACCATGGCCGCGGCGGAACCGGCGACGAGCACCCCCGCGAGCGACAGAACCGTGGCGATCCGAACCTTCATGACTGCAACCGTACGGATCCATCGTCCAACACGCCGCTGCGGGCGATCCAAGATTTGTCCAAATCGAGCGCCGCGGTGCCGGCAGATCGGCTCGACCACGCCCGACGACGTCAGAATGGGCGAGTGAGAATCCTCCTCGTCGAAGACGATCGCTCCATCGCCACGTCGGTGATCGACGGACTGTCCGCGGAAGGGTTCGACATCGACCACGCACCCACCGGCGCTGCGGCCCTCGCAGCCACCGGCTACGACATGGTGCTGCTCGACCTCGGGTTGCCCGACATGGACGGTCGCGAGGTGTGCCGGCAGCTGCGCACGCGCACGGCGGTGCCGATCATCATGCTCACCGCCCGCTCCGAGGAGTTCGATCGTGTGCTCGGCCTCGAGCTCGGCGCCGACGACTACGTCACCAAACCGTTCAGCTTCCGCGAGCTGGTCGCGCGCATCCGCGCCGTCGGGCGCCGCACCGTCGCGGCACCCGGCGAGAGCCCCGCCGCTTCCGACGAGCCGCAGGCCGCGCAGCGCATCGGTGCGCTGTCGCTCGACCGGCGCACTCGTCGCGTGTACCTCGACGGTGAGGAGATCGCGCTCACCGCCAAGGAGTTCGACCTGCTCGCGTTCCTCGCCACCGACACCGGCGCGGTGCACACGCGCACCGAGATCCTCGAGAACGTGTGGGACGCCCACTGGTACGGACCCACCAAGACCGTCGACGCGCACGTGGCCTCATTGCGCAAGAAGTTGGGGAACCACGAATGGATCCAAGCGGTCCGAGGCGTCGGCTTCCGTCTCGAGCCCGTGGAGTGAGCGGAACCACCCGATGAAGTGGCGACTGATGGTGGCGTTCACCGGGCTCATCGCGCTGGTGCTGCTCGCCCAGGACGTGCCGCTGGTGAACTACCTGCGCGAGGTGGAGAGCGAGCGACTGCGCGCGGAGCTGGAACGTAACGCCTTCATCCTCGGTGGCGCGTCGGAGAACCTGCTCTCGGGTGAGGGCGACGATGTCACGGTGGAGAACCTGCAGCAGACCGTCGACGTGTATGCGACCGATCAAGGTGCGCGGGTGGTCATCACCGATGCGGCCGGACTGGTGGTGGTGGCCAGCGACCCCCGCGACGAGCGCGGCGAGGACTTCTCCAACCGGCCCGAGATCGAGAGCGCGCTCCGTCGCGTGCCGGCCACCGGTGAGCGCAGCTCCGACACCGCCGGCGAGAACATCCTCTACGTGGCCGTGCCGGTGCTGTCGGGCTCGAGCGTGGAAGGCGCGGTGCGCATCACCTATCCGTCGTCGGTCATCGACGATCGCGTCGACGAACAGACCACCGGCTTGTTCCTGGTGTTCGGCATCTCGATGGCCGGCGCGATCGTGGCGGCGCTGTTCATGGCGGGAGGAGTCACCTCACCACTGCGTCGCCTCCAGCGCAGCACCGAGCAACTCGCCGCGGGCGACTTCAGCGAGCGCGCCGACGAGACCGAGGGCCCACCCGAGGTGCGCAGCTTGGCGCGCTCGTTCAACTCGATGACCGAGCGCATGTCGGGTCTGATGGAGCGGCAACGTGCGTTCGCCGGCGACGCGTCGCACCAGTTGCGCACGCCACTCACCGCGCTCCGTCTGCAGTTGGAGCGAGCGGCTGCGATGGTCGAGGCCGATCCGGAGGGCGCTCGCGTGCGCATCGAGGCGGCGGGCGAGGAGACCGAGCGGCTGCAACGACTGGTCGAGGGTCTGCTGATGATGGCGCGCTCGGAGGGCACGACCCCGGAGACGCAGCGAGTCGACGTGTCGGTCTTGGTGCAGGAGCGCGCCGACGTGTGGGCACCGTTCGCCGAGGAGCGCGGCGTGCGGCTGCTGACAGCGGCGGCGCCGGGACTGCAGGCGTGGGCGGTGCCGGAGGCGCTGGAGCAGATCATCGACAACTACGTCGACAACGCGCTCGGTGTCGCAGTGCCGGGCAACACCGTCACCATCACCGCCGTGCGCCTCCACGACGCCGTCGCGGTGCACGTGGTCGACGAGGGCCCGGGCATGCAGCCCGAGCACCTGGCTCACGCGTTCGACCGCTTCTGGCGAGCACCCGATGCACCGCACGGTGGCTCGGGGATCGGCCTGGCCGTGGTGCAGCACCTTGCCGAGCTCAGCGGCGGCACGGTGGAACTGCGCAACCGCACCGACCGCAGCGGTCTCGAAGCCAGCGTGGTGCTGCCCACGCAGGAGTGACTACACGCGCACGGTGACCGAGAGGCTGCCGGCGCGCTGGTGGCTGATGGCGACGGTCAGCTCGCTGCCGGCCTCCGCGCGCACCACCCACGTGGCCAGCACGCGCTCGGGGGTGCCGTCGTTCTTGCCGCTCTGGAAGCGCTGCGCGACGCGACCTTCCAACTGTCCGAGCTCCTGGCGGGCGAGCCCACCGTGGGAACCGGCGAGCACGGCGGCGCCGCTGAGCTCGGCGACGAGCGGCAGCACCAGATGTTCCTTGCGCGCCCGCTGCGTGATGTAGGTGGGCAGCCAGCCGGTGTTGGCGATGCCGATCTCCACCCGGTGCGTGTCGCCGCCGAGCGCGGTGACCGACGTGTGCAGCACCTCGAGCCGCGGCGAGCACATCGCCTGGAAGACGGCGAACTCGGCGTGCGGTGCGACCTCGGCGGCGAGCATGCTGCTGGGCGCGTTGCCCCAGAAGAACACGTCGTCCCAGCCGCCGATCTCCAGCTGGCCGAGCTGCGGGTGCTCGTACGGCACCCAGTCGGCATAGGCGGTGGGATGGTTGGCCACCGCCCAGCGGTAGACACCCATCTCCTCCTCGTCGGTGGGTCCGGTGTACCAGATGTGATTGCCCCCGGGAGTGCCCGTGGCGCGGTGGATGACGTCCCAGAACTCGGTGGTCCATCCGTACACACCCAGGTGCTCGTACGCCCAGTCGTCGGCTGCACCGCTCATCACGTCGGACTTGTCCCACGTGAAGTCGTCGAACACGCCGTGCACCGTGTAACCGGTGAGCGCGTGGCCGCGCTCACCCAGCTGCTTCCACACCCACACATCGATCGGCGGCAGTGCGGTGTCGCTCTGGGTGCTGCTCGGACGCAGCAGCACGCCGCCGGAGGTGTGGAACGCGTTGTACCCGCAGATGTTGCGGCGCGCCACGATGGCGCGCACCAGCGCGTCGATCTCGGGCTCGCTGAGCGGGTGGTCGCCGCTGCCGTACACACCGGTGCCCCACCCCGCGGGGAAGTTGCGGTTCATGTCGAGGCGCTGTGGCGGCGACGCGATTGGCACCGTGAACCCGTCGTGATCCTGCACGTCGCCTTCCGCCAGCAGGCGGTAGCACGGCACGTCGGCGGGCGCGCCTTCCGGTGGTACACGCACCATCAGGCGCGGCTCGACCGGCGACTGCATCCACCCGCCGTGCGGGTCGGCGATGCGCATGGTGCGGATGGTGCCATCGCCGGTGAGGTCGCGCTCGTGCAGCCCCTGCGCGAGGTGCGCGTCGTGCCAGGGCCACGGGCGCACGCTGCTGCGGCGGAACTGGGGGCTGTCGGCGAGCGTCCACTCGACGCCGTCGGGGTTGACGCGCGGCACCACGTAGAAGGTGCGAGTGCGCAGCGCGTCGGTGGCGGCCGGGTCGGTGCCGAATCCGTCGACGAGGTGATGGATGAGGTGCAGCGCGGCCACACCGCCGGTGACCTCGATGGCGTGGATGTTGGCGTCGACCCAGTGCGCGGGCTTGGTGTCGTGCGCGCCAGTCGACGAATCGGTGATGGTGGCCAGCCACAGGTCGCGGCCTTCGAACGACCTGCCGTACGACTCGACCGTGAGCAGCTCGGGGTGCGCCGCCGCCGTGTCGTGCAACCACTGGGTCAGCTCGTCGTAGCGAAGGAAGCGGTCGAAGGCGTACGGCGAGGTCGATGTCACGGTGCCCGACGCTACTGGCCGTGCGGCACGAGCCGCAGGCGTTGCTCCGTACACTTCGATGCATGACTCCCGGGTTGTCGCTCCGCACGCTGCCAGGCTTCTCCGGTCGTCCCGGCCCGCTGCTGCTGGTCATCGCCGACGGTGTGGGGGTGGCGCCGCCCGGTCCGAGCAACGCCGTCACGGAAGCCGACACCCCCGTGCTCGACCAGCTGTGCGCGGGCGAGTTGTACACCGAACTGGCCGCGCACGGTCCTGCCGTGGGCCTGCCCAGCGACGACGACATGGGCAACAGCGAGGTGGGTCACAACGCACTCGGCGCGGGCCGCATCTTCGCCCAGGGCGCGAAGTTGGTGAACGCAGCCATCGCCACCGGCGCGCTGTTCGAGTCGCCGGTGTGGAACGAAGCGATGGCGCACGGTCGCGCGGGCACGCTGCACCTGCTGGGTCTGCACTCCGACGGCAACGTGCACTCCCACACCGACCACCTCTATGCGATGTTGCGCCGGGCCGCGGCGGAGGGCGTCACCAGTGCCGCCGTCCACATCCTCCACGACGGGCGCGACGTGGCGGCGCGCAGCGCACTCCACTACATCGCGGCCACCGAGGCGGTGCTCGCCGAGATCAACGCGGAGGCGCCCACGCGTAACTTCCGCATCGCTTCCGGCGGCGGCCGGATGACCATCACCATGGACCGCTACGGCGCCGACTGGCCGATGGTCGAGCGCGGCTACCAGTGCCACGTGCACGGCGTGGGCCGTCCGTTCGAGTCCGCCACCGCGGCGGTCACCGCGATGTACGGCGAGAGCACCACCGGCGACCAGTACCTCGCTCAGTTCGTGGTGGTCGACGACGACGGCGCGCCCGTGGGCAGGGTCAACCACGGTGATGCGGTGCTGCTGTTCAACTTCCGCGGCGACCGGGCCATCGAGATCTCGCGTGCGTTCGAGGAACCCGACTTCGCCGTGTTCGATCGCACCGGCCCCGACGGCCGGCCCGGGCCGACGGTGTTCTTCGCCGGGATGCTGCAGTACGACGGCGACGCCCTCGTGCCCAAGCAGTACCTGGTGGAACCGCCCACCATCGAGCGCACCATCAGCGAGTACCTGTGCGCCGAAGGCGTGCACAGCTTCGCGGTGAGCGAGACGCAGAAGTTCGGCCACGTCACCTACTTCTGGAACGGCAACCGGTCCGGCTACATCGACCGCACCCTCGAGACGTACGTCGAGATCCCGTCCGACAACGTCGAGTTCGACACCACGCCCGCCATGAAGGTGCGCGAGATCACCGATGCCGTCATCGACCTGCTGCGCAGCGGCGAGTACAAGTTCGGCCGGCTGAACTTCCCCAGCGGCGACATGGTGGGCCACACCGGCAACCTCGGCGCCACCATCGAGGCGGTCGACATCCTCGACGAATGCATGCGCCGCCTGGTCGACGTGATCCGTGAGCTCGACGGCGTGCTGGTGTTCACCGCCGACCACGGCAACGCCGACATCATGTACACCGAGTCCGACGGCGTGCGGTCGGTCAAGACCTCGCACACGCTGAGCCCGGTGCCCTTCGCCATCTACGACCCGAACTACGACGGCGAGTACCACATGGCACCCCCCGCCGACGCCGGCCTCAGCAACGTGGCCGCCACCCTGCTCAACCTGCTCGGCTACGAGGCTCCCCCCGACTATCGCCAGAGCGTCATCGAGTTCTGAGTCACGCGTCCGCGGACGCGTGGCACTGGTGCGCGGCACGGCACGGCCGCACACCAGCCATCTCGTCGGCCTCCGTGCGAGCGGCTCGACGGCACCGGCCCGGATCGCGCTCGCGCGATCAGCCTACTCAAGGGGTCTGACAGGGTTCCGAGACGACCTCCGCGACGCGTCCGCGGACGCGTGGCACATTGGCTGGCCGCGAGTCACGCTGCGGTGTCGTGCTGGTGACGACGCTGGTGACACGGAGCGCAGCGCAGCTGCAACTCCTCCACCACGGTGTGGTGGGTGACTTCGAACTCGGGCACGTGGTCGTACTGCAGGAGCGACGCCGCGCCACAGTCGACGCACATCTGGTCGCGCTCTTTGACCACCCGCTTCTGCCGCGTGCTCGGGTGCCGTTGCCTGGAGCTCGCGTTGATGGGACGGCCCTCCGTGTCGTGGATGAGGGCGCGGATGAACGCCTCCGGTGCGATGCGCTCGATGACCGACATCGGCAACGCAGTGCCATCGTCGAGGGTGGCGCCGGCGGCTCGCACGTGCAGGATCAACTCGGTGAGCAAACCACCGGTCCCTTCACGCAGCAGATGCTCCAGCGCGTCAGCGTGCTGCTGGGCCAGGCTGGGCCACTGGTCGACCGAGACGGCAACCCGCCGCGCGCTCATCACGTGGGTGGTGAGCCGGCTGATCAGCATTCCCGCCACAAGGGGAGGAAGGCGAGCGGAGATCGTGACCATGCCGTCCGGCTCGCTGCGCCAGGTGACCGACCGCTGCTCGTGCTGATGATGCTCCAGTTCACAGGCATCGCTGGTGCGGTGCAGCCATGACGCAATGGCACGGGCGAGTTGGCCAGCCGGCACCTCCTTCGCGATGGCGGACAACGGCGCCTCGTTCGCCGGGGTGACGATGCGCGACAGGGTGCGCACCTTGCTGTACGACAGTTCGTCGGCCTCGAACAACGCTGCGATGATCGGCAGCGAGCGCAGCTGCTTGCCGACGCGGATCCACTCCCGCGCGGTGCACACCTCGATGTCGGCGACGGCGGCGATCCAGTGCGCTGCCGACACCGCTCCCGTGACAGCCCACTCACCCGAGTCGGCGAAGTCGGCCGCCAGCCCGATCACTGCACGCTGGCTGGTGGACCAGGTGCTGATTGCGAGATGCAGTTCGTGGCTGATGCGCAGCCCGGGTGGGACAGTGAGCGGGTTGCATTCAGTACGCGTCGCCATACGAGCCTCCAGGTGGTGACTGGTTGTTCGGACCGCCCGGCGTTGCGAGGGGCGTGGTCGAGCTCGCTCGACTCAGCGTAGTCATGGGGTGTGACACGGTTCCCCGGTCACGCGTCCGCGGACGCGTGCGTAACGTACGGGGCTGTGGACCTGGGGTTCTTCGAGACGGTGCGCGACGCGTTCGAGGGCTTCGTCGTCGGCGTGCCCGGGCAGCGCAACACGTACGTGCACAGCCGCGGGCTGAAGGCGTGGTTCGACGACGACACCCGCGAGCACTACGAAGCACAGCTGATCCGCGTCGATGGCACGCTGCAGTTGGAGGTCGGCTTCCACGCCGAGCATCCCAAGGCCGCGCTGAACGATGCGGTGCTCGAGCGGGTGCGCGCCACCGAGGCGGAGTGGCGAATCGCGCTGGGAGATGCCGCGGTCGCGGGCGACTTCATCGGCAGGACGGGATGGCGGCGCGTGTCCGAAGTGTGGCCGGCCAACGAAACCCCCGACATCGACGAAGCGATCGAAGTCGCAGCTCGTCTGGCGGACTACGTCATCGCCCTCGAACCCGCTCGCCGCTCACCGGCATAGCTCGTCCGATCAACTGCGCGGCCATGGCCGAACGTCCCTGACGACGTGGACCTTCGTGTGTCGTGCACGAGTTCACAATGGTCTACGCTCAGCGACATGGCGAGCAAGAAAGCACAACTCGAGCACCTGCGCAACGCGAACCTGTTCCAGGGTTGCTCCACCAAAGACCTCGAGAAGATCGCGAAGGCAAGTGACGAGATCACGATGCCCGCGGGCTCGCTCATCGTCGACCAGGGGCAGACCGGCCGCGAGGCGTTCATCGTGCTCTCCGGCACCGTGCTCGTGAAGCGCAACAACAAGAAGGTCGGCACGTTCGGCCCGGGCACCATGGTGGGCGAGCTGTCGCTGCTCGACCACGGCCCGCGCACCGCCACCGTCGTGTGCGAGACCGAGTGCACGTTGCTGCTGCTCGACCAGCGGCACTTCATGGGCGTGCTCGACCAGGTGCCTGCGCTCGCGCACAAGCTGCTGGCCACCCTGGCCGGCCGCATCCGCGATCTCGACCGCCAGTACTTCGGCTGACGTCGCGGGGCTCCGCCATTCGGCCGCGGGCACAGGGCCGCATCCGTGTGAAGCGCGTCGACCGATCAACGTGACCATTCGGTAGAAACGTTCCAGTTCACCTTGCATGCCCGCGAGGCGCGGTGTAGAACGCTGCGGGGGGTTGGCACACCTGCATCATCATGTGCGGCTGTGCCAACACGTCGGGTTCCGTCATCGATGACCTTGGGGGTCTGCACATGTCTCGTTCGCATCATCCACGAAGCCGGCCGCGACGCGTCGTCGGCCTGCTGGTCGCCGCCACCGCCGCGATCACCATGGCAACCGGCGGCTCCACGCTCGCCGGAAACGGCAACGATTCGGTGAAGGGCAGCCAGAACGCACCCGACAAGCAGGGCAAGAGCCTGTACATCGTGCAGATGGCCGACCCGCCCGTGGTGGCGTACACCGGCGGCATCCGTGGCTTGAAGGCGACGAAGCCCACCAAGGGCCAGAAGGTCGACCCGCAGAGCCCCGCCGTGGTCAAGTACGTCAGCCACCTCGACGGCACGCACGACGCACGCGTCGCCGCGGTCGGCGGGCGCAAGGTGTACAGCTACCGGTTCGCATTCAACGGGTTCACCGCCGAGCTCACCGCCGGTCAGGCCGCCCGCCTCGCCGCCGACGCGCGAGTGGTGGCCGTCACCAAGGACTCCATCTCCGCGCTCGACACGTCCACCACTCCCGAGTTCCTCGGCCTCAACGCCGAGGACGGCATCTGGTCCACACTCAGCGGCAACGCCGATGGCAATCCGATTGCGGCCAACGGGCCGAACTCGGGCGGCGCCGGCGAAGGCGTGGTCGTGGGCATCATCGACTCGGGGATCTGGCCCGAGAACCCCAGCTTCTCCGACCGCGACTCTGACGGCAGGCGGGTCTACCAGCAGCTGCCCGGTTGGCACGGCAAGTGCGTTCCCGGCGAGCAGTTCACCGCCAGCGACTGCAACCAGAAGCTCATCTCCGCACAGTGGTTCGGTGAGGGCTTCGGCGGTGCCGCCGGCATCAAAGCCGCATTCCCGTACGAGTTCGTCTCGGCACGCGCGGCCGACGGCCACGGCGTGCACACCGCCTCCACCGCCGCCGGCAACTACGGCGTCGACGCGGTGATCGACGGCTTCAGCTACGGCACCATCAGCGGCATGGCGCCACGAGCCCGAATCGCGGTCTACAAGACGTGCTGGGGCATCGCCCCTGAAGGTGGCTGCCCCAACTCCGACAACGTCGCGGCCATCGACCAGGCCGTCGCCGACGGGGTCGACGTGATCAACTACTCCATCTCCGGCACCAGCACGAACTTCCGTGACCCGGTGGAGATCGCCTTCCTGTTCGCCGCCGATGCAGGAGTGTTCGTGGCGGCCTCGGCCGGCAACAGCGGCCCCGGCGCCAGCACGGTCGCTCACCCCAGCCCGTGGATCACCACGGTCGCTGCCAGCACGCACGACCGCTCCGGCGACGGCTCGGTCACCCTCGGCAACGGCGCCACATATCTCGGCGCATCGATCACCGCCGGCGTCGGCCCGGCGCCGATCGTCACCTCCGACGTCGCCGGCCTGGCGGGCGCGAACCCTGCTGAGGTCGCACTGTGCTTCCCCGGCACGCTCGACCCGGCGGTGGTGACCGGCAAGATCGTGGTCTGTGACCGCGGTGTCAACGCCCGCACCGACAAGAGCTTGGCCGTCAGAGACGCAGGCGGCGTCGGGATGGTTCTGGTCAACACTTCGGTGAACTCGTTGAACGCCGATGTGCACTACGTGCCCACCGTCCACCTGCAGAGCACCGACCGCGCAGCGGTGCGTGCCTACGCCGCAACGGTGGGGGCGACGGCCACCATCGCACCCGGAGTCATCACCACCGGTCAGGTCACTGCACCCACGATGGCCTCGTTCTCGTCGCGTGGCCCGCTGCTGGCCGGCGGCGGCGATCTGCTGAAGCCCGACATCACCGCACCCGGTGTCGACGTACTGGCCGCGTACTCTCCCGTCGCTGCCGGCCGCAACTTCGACTTCCTCAGCGGCACCTCGATGTCCAGCCCGCACATGGCCGGCATCGCAGCGCTGATGAAGGACCTGTACCCCGGCTGGTCGCCGGCAGCCATCAAGTCGGCCCTGATGACCACCTCGTACCAGACCACGAAGTCGGGCACGCCGGGCACGTTCGGTGGCCCGTTCGACTTCGGGGCCGGGCACGTGGAGCCGAATGCAGCCATGAACCCCGGTCTCGTGTTCGATGCAGGGTTCAACGACTGGCTCGGCTTCCTCTGCGGCACCCAGCTGCCGACCTCGTTCTGCACGTCGGCCGGAGTCCCCGTGCTCGACCCGAGCAACCTGAACGTGCCGTCGGTCGCCATCGGCGATCTGGCCGGCTCGCAGACCGTCACTCGCAAGATCACCAACGTGAGCGGCGCGGCAGCGACCTTCACCGCAACCACGGGTGGGCTGTCGGGCCTCAGCGTCGTGGTCAGCCCGGCCGTCGTGGCACTCGCCGCCGGTCAGAGCGCGACGGTGTCGATCACGATCACCAACGTGACTGCACCGCTCAACACATACCGCAACGGCGACATCACATGGACGAGCAACGCCGGTCACACGGCACGCATCCCCACGGTGGTTCGTCCGGTCGCCCTCGCCGCACCCGCCAGCGTGTCCGGCACGGGAGCGGCGCAGAGCTACGACGTCACGTTCGGCTACAACGGTGCCTTCAGTGCCACGCCGCGAGGCCTGGTCGCAGCCACCGTCACCCCCGGCACGGTCGCCCAGGATCCTGACCAGACGTTCGACCCCGCCGACCCGGCCGGCACCACGGCGGTGCCGGTGGTCATCCCGGCCGGCACCACCTACGCCCGCTTCGCGTTGTTCGACAGCGATGTCGCAGCGGGCGCCGACATGGACCTCTACGTCTATCAGGGCGGCACGTTGGTCGGGTCGAGCGCCGGCGGCACCTCCGCCGAGGAGGTGAACTTCAGCTTCGCGAGCCCGACAGGTGGTCCGATCGCGCTCACGGTGTTCGTGCACGGCTGGGGTCTGCCGGCGGGTTCGTCGCCGTTCGCGCTGCACGAGTGGTACCTCCCCGCGGCCGGCACCGGCAACATGGTCGTCAGCGCCCCGGCCACGGCCACGCTCGGAGCCACCGGCACCATCAACCTCACGTTCAGCGGATTGGCGGCATCCACCCGCTACCTGGGCAGCGTGGTCTACAGCGGTGTCGCGGGCATGCCTGCGCCCACCATCGTCAGCATCAACACTCCGTAGGTGCGCTGTGCTCGAGGGTGTCGGCCCGGTTCACCGGGCCGGCACCCTCGATGCGCGTCTGTTCACTGATGTACCCCGATCCGGAGGCGGCCCGATGGCACGTCAACAACTAGGGTTGCGCTCGCTATGAGCTCGCATTCGTCTCCCGCCACCGACACCGACGCCGGCACCCAGAAGGGGCTGAGGAACGGGCTGCGACGCTTCAAACCGCATCAGCTCGCCATCGGCCTCGGCATCTTCATGGGCCTGTTCACCATGGCGTCGGGCATCATCCCGCAGTTCACGCACTGGCACAACGAGAACGACGTCACCCGCGAGGTGTTCGAAGGCATCCCCGGCCCGCTGCAAGTGGGCTTCTACACGGTCATCCCCGCGCTGCTCATCTGGGGTGCGTTCAAGTTCTCCGACCGCGTGCGCAACTGGGAGCGCGGTGCACCCGACCGGCGGCCGACCACCAAGAAGAACGTGAAGAACCGTCTGCGCGACTTCCGCGCGGGCGCCTACATGCAGACCCTGCTGCGCGATGCCGGCGCCGGCCTGATGCACTCGATGATCTACTTCGGCTTCATGGCGCTGCTCGGTGTCACCACCGTGCTCGAGATCGACCATCAGCTGCCGGAAGGCCTGAAGTTCCTGCACGGCCGCACGTACATGGCCTACAGCTTCATCGGCGACCTCGCCGGACTGGTGTTCTTCATCGGCGTGATGTGGGCCATCCTGCGCCGCTACGTGCAGCGCCCGTACCGCATCCGCATCAAGAGCAAGCCAGAGCACGTGGCCATCCTCGCCACGTTCTGGATCATCAGCGTCAGCGGCTTCTTCGCCGAGGCGTTCCGCATCGCCGAGACCGACTCGCCCAGCCACGAGAAGTGGAGCTTCATCGGCTACCCGCTCAGCCAGATGTTCACCGGCCTCGGCGAGAGCACGCTCACCTTCTGGCACCAGATGATGTGGATCCTGCACGTGGTCGCGTTCGCCGCCTTCCTGGTGATGCTGCCGATCACGATGCTGCGCCACATCTTCACCAGCCCGCTCAACATGTACCTCAAGGACCGCGACCGCCCCAAGGGCGCGATGCGTGCGATGCCGAACCTCACCGAGACCTCGCTGGAGAGCTTCGGCGCCAGCGTGGTGGAGGACTTCACCTGGAAGCAGCTGCTCGACACCGACGCGTGCACGATGTGCGGCCGCTGCACCAGCGTGTGCCCGGCACATGCCACCGGCAAGTCGCTCGACCCGCGCGAAATCGTGCTCAAGACCGGCGAAGTGATGGCGGCGAGTGCCGCACACGGTCACGTCACGCCGCCGCTGAGCACCGACGTCGAGATCACCATCAGCAGCAACTCGCTGTTCGAGCGCATCACCGCCGAGGAGATCTGGGCCTGCACCAGCTGCCGCGCGTGCGACGAGATCTGCCCCGTCAACATCGAGATCCTCGACAAGATCCTCGACATGCGCCGCTACCTGAGCCTGATGGAGAGCAACTTCCCCGCCGAGCTGGGCAACGCATATCGGGCGATGGAGAACCAGGGCAACCCGTGGGGCATGAACCAGGGCGAGCGCGCCGACTGGGCGAACGGCTACGACGTGAAGGTGGTCGACCCGGGCGAGCCCCTCACCGCCGAGTACCTCTACTGGGTGGGTTGTGCGGGCAGCTTCGACGACAAGAACAAGAAGGTCACGCAGGCGATGGCCAAGCTGCTCAAGCGGGCCGGAATCGAAGTGGCCATCCTCGGTCCGAGCGAGATGTGCACCGGCGACAGCGCGCGCCGCAGTGGCAACGAGTACCTGTTCCAGATGCTCGCGATGCCGAACATCGAGATGCTCGACGGCATGGGCGTGAAGAAGATCATCACGCAGTGCCCGCACTGCTTCAACACGTTGAAGAACGAGTACCCGCAGCTCGGTGGCAACTACGAAGTGGTGCACCACACGCAGCTGCTGGAGAACCTCATCGAGACCGGCCAGCTCGACGTGAGCCAGGCCACCCTCGAGGAGCGCATCACCTACCACGACAGCTGCTACCTCGGTCGCCACAACGACGTCTACCTCGCACCGCGCAAGGTGGTGGGCAGCATCAAGGGCATCGAGGTGGTCGAGATGCCGCGCAACGGCACGAAGGGCATGTGCTGCGGCGCCGGTGGTGCTCGCATGTGGATGGAGGAGAACGTCGGCACGAAGGTGAACGACGAGCGTGCGATGGAAGCCATCAGCACCGGTGCCAGCCGCGTGGCCACCGCCTGCCCGTTCTGCTACATCATGCTCGACGACGGTGTGAAGGCGGCCGGCAAGGAAGACAACGAGGTGAAGGTGGCCGACATCTCCATCCACCTCCTCGACGCCATCGAAGCCGGCGAGCGTGCATTGGCCGCGCAGGAGACCCCCATCGCCACCGGCACGCCGGTGGTGGTCTCACCGCTCGCTCGCGGCGCCGTTGCCGTCGTCGACCCCGCCACCGTCGACCCGGGTGACCAGGTCACCTGACCGACACCATGCGCGTGGGCACGACGTGACGCGCACGCGGCCGACTCGGAGTGAGTCGTGAGCCACTCCCCGCTGCTCTTCATCCACATCGCGAAGACCGGCGGGAGCTCCCTGAAGGCGCTGCTCGGCACGCGCATCGCACCGTCTGCCACCCTGGAACTGCCCGAGCGGATCGAGCACGGCTCGCCGCTGCTCGACCAGCTCGACGATTTCGAGTTGGTCGTGGGGCACGTGAGCTACGACATCACCCGCGCGTTCCGGCGTCCGCCATCGGTCATCACGTTCCTGCGCGAGCCGATCGACCGCGCGTTGTCGGCCTACTACTTCCTGCGGCAGACCGATGACTCCAACATCCCTCTCGACTTCTCCCCGGCTCAGCGAAGCCGACGCCAGGCACTCGGTGAGCACGTCAGGGAACTTCCCCTCAGGGAGTTCCTCCGCTCCCACCGGGACCTCGCGGCGGGGCACATGGGCAACGTGCAGACGGCCATACTCGGCGCTCAGAGCGTCTCGGGCGGCACGCGCGGGACGGTGGGCCGTGCCGATCTGTCACGAGCGAAGGAGAACCTGACGAAGTGCGTGGCGTTCGGCGTGACCGAACGCGTCGACGCGTCGATGACCCTGATCTGTGAGGCGCTGGGCTGGCCGTCGTTCACCGGATTTCCGCACGTGAACCCCACGCTCGACCGCACGGCCGTGTCGCAGCTCGACCCCGCCACACTCGACGACCTTCGAGAGTTCACCGAGCTCGATGCCGAGCTGTACCGCTTCGCCACCGAGCTCTTCGAACAACGCTGGCAACAGTGGTCGGCGGACCACCCGGCTGCCGGGGCCGCAGGCGTCGAGCCGCCAACGGATGCGGAGACCTCGTTCCGCTTCGACCGGCGCATCCCAGGCACCGGCTGGCACGGATCGGAACGCTTCGGCGACTCCTGGATCAGTTGGACGGGGCCGGGCACCGTCTCGACCATCGACCTCGACCTCCCGAGCTCCGACCACGTGATGCTGCGGGTCACCGTCACGCACACGCTGGACCCCGAGGCGTTGCACCTGACACAGCTCTTGGTCAACGACATCGCCGTCGCCGTCGCCGTACGCGCCGAGGCAACCGTCCATCACCTGGAGGCAGCGGTACCGCTCGCCGTCCTGCAGCGTCGGGACGACGTGGCACGCATCACGATTCGCACGCCATTCGTCCTCCGCCCGTGCGACGTCGACCCGAACAACGCCGACAGCCGCCGGCTGGGGATCGCCGCCACCAACGTGGCGCTCCTCCCCGCGCCGTGACTACAGCGTGTTCTGGTTGTACTTGCTGGCGACCGCGCCCTGCTGGTTCATGTACTTGCTCTTCAGATCCGGGTGGCCGTAAGGACGCTCGGCAGGACGGTCGAGCTTCTGGAACACGAGCTGCGCCACCTTCATGCCGGGGCGCAGCAGGATGGGCAGGTTGCTGACGTTCGACAGCTCGAGCACGACGGTGCCCTTGAAGCCGGGGTCGATGAAGCCGGCCGTGGCGTGCACCTGGATGCCGAGGCGACCGAGCGAGCTCTTGCCGTTGACCACCCCGACGATGTCGTCGGGGCAGCCGACGGTCTCGGCGGTGTGACCGAGCGCGAACTCGCCAGGGTGCAGCACGAACGGCTCGCCGTCGGGCACGCTGACGGTCTCCATCAGCTTGTCCTGCGGCTCGAACGGGTCGATGTGCGTGAGCCGGCTGTTGCGCATGACACGGAACTCGGTACCGAGACGGACGTCGACCGACGCAGGTTGCACCAGCTCAGGGTCGTACGGGTCGAGCAGGATGCGCCCGGACCCGATGAGCTCACGCAAGGTCGCATCGGAAAGAATCACGCGCCGAGACTAGCCGAGCCCGTTCGCAAGCTCTCGGGTCGCTTCTCGGTGGCGGGCTTGCACAGCGGGCGGTATCGTGCAGGCCTGTTCGCGGGTGTAGTTCAGAGGTAGAACATCAGCTTCCCAAGCTGAGAACGCGGGTTCGATTCCCGTCACCCGCTCACTGTGCAACTGACGGGGATCCGTTACAAACGGGTCCTCGTCAGTTGTGTTTTAGCTCGTAGGCGTTCGTAAGGCGTGTCGCCTCCGAGAGCGCCGTGGGGTCGGTCGTGGTTGTAGAAGTTCTCCCACTCGGCGAGTCGCTCGTTGAAGACGTTCGCGTCGTCGATGACTTGGCCGTCGAGGAGCCGGTAGAACTCTTCGGCGTCGATGCGATGCGAGCGCTCGACCTTGCCGTTGAGGCGCGGGGTGGCTGGCTTGATGTACACGTGGCGGATGCCGCGGTCCATGACGTGCCAGTGGAACTGCGAACCGAACTCGCTGCCGTTGTCGGTCTGGATTGTGTCGACGCGGAACGGAAGCTTCTGGCAGACGTAGTCGAGGAACTGGATGGCGGTGGCCTGGTTGTGTTTGTCGTAGATCCGCAGCACTCGCAGTCGGGTGCAGTCGTCGATCGCTGTGTACTGGTAGTAGCGGGGTCTGCGTGCTCCTTTCAGGGGTTCGATGAACTTGACGTCCATCTGGACGCGGTGGCCGGGCTGTTGCTTCTCGTAGCGCTTCCAACGCTTCTCATGTGGCTTGTGCCGCTGCGAGCTGGGCAGTCGGTTCATCTCGAGTCGTTTCAGGATGCGCCACACCCCGGACTGGGAGATCTCGATCTCGTGGTATCGCTTGAGGTACATCGAGATCTTCAACAGACCGAAGTGGTAGTGCTGGCGTAGGTGTACGACCTTGCCGATGA
>JAUXQB010000307.1 GCA_030685215.1 Actinomycetota bacterium
CCCCGATCGTGACGACCACGACTGCCCCGATCGTGACGACCACGACTGCCCCGATCGTGACGACCACGACTGCCCCGATCGTGACGACCACGACAGAGCCGATCGTGACCACCACGACAGAGCCGATCGTGACCACCACGACGGAGCCGATCGTGACCACCACGACCGAGGTGGACAGTGGGGGTCCGACCACCACGACCACCGACCCGGGTGTCACCACCACGACCGAACTCGCCAGCGAGGGACCGACCACCACCGCTGCCGGCACCACGACCACCCTGGTCGCCAGCGCAGGGCCCACCACCACGGTGACGGGCAGCCTGCCGAGGACCGGACCCTCCGAGGTGTCCGGCCGCCTCGTGGTGCTCGGCCTGTTGCTCGTCGGTCTCGGTGCCGTGATGGCTGCACTCTCACGCCGGCCGCTGTACGACTGATCCACTGCTGTCCCACACACGCCGGAGGGGCGTCCGCGATGCGGGCGCCCCTCTGGCGCGTCGGAACCCAATGGATCGAACGGACTATTCACTTGCGCAGAGGGCTCACGTACGATCGGCCCAGACGGCGTTCCGGGCGGACGGGCGCCGTCGCCAATCGGTGCGGCGGTCGCTGGGAAACGGGAGTCCAGCGACGCTCACCGGCCCTCGTCGATCCGAGCGGCGCATGAGCGAGCAGTTCCGTGCCGCAACGGCTACGGTCGTTCCTCGATGAGCGACGGACATCACTCCAAGATCGGCCAGAGCGCCCTTGTCATCGGCGCGCTCGGCGTGGTGTACGGCGACATCGGCACCAGCCCGCTCTACTCGATGCGCGAGACCTTCACCGAGGAGACGCACAAGCTCGAGGTCGACCGCATCAACGTGTTCGGCGTCAGCTCGCTCGCGTTCTGGGCACTCATCCTCATCATCTCCATCAAGTACCTGTTCTTCGTGATGCGCGCCGACAACCACGGTGAAGGCGGCATCCTCGCGCTCACCAGCCTGGTCATGAAGCGCAAGGGTGGCGTGGCCAAGGCCGGCCTGCTCGTCAGCCTCGGTGTGTTCGGCACCGCGCTGCTCTACGGCGACGGCATCATCACTCCCGCCATCTCGGTGCTCAGCGCGGTCGAAGGCCTCAACGAGGTGTCCACTTCGTTCGAGAGCTGGGTCATCCCCATCGCGGTGGTCATCCTCATCGGCCTGTTCGCCGTGCAGAAGCGCGGCACCGGCGCGGTGGGCAAGGTGTTCGGGCCGATCATGATCGTATGGTTCGCGGTGCTCGCCATCCTCGGGCTGCGCCACATCGTCAACGCACCCGAGATCATGCAGTCGATCAACCCCATCTGGGCGGTGCGGTTCTTCAATCACGAGTCGAAGCTCGCGTTCCTCTCGCTCGGCTCCATCTTCCTGGTGGTCACCGGCGGCGAGGCGCTCTACGCCGACATGGGCCACTTCGGCCGGCGGCCCATCGCCATCGGCTGGTACCTGATGGTGCTGCCCTCGCTGGTGCTCAACTACTGGGGCCAGGGCGCGTTCCTGCTCGGGAACCCGGAGCAGGTGGAGAAGAAGTTCTTCTTCCTGATGGCGCCCGAGTTCCTGAAGCTGCCGCTGGTGCTGCTGGCCACCATGGCCACCATCATCGCCTCACAAGCGCTCATCTCCGGCGTGTTCTCGCTCACGCAGCAGGCGGTGAGCTCGACTACCTGCCGCGCATCCGCATCGACCACACGTCGCAGCAGCACTCCGGCCAGATCTACGTGCCGCTGGTCAACTG
>JAUXQB010000251.1 GCA_030685215.1 Actinomycetota bacterium
CGGTTCACGCAGCCGCCGGGCGCGCCCGCGCTCGGGCGCGTGTAGTAGATGTAGACGAACCCGTTCACCCCGAAGTTCGGGTCCAGGGCCACGCCCAGCAGGCCGCGCTCGCTCTGTGCGCAGACCGAGAGCGTCATGGCCGGGTCGGGCAGCATCGCTCCGCCCAGGATCACCCGCACCTGCCCTTCCTTCTGCAGGACCAGTGCGCGCCCGTCCGGCATCGCGGCGACCGCGGTCGGCTGGTAGATGCCGCCGACGACCAGCGAATCCGTGAAGCCGGCGGGCGGCGTGCCCTGCGGGCGAGGCGGAGCGGCCGGCGCCGCGGCGACCGGCGCGACCGGCAGCAGGCATGCGATCACTGTGACGAGCAGGAGCAATCGACGCACGAACACCCTCCGAGTTGGTGACACGCCCGCGTTCCGCTGCACCCTACTCAGCCGACAGCGTCCGCGCGTTTCCGCTCGTACAGCGAGCGGAAAACGCACACACGCGAGGGCTCCCGGTGCCCGATTCACCGCGTTCGCGCGGTGCCGCTCGCCCAGCGAGCGGACGTGCACAGACGCGCGGGGAATCGAGGCGACCGGTCGCGGAGGTGGTCGGTCGGTAGCATTTCCTCGCGAATGGACCCGATCGACGACTCTGAGGTCGCGCAGCGGCGCGCCACCGAGTTGTGGGCGACGCTCGACACGTCGGCGGGCGACCCGCCGGCCCGCCCTGCCTCATCGCCCGACACCGCGACGGTGCCGACGACGCAGCTCCGCACCACGCAGCGCAGCAGCGCGCGACTCGACCAGCAGATCGCCGAGCGAGCGGCCGCGCGCGCCGCGGCCAACCCGTCACCACGCACCGCCCCACGACCGACCGGCGCGCCGCCGGGCCTGCTCGGCGTGGTGGTGCTGCCCGGAGTCGCGCTGTGGAAGCGCACCCCGGTGGTGGGCGCGCTGCTGGTGATCGCCGGCATCATCGCGCCCACGTTCGCGCTGCTGATGATGCTCCAGAACCGCGACGACCTGGTCGGCCTGTTCACCCGACCCAACGTGCTGCGCGGGCTGGGGCTGGTGGCCATCGCCGGCATCACCAGCCGGCTCGTCGCGGTGTGGCTCACGGCCGACCGCCTGCGCGACCCGTTCGAGCAGCGGCGAATGCGGAACATCGGCAGCCTGGCCGTGCTCGCGTTGGCGGTCCCGACCACGGTCGCGGTGCTGCGCATGGAGCAGGCCCGCACGGTGGTGACGGCCGTGTTCCAGGATTCCGCCGATGCCGGCGCGGTGTCGGTGGCGCCGGCGGTCGACCCGCTCGCCGGGCAGTTCCACACCGTGTTGCTGGTGGGCAGCGACGAAGGGGCCGACCGGCTGGGCCTGCGCACCGACTCGATGATCCTCGCGATGGTGCACGAGGACACCGGTCGAGTTGCCCTCGTCTCCGTGCCGCGCAACCTCACCGAACTGCACTTCGCTCCCGGCAGCGCGCTCGACACGCGGTACCCGGACGGCTACGAGGACGACGAAGGCGGGCTCATCAACGCGCTCTACGGCCACGTGCAGAACGACGAGGAGTTGGAGGAGGCGTACTCCCGAGACGGTCTGGAGCCAGGAATGCTCGCGCTCATGGAGGGCCTGAGCACCTCGCTCGGCATCACGGTCGACGACTACCTGCACGTGAACTCGTGCGGGTTCGTGAAGGTGGTCGACGCGCTCGGCGGCGTGACCGTCGACCTCGAGACCGAGCTACCGATGCCCGGTCGCCTGCTGTGCTCGAACTACCACCTCACGCCCACCATCGGGCCCGGTGAGACCTACATGGACGGCACGAAGGCACTCGGCTACGTGCGATCGCGTGCCGGCGACAGCGACTACCAACGGATGGAGCGGCAGCGAATCCTCATCCAGACCATCGTCGACAAGATCGGGATCGACGACCTCCTGCTGCGCTTCGACTCGCTCGTCAACGCGATCGCGGACAACGTGTTCATGTCGATGACGGTCACCGAGGCCCGCACCTTGCTCGCCACGCTGCAGGACAGCGACGCCGAGATCGAGTCCATCGGCCTGACGCCACCACTCGCCGAGCCGGGCGACCCCGACTACGTGGAGATCAAGGCGCTGATGCAGACCATCCGACAGTCGGTCGCTGCAGGCACTCCGCTCGACCTGCCCACCGACACGACGCTCGGCTGAACGCCCCGCGTCTCAGCAGAGTGCGTCGCCGGGCAGTGCCAACGCCACCGACAACTGGTAGACCACGTCGGCCTCCTGGAAGAACGTGAGCGAGTTCGCTCCCGCGAACATTGCCTCGCCCACCTCGGCGCTCACCACGGCGCACTGCGCCGCATCGGCGAGCGTGACGCCCGTGTCGGCCGGCCAGTCGACGATGGTGGGCGACGGCTCGGTGAACTGGGTGGGGTCGACCACCAGCGCCAGGAAGCGGTACTGCTCCGGCACGTACGGCTCGTCGGGGCCGAGGTTGTCGGCACCCGCGACCGCGGCGAGGTCGTTCATCAGCATCACGAACTCGTTGAGGTTGTCGCGGGCGGGGGTGCTCGGCCCGCCATCGGGAGAGTCGAACCCGAGCGCCGTGGCCCGGTGTTCGTAGGTGGTTCCGTTCACCGTGATGGTGACCACCGTGTCGGGAGCGTCGGCGATCTGGCGGTCGGGCGGCATCGCGTAGTCGGGCGGCGTGCCCAGCAGCGCGGCGTCGTCGGCCAGCTTCAGCACCTTCTCGATGCCCTCGGCGGTGATGCTGCGCTCGAACATCGGCATCACCAGCGGGCCGGGGTACTCGAGCGTGATCGCCCCGGGCGTGAGCACCCGGCCGTCTCCGGTGATGAGCAACGACGGCAGGTTGACGAAGTCGGCGCCGGCGGGCACGAAGCCACCCGACGTGCCGATGCGCAGCACCACCTCGTCGGCGACTTCGGGGAACGAGTACGCACTGCTCTGCGTGCTGTCGTCGCCGCAGCCGGCGATGAGGGCGGCGAGCACGGGGGTGCCGGCGAGCGCGGCGAGGAAGGTTCGGCGACTCATGCCGAGTTCGACGTCGGTCGACTCGGGGCGGTTCCCATGAACAGCTGACGACCTTGGAGGTCGATCACGGCCTCGAACAGCGCTCCCGGCGTGTCGACCACGTTGTGGAGGTGGCCGAAGAGCTCGAGGTTGATGGCGCCCATCACGTTGGCCCACGCGGACATGCCCTTCATCAGCATGCTGTCGCTGACGGTGACACCGAACCGTGCGCGGAAGCGGGCGTAGTCGCGGCGAAGCGGCGCGGGAACCTTGTCGTTGGCCGCATGGCCGGCGGCCTCCATCTCGGCGACGAGCTGCACCATCGCGACCGTGTAGCGGCTGGCCGGGCCGATGGTGTCGGTGGGCGCCGCGTACCCGGGCACCGGCGTGCCGAACAGCAGCGCGTAGTCGGCAGGGTTGTCGAGCACCCACGTGCGGATGGCGTGGGTCATCGCGCGGAAGCGTGCGGGGAAGTCACTGCGTCGCCTGACCGCAGCATCGGCCGACTCGACCGCCTCGCCCAGCCGGTCGTACGAGTCGATGATCAGGCGGGTGAGCAGCTCGTCGCGGCTGGGGAAGTAGCGGTAGATCGCCGAGCTGACCATCCCCAGTTCGCGTGCGATCGCGCGGAGCGAGAGGCTCGCCGCGCCCTGCTCCTCCATCTGCACGCGAGCGAGCCGGACGATCTCGGCGGTGAGCTCCGCTCGTGCTCGCGCTCTGACTCCGGCCACGAGCGCACTGTAGCCGATGTCACCTCACAACGAGAGCAGTGCTCTTGCTTTCCGGGATGGACCACGACAAGATGAGAGCAGTGCTCTCACCTGCGAGCAACGCTCTTGGAGGAACGATGAACCATCAGGTCGTCATCGGTGCCGGCCCGGTCGGGTCCGGCATCGCGACACACTTCGCACGGCACGGCACCCCGGTCACGGTCGTCACCCGCAGCGGTGGCGGACCCGACCACCCGCTCGTCACGAGGATCAAGGCCGATGCGGCCGACACCGATGCGCTGACTCGCGTCGCCGGCGGCGCGAGCGCCATCTTCAACTGCGCCAACCCCGAGTACCACCGCTGGCCCACCGACTGGCCGCCGATCCACCAGGCACTGATGACCGCCGCCGAGCGGACCGGCGCGGTGCTGGTGATGACCGACAACCTGTACGCGTTCGGCCCCGGCAGCGCGATGCCGATGCGTGAAGGCGACCCGCTGAACGCCACCGGCGAGAAGGGTGCCGTGCGCGCCCGCATGGCTCGCGATCTGCTCGCCGGGCATGCTGCGGGGCGCTTCCGCGCCACACTCGCCCGCGCGAGCGACTTCTACGGGCCCGAGGTGCGCGGCGCTGCAATGGGCGAGCGGTTGGTGCCGCGCGTCATCGCCGGCAAGAGGGCGAGCCTTCTCGGATCCCTCGACGTGCCGCACAGCGTCAGCTACATGCCCGACGTGGTGCACACACTCGTCACGATCGCCGCCGACGAACGAGCGTGGGGCGCTGCCTGGCACGTGCCCAACGCACCCGCCGTCACCCAACGCGAGATCGTGCACGCACTCGCCACGGCCGCAGGAACATCGGTGAAGGTGGCCGCGGTCCCGAAGGTGGCGCTCACCGCGCTGGGCGTGTTCTCACCTGCGATGAAGGCGCTGCGCGAGACCTGGTACCAGTTCTCCGAGCCCTGGGTCACCGACAGTTCACTGACCGAACAGACCTTCGGGCTCGCCGCGACACCGCTGGCAGACGGTGCAGCCGCGACGGTTGCCTGGTGGCGCGCGCAGGCCGGGTCGACCGCACCTCGCTGACGGCTTCACACAGCGTTCACATTCGGGCAACGGGGCGGAAACGGCCGTTCGGCAGCATGTCGGCGCCCCTTCACTTCATTCGAAAAGGAACACCGTGGCCTACCAAGCTGAATACATCTGGATCGACGGCACCGCGCCGACACCCTTGCTCCGTTCGAAGACGAAGATCCTCGCGGACGGCAAGACCCCGCCCATCTGGGGATTCGACGGTTCGTCCACCAATCAGGCCACCGGTGAGCACAGCGACTGCATGCTCAATCCGGTCTTCAGCTGCCCGGATCCGATCCGTGGTGGCGACAACATCCTCGTGCTCTGCGAGGTCGACAATGCGAGCGACCAGAAGCCCCACGTCACCAACACCCGAGCCGCCTGCGCGAAGACCGCGAAGAAGTTCGCGAAGCACGAGATGATCTTCGGCATCGAGCAGGAGTACACGTTCCTGAAGCTCGACGGCACGCCGCTCGGCTTCCCCGTCGGTGGTTTCCCCGAGCCGCAGGGCAAGTACTACTGCGGCGTCGGCGCAGGCCGCGTGGCCGCCCGCGAGATCATCGAGGAGCACACGCAAGCGTGCATCGATGCCGGCCTGATGATCGAAGGCACCAACGCCGAAGTGATGCCCGGCCAGTGGGAGTTCCAAATCGGCGCCGCCGACGCCATCACGGTGAGCGACCACATGTACGTGGCCCGCTGGCTGCTCCACCGCATCGCGGAGGACTACGACGTGGTGGTCAGCTTCGACGCCAAGCCGATGAAGGGCGACTGGAACGGCGCCGGTGCGCACACCAACTTCAGCACCAAGGCGATGCGCGAGGACAAGGACATGAAGGCCATCAAGGCCGCGTGCGACGCCATCGGCAAGAAGGTCGACCTGCACGTGAAGAACTACGGCCACGACATCGAGAGCCGCCTCACCGGCGCCCACGAGACCGCCCCGTACAACAAGTTCAGCTACGGCGTGTCGAACCGCGGTGCCAGCATCCGCATTCCGTGGCAGGTGGAGCGCGCCGGCCAGGGCTACGCCGAGGATCGCCGCCCCAACGCCAACTGCGACCCGTACACCGTGACCCGACTCATCGTCGAGACGGTCTGCAGCGCAGCCTGACCAGATCAGCGGGGTCGAAGGGGGCGGTGCACGCGGTGCGCCGCCCCCTTCCCCGTTTCCGGTTCACACGCCGTTCACACTCAGCCCGGACCGCTCGGGTGCAGCCCGTGGCACACTTTCACCGTCCCTTGAGCCCCTGAGGGAGTCTCCAATGCTCGATCAACAACGCGACTACGTCCTGCGCACCGTGGAAGAGCGCGGCGTTCGCCTGATCCGCCTGTGGTTCACCGACGTGCTCGGCAACCTGAAGAGCTTCGCCATCAGCCCGGCAGAGCTGGAGAACGCGCTCGAGGACGGCATGACCTTCGACGGGTCGGCCATCGACGGCTTCAGCCGCGTGCAGGAAGCCGACGTGCTCGCGGTGCCCGACCCGAACACGTTCGAGGTGCTGCCGTGGGGCGACCCGAAGTCGGTGGAAGCTCGCGTGTTCTGCGACATCCACAACCTCGACGGCTCGCCGTTCGAGGGCGACCCGCGCCAGGTGCTGCGCCGCAACCTGCGCGCCGCACACGAGCAGGGCTTCACCTTCTACGTGGCGCCCGACATCGAGTTCTTCTACTTCGCGCCACCCGAGAAGGGCATGGCCCCCACGCCGCTCGACGAGGGCGGCTTCTTCGATCTCACCACCACCGATGTCGCAGGCACGCTGCGCAAGGAGACCATCCGCACGCTGGAGACGATGAGCATCCCGGTGGAGTACAGCTTCCACGAGGACGCGCCCAGCCAGCACGAGATCGACCTGCGCCACACCGATGCGCTCAACATGGCCGACAGCGTGATGACGTTCCGCCTCGTGGTGAAGGAGGTCGCCGCCAAGCAGGGTGTGCACGCCACCTTCATGCCCAAGCCGCTGGAAGGTGTGCAGGGCAGCGGCATGCACATGCACTTCAGCCTGTTCAACGGTGACGACAACGCGTTCTTCACCGACGACGACCCGTACAACCTGTCGCCGGTGGCCAAGCAGTTCATGGCCGGCCTGCTGCGCCACGCGGCCGAGATCACCGCGGTCACCAACCAGACCGTCAACAGCTACAAGCGGCTGGTGCCCGGCTTCGAAGCGCCGGTGCACATCAGCTGGGCGCGCAACAACCGCAGCGGGCTCATCCGGGTGCCGGTTCCCAAGCGCGGCAACCCCAGCGCTACCCGCATCGAGTACCGCAGCCCGGACCCGGCGTGCAACCCGTACCTCGCGTTCAGCGTCATCCTCGCCGCCGGCCTGAAGGGCATCTCCGAGGGTTACGAGCTGGCACCCGAGGCGGCCGCCAACCTGTTCGAGCTCGACGACGCGGCACTTGCCGCGCTCAGCATCGACACGCTGCCGCAGTCGCTCAGCGACTCGCTGAAGGTGATGGAGAAGAGCACGCTCGTACGCGAGGCGCTGGGCGAGCACATCTTCGAGTGGTTCCTGCGCAACAAGCGCAGCGAGTGGCGTGCGTACAAGACGCACGTCAGTCAGTTCGAGTTCGATCGGTACCTGAGGGCGCTGTGATGGAGCTCGTGGCCGTGTTCCCCGAGCCACCGCCTCCCGATCTCGCGCGCACGCTCGACCTCGCCGGCTACCGGTGGAAGGCCGTCAGCTCCGCCGAGGACGCGGCTCGCAACGAGCCGCCCGCCGGCTGGGCAGGGGCGGTCATCGCGTGCGACACGGATCCGGACGGTGCGTGGGCACTGTGCCGTGCGCTGCGCAAGCGCGACACGCCCGTCAGCCCGATGATGGTGCTGGTCAGCGGCGGGCAGTTGGCAGACCTGCAGCTGCGCGACGAACTGTTCGACGACTTCTGCCTCACCCCGTTCCATCCGGTGGAGGTGGAGGCCCGCCTGCGCCACCTGTTCTTCCGTGGCGGCGCGGAAGCGCGCCCGGAAATGGTGGAGTACAGCGGCCTGGCCCTGAACCTGGAGACGTACCAGGCCAGCATCGAGGGCCACCCGCTCGACCTCACCTACATGGAGTACGAGCTGCTCAAGTTCCTCGCGCAGAACCCGGGCAAGGTGTTCACCCGCGAGATCCTGCTCAGTCGCGTGTGGGGCTACGAGTACTACGGCGGCGCCCGCACGGTCGACGTGCACATCCGCCGCCTGCGAGCCAAGCTCGGCGAGGAGCACGCCAACCTCATCCAGACCGTGCGCAGCGTGGGTTACCGCTTCGGCCAGAGCCGCTGGGGCAGCTGAGTCAGAACTGCTGCAGTGCCGCCGTGTGGTCCTGTCACCTACCGGCACTTCGGGGACGTCGACGGCGTGGATAGTTGTGCGCTCGGTGTCGCTCAGCGAACCACATCGCGCAAGAAGGGCCATCCAAGGGCGAGTCGCCCGGCCGCGCCGACCTGCACCTCAACGTAGGCGGCCCCACCCGTCCGCAACTGTCGGTGCTGGCCGGTTTCCCCTGCCGTCAAAGTCTGCTCCCCGGAGGTGGTCGGCAGAGCGCGGCCGGAAGTGCCGTTCTGAGCGGAGATCGAGATGTCGTGTGCGCTCTGGCCCGCCCAGCGAGACGGAGCGCACACGACGTACGACGGTCGTCCGAAGTAGCGCCCACATGTCTTCTGACCCGGGCCGAGCAGAGCGGCAGATCTGCTCGGGTCAAGGTTCCATCCGGGTCACGGTGGTGACGCGATCGATGGCCTTGTCGAACGAGGCAATCGTGCCGACGCCGGCAGTCTCCGCACACGCCACGAGGTACGCCTCGGCGAAGTCCAGCCGATCGACTTCGTAGACCTCGATGGCGCGAAGCAGTAGCGCGGAGTCGACGGTGACCATCGAGCGCATGGCGATCAGCGACCGCATCGCGGTGGCGACCTGGTCGCGAGGGGCCTTGTAGAACGACTCGAGGACATACACAGTCTCGGCGACGATCAGGTCGGCCAGGTACAACTCGGGCTGGCTGGCGAGGAAGGCGGTGGATCGCTTGGCCATCGCTGGCGGGTCACCTGTGAGGTGCCTGACGAGGATGTCTGTGTCGACGAATGCCGTCATCGGCGTGCGTCAGTGCGGGCCGAGCGTGTCTTGCGGATGACGTCGTCCCACGCTGCGTTGCGTCGTGCCGCCGGGACCTTGATCGTGCCGGCCAGCGACAGGAAGTCCGGCGTGCGCGCGAGCACGGCACGGTTGCCCTCGACGCGGAAGACCACGTTGTCTCCCTCGCCGATCCCGAGCGCGTCACGGACCGACTTCGGGACCGTGATCTGACCCTTCGAGCTCATCTTCGCTGCGATCTCCATCACATCTCCTTACTATGAGCAACAGGTAAGGATAGCGCACCATTGGTCGAGTCTCCGCAACCGCTCGTAATGCCCGAACTGGAGTCGGCTGTGCAGCACACCTACCGGCAGTTAGGAGCGGGGTCTGCGTCCTTGACGCCGTCTGCGCCAGTCTGCAAACAAATTCACCAAGGCGTACAGAAGCAGGGCGGCGACGAACGACACCGCTAACCACGACGGAGCGGCGCCGAACCCGAACCCGAACAGCGTCGTGGTGTGCATCGCCTCCACGAGCGGAAAGTATCAGTTGCGTCCGAGCAGAGCGATCCCTCTTTGTGTCAAGTGGGTCTTCGGAGACGTCTTCAGGCGCGTGGAGTTGAGCCCGTGACAGCGGTGTGCTGGCGGGCGTAGGGTTGTTGTTGGGTCCGGGAGTGACTTGATCCGAAGTGCCGGGTGCCAGGGTTTTGCCGGCCGCGCTGGATGTGAGAGTCGTTCCCTGATTGTCCTCCCGGGCCTACTTGCTCCCGGCGTCGGCGCGTAGCTGCTTGAACACGCGGTCGGAGATCTGGCGCTTCAACGCGCGGCGTGCTTCGCGTGGTGTTTTGCCCTCGGCGAGCTTGCGGTCGTAGTAGGCACGACCCTCGCTGTGGCGGTGGCGGATCTGGGTGACCGCGATCATGTGCAACGCGTGATTCAACGTGCGGTTCCCTCGACGCGACAACCGGTGCACCGTGCGACCCGACGATGAGAACTCGATCGGGGCTGTGCCGTTGTAGGCGGCGTAGTGCCCCGGCGTCGGGAACCGGTGGATGTCGCCGGTGTAACCGATCAGCGTCGCGGCGATGATCGGACCGACCCCGAAGATCCCGGTGAGCGATGTCCCCGAGGCGAGGACCTCGTCGATCATGCGGGTCCGGTTCCGTTTGGCGCGGTCCTCGAGCATGATGATCTCGCTCAACAGGTCGTAGGCGAGATCGAGCCGTTGACGCTGCGTCGCCGAGGTCGGCACGATGCCGACGAGGATCTGTTCTGCCTGCTTGACCACGATTTCTTTGCGGATCCCGCCCGGCACCAACTCCGCGACCAGCGCATGCAACCGGCAACATGCCCGGCTCTTGGCGCGGCTCGTGTCGAGCTGGTTCTTGGCGAGCAGACGCAGGATCGTGACGTGATCCTCGACCT
>JAUXQB010000312.1 GCA_030685215.1 Actinomycetota bacterium
CGTGCTCGGCGGCGCCAAGGGCGGCGAGGTGGTCACCACCGACGGCCCGTTCGCCGAGACCAAGGAGGTGCTCGGCGGGTTCTACCTGCTCGACTGCGCCAACCTCGACGAGGCGCTGCACTGGGCGGCGCAGATCCCCGGCGCATGGCACGGTCGCGTGGAAGTGCGACCGGTCATCGACTTCGGTGGCTCCTGAACCAGCCACGTCCGGCGAGCCGACGGTGACCGAACCGCTCGAACAGATGATCCGCTACGAGGGTGGTCGCGTGCTGGCCACCCTCGTCCGGCTCACCGGCGACATCACCATCGCCGAAGACGCGGTGCAGGACGCCGTGGTGGAAGCGCTGCGCCGCTGGCCCACGACGGGGCCACCCGACAGCCCGGCTGCGTGGCTCACCACCGTGGCACGCAACCGGGCCCTCGACGTGCTGCGCCGCGAGGCCAAGCGCACCGCCAAGGAGACCGATGCGCGACTGCTGGGCGAGGTGACCTCCGCGCTCGGCGAACCGACGAGCGACTCGATGGTGCACGACGACGTGCTCCGCCTGCTGTTCACCTGCTGCCACCCGGCACTCGCGTTCGAGGCGCGCACCGCGCTGACCCTGCGGACGCTGTGCGGCATGAGCACCGCCGAGATCGCGGCCGTGCACCTGGTGCCGGAACCAACCATGGGTCAACGGATCAGCCGTGCGAAGAAGAAGATCGCGACCGCACGCATCCCGTACCGCGTCCCCGCCGACCACGAGCTGCCCGATCGGCTGAGCGCGGTGATGGCAGTGATCCACTCCATCGTCACCGCAGGGCACCACGCGCCGCTGGGCGCGCTCGACTCGCGGTTCGACCTCGGCGGTGAGGGCGTGCGGCTCGCGCGCCTGCTGCACGACCTGATGCCCGACGAGCCCGAGTGCACCGGACTGTTCGCGCTGTCACTGGCGACGCACGCGCGTCGCGATGCTCGCGTCGACGGCAACGGAGCGGTGGTGCTGATGGCCGACCAGGACCGAACCCGCTGGCACCACGACGAGATCGCAGAGGCTGCCGCCGTGCTCGACGCTGCCATTCTGCTCCGGCGGCCCGGGCCCTACCAGGCGCAGGCGGCGATCGCTTGCCTGCACGGGCTGGCACCGACGTTCGCCGACACGGACTGGTCGCAGATCGCCAGCCTGTACGCCACGCTCGAACGGTTCACGCCGACTCCCGTGGTGCGCGTGAACCGGGCGGTGGCGGTCGCCGAGGCGCGCAGCGCGGCCGAGGCTCTCGCGCTCCTCGACGTGTTGCCCGCGGGCGACGTGGACCGTTGGCACCTGTACTGGAGCACCCGCGGTGAGCTGCTCCATCGCCTCGGCCGCACCGCGGAGGCGGTGCACGCGTTCGATCGTGCCCTCGCCTGCACGCCGAACGACAGCGACCGACGCTTCCTACTCCAGCGGCGCAGCGTCGTCGCCGGTGCCGGTGAAGGCAGCCACGCGACGTGACAGTTCGGCGCGGTACGCGGCGGCACGTTCGAGCTTGAGGTGCTCGTAGCCGCGCACTCGGTCGGGCAGCGATGCAATGGCCACCGCCTCGTCGAGGTTGGCGCCGGTGACCAGAGGCAGTAGCGACCGCACGGCTGCCACGTACTCGGGCACCATCGCCCGCTCGACCCGGCGGACGTGGGCGAGACCGAACAGGTCGAGCGGCGTGCCGCGCACACGCCGCATGGCGCGCAGCAGCCAGAACGCGGGCCGGGTGAACGCGCCGAAGTGCAGCTTGCGCCGCATGCCCAGCGACCGCAGCGCCGGCGGGTGGAGCAGCCACGTGACGCGCGTGCGCTTCCCACCGACGGCCTCCGCCTGCGCGCGCGACTCGGGCAGCAGCAGCAGTCGTGCGACCTCGTACTCGTCCTTGTACGCCATCAGCTTGTGCAGGTGGCGCGCGACCGCGTCGGTGAGCTCGGTGTGCCCGAGTGCGTCGACCTCGTCGACCACGGCGGTGAAGCGCGCGGCGTACGCCGCCGACTGGTAGTCGGCGAGATCGGCCACCAGCCGCTCGCGCAACGGCAGCGGGTCGTCGACGACCACGAGGCCGGCCGCATCGTCGGTCGCGCCCGGGTCGACGAACCAGGCGCGACCCCACGCGAACGCCGCCAGGTTCTTCTCGACCGCCACGCCGTTGAGCGAGATGGCCCGCTCGATCAACGCCGGCGTGACCGGCACATGGCCGGCCTGCACCGCGACGCCCAGCATGAACACGTTGACCGTGCTGTCGTCGCCGAGCAATCGCACGGCCAACCGCTGCGCATCGACGCGCACGTGCTCGCGCGAATGGCTGTCGAGTCGTTCGGTCACTTCGGCCTGCGGATACGGGCGGTCGGGATGGACGACCATCGAGCCCGTCGCCACGGCAGCCGTGTTGGCCACCACGACCGTGCGATCCGACGAGATGGTGCGCACGGTGGCGTCGTTGCCGCCCACCAGTTGGTCGAACGCGACGAGCACGTCGACCGACCCGGCGGTGGCTCGGTTCGACGGCTGCGGCACGTCGCGCGACAGCCGCAGGTCGCTCACCACTGGTCCGGCCTTCTGCGAGAGGCCGGTCTGGTCGAGGCCGCGCACGTGGAAGCCACCGAGCATCGCGGCAGTGCCCACGATCTGGCTGACCGTCACCACGCCCGTCCCACCGATGCCCGACAGGCGGATCGTGCACTCGTCGCCGGACCAGCGCGCCGCCGGCGCAGGCAGATCGGTCGGCACCGTGGGAAGTGCACGCTGCGCAGCGCCGCCGGTCGACGTGGACACCGTCATGAACGCAGGGCAGTCGCCCTGCATGCACGAGAAGTCGAAGTTGCACGAGCTCTGATCGATGCGTGTCTTGCGACCGAACGGGGTGTCGGTCGGTTGCACCGACAGGCAGTTGCTCTTCTCGCCGCAGTCGCCGCAGCCCTCGCACACCCGCTCGTTGATGACCACTCGGAACGCAGGGGTGGCGATCTTGTCGCGCTTGCGATCTCGTCGTTTCTCCGCCGCGCAGCGCTGGTCGTGGATGAGCACCGTGCACCCGCTCACGGCGGCGAGCACCTCCTGCGCTTCGATGAGGCGCCCGCGGCCCCACACCTTCACGCCCAGCGGCAGTTCGACGCTGCGATAGCGGGCGAGGTCGTCGGTGGTGACGATGACCTGCTGCACGCCTCCGGCCAGCAGCACCTTGCACAGCGAGGGCACGTCGAGCTGACCGAACGGGTCTTGCCCACCGGTCATCGCGACCGCACCGTTGTAGAGGATCTTGTAGGTGATGTTCGCACCATTCGCGACCGCCGCGCGGACGGCGCTCATGCCGCTGTGGAACAGCGTGCCGTCGCCGATGTTCTGGAACAGGTGCGTGTCGTCGACGAACGGTGCCATCCCGAACCACTGCGCGCCTTCGTTGCCCATCGCGGTGAGGCCGACGATGTGACCGACCTGCTCCTGCTCCAGGAACATCACCATGCTGTGGCAACCGATGCCGGCACCGACGAGAGCACCGTCGGGCACCTTGGTGGACGCGTTGTGCGGACAGCCCGAGCAGAAGTACGGCGAGCGGCTGACGGAGAGCGGGATGAGTGCGCGTGGCGCGGGCGGCTCGGGTGCCAGCCGATCGGCGAGGCGAGCAGCGAGCCGCCGGCGCAGCACGGGCGCGATGGAGTCGGCCTGGAGCGTCCCGGTCATCGGGAACAACGCACTGTCGTCGGGC
>JAUXQB010000317.1 GCA_030685215.1 Actinomycetota bacterium
GATCCGAGTGCCACACGACCATCCGAGTGCCACACGACCATCCGAGTGTGACGTGACCATCCGAGTGACAGCGTGCACCCCGGTGGGCACCTGGCACTCGGATGCGGACTAGGGAGCGATCGTCGACGTGGTGGTGGTCGACGTGGTGGTGGTGCTCGTGGTGGTGGTGACCGGCGTCGGCTTGGCCGTGGTGGTGGTGACCGGCACCGTGGTGGTCGTGGTGCTGGTGGTGCTCGACGTGGTGGTGCTGTAGTTGGGATCGCGGCGGTTGAAGCTGGGCAGCATGTCGTTCTTCGACTGCTGCTCGGGTTCCTTCTTGCCGTCCCACACCCACACCTGGTCGCCGTTCTCCACCAGCGCCGGGAACGCGGTGCTGAGGAACTTGGGAATGCGGATGCACCCGTGCGAGGCCGGTTCGAGCGGCACGTTCTCGGCGCCGTGGATGGCGATGCCGTAGTTGAAGTACACCGGGTCGTACATGCCGCCGAGCGGGCCGACCCGCTTGCCCACGTAGCGGCGGCTGAACTTGAACACGCCACCGGGGGTCTTGGCCTCGGCGCAGATGCCCTTGGTCTCCGGCTCGGGCAGCGGGTTGCCCTTCTCGTCGACGTCGATGGTGACTTCCTCGCAGAACGTCTTCGGCGTGCCGTCCGGGTTCAGCTCGCCCGACGAGATGTGCGTGATGAACACCGGCTTGTCGTCCTTGAACACGGCGAGCACCTGCTTCTCCAGGTACACCTCGACGTGCGTGTTGGTGCTGTTGGTGCGGCGCGGCTGGATGGCGATGTCGTCCTGCATCGTCTGCCACATCTCGTTGGTGAGCACACCGGTGGGGCTGTCGTAGGGAGCACCCAGCACCAGCTTCTCGAACGCCCACAGCGCCTGCCGGGTGCCGGCTCCGAACTGCCCGTCGATGGGACCGGGCTGGAAGCCGAGGTCGAACAGGCGCTGCTGCATGGCCTTCACGTCGTCGCCGAACATGCCGCTGCTCAGCGGTTGCGCGAGCTGGGTCTTGGTGACACCCGGATCGGTGCCGATGACCACCGGTACCAGCGTGCTGTCGGGCACGGTGAGCCCGGTGTCGACCGCCCCGGGGTTCTCGCCGAACGAATCGGCCGTGGTGCCGCCGCCGTCGCCGCTGCCCGACAGGCCGACGAACACGACGACCGCGAGCACCGCACCGGCCGCGATCGCGGGCGTCCAACGCCCCAGCGGGGACGGAGGTGGCGGCGCAGGGGGACGCCGGCGCGGCGATGAGGCGGATGGGTTACGGGCGGTCACGAACTACTCCGGGGGGACTCGGATGCCAAGAATCTACCAACCGAGAGCGCTGGGGTGGCTTCAGGAAGGCACCGGAAACCGGGTTTCGGTCACGCGCCCTTGACCGGCTGGATGCCACGCAGCTCTTTGCGCAGCTGGAACATCTCGCGCAGGATGGTGCGGATGACGCCCACCGACGCGAGCGTGCTCTCACCACGGGTGCGCGGGAAGTAGTCGACCCCGAACTGGATGACGTCGAAGCCGAGCTTCTTGGTGCGGATGATGAGCTCGGCGTCGATGAACGAGCCCTCGCTCTGCAGCGTGATGTGCTCGAAGATGTGCGTGCGGCACAGCTTGAACGCGAAGTTGATGTCGCGCAGGCGCACGCCGAACAGCCGGCGGATGAGCACGTTGTAGAAGAACGTGTAGATGGCGCGGCTGCTGCCCTCGCCGGTGCGGTCGTGGCGGAACGCGCTGACGACGTCGGCGTCGTAGTACCGCATCAGGCGGACTGCACGGCGCAGCTCGGCCATGTCGAACGGCAGATCGGCGTCGCTGTAGAGCACCAGGTCGCCGGTGGCGGCGGCGAAGCCGGTCTTGATGGAGCCACCGAGCTTGCGGTTCACCGGGTGGTGCACCGCGATCACGTGCGGATCCGCAGCGGCGAGCGCGTCGGCCATCTGCGGTGTGGCGTCGGTGCTCGCGTCGTCGACCACGATGAGCTCGTAGTCGAGGATCTCGCCCATCTCGACGAGGATCTCGCACTCGTCCTTCGCGTAGCCGACGGCGCGTTCGATGTAGGCCTCTTCGTTCCACATCGGGAAGAAGATGCTGAGCTTTCGGAATGGCTCGCCGGTCACGGGCGGGAAGGTTACCGGCGCCGCATCACTGCTGGGTGGCATCGACTTCGGGGCACTACCCTTCCCCCGCAGATGGAACCGTTCACCGAGCCTTCGCCGACGCACTCCACGCTGCCGTCACCGCCCGACCCACTGCCCGACGACCTCACCGGCGACCTGGCCGGCGCCGACCCGTTCGCCACGCCGCCGCTCGTCGCGCCGTTCACACCGCACACCCCCGTGGCCGGTCAGCTCACCGCGCAATGGACCCAGGTGTTCTGGATCGGCTGGCTGCTCGTGGCCGGCTCGTTCGCCGCCATCTGGTACAGCTCGCGGCTGGTCGGGCTGTCCACCTGGTGGCTGGGCCCTGCCACCGAACCGCGGTTCTTCCTGCTCAACGTGCTGCCGTTCCTCGCACCGCTCGGGTTGTGCGCCGCCGGGCTGAGGCGCGCCCGCTGGCTGCCGTGGTGGGGCATCGGCGGGGCACTGGTCACCGCCGGCATCGCCGCGCTCGACATCTCGCGCGTGCCCGGATTCGCCGTCATCGAGTTCGCGCTCGCCGGCGCCGGCCTGCTGGTTTCGGTCGCCTGCTTCGCGGGCATGTATCGCCGAACTCGGTAGCGTCGACGCCGATGTCCAAGGTGCTCACTTCCCTTCCCGTCGGCGAACGCGTCGGCATTGCCTTTTCCGGCGGTCTCGACACGTCGGCCGCGGTCGCGTGGATGCGCGAGAAGGGCGCCGTGCCCTACTGCTACACCGCCGATCTCGGCCAGCAGGACGAATCCGACCTGCCCGGCGTGCCCGATCGCGCGAAGGAGTACGGCGCCGAACACGCGCGCATCGTCGACTGCCGCACGGAGCTGGTGCACGAGGGCCTGGTGGCACTGCAGTGCGGGGCGTTCCACATCACCACCGCCGGCAAGACCTACTTCAACACCACTCCTCTCGGCCGCGCGGTCACCGGCACGCTGCTGGTGCGCGCGATGCACGAAGACGGGGTCGACATCTGGGGCGACGGCAGCACCTACAAGGGCAACGACATCGAGCGGTTCTACCGCTACGGCCTGCTCGTCAACCCTGACCTGCGCATCTACAAGCCATGGCTCGACGAGGCGTTCGTGCACGAGCTGGGCGGCCGCGACGAGATGAGCGAGTTCCTCACCCAGCGCAACCTGCCGTACCGCGCGAGCAAGGAGAAGGCGTACAGCACCGACGCCAACATCTGGGGCGCCACGCACGAGGCGAAGCTGCTCGAAGAGCTGGGCACCAGCATGGACATCGTCGAGCCGATCATGGGAGTGGCGCACTACCGCGACGACGTGGCCATCGAGTCCGAAGTGGTCACCATCCGCTTCCACGAGGGCTGGCCGGTGGCCATCAACGGCGAGGAGTTCCCCGACAAGGTGGCGCTCGTGCTCGCCGCCAACGCCATCGGCGGTCGCCACGGGCTGGGCATGTGCGACCAGATCGAGAACCGCATCATCGAGGCCAAGAGCCGCGGCATCTACGAGGGGCCCGGCCTGGCGCTGCTGCACATCGCGTACGAGCGGCTGGTCACCGGCATCCACAACGAGAACACCATCGAGAACTACCGCACCATGGGTCGCCGCCTCGGCCGCATGCTCTACGAAGGTCGCTGGTTCGATCCGCAGAGCCTGATGCTGCGCGAGCCGCTGCTGCGGTGGGTGGGCGCGGCGGTCACCGGCGAGGTCACCGTGCGGCTGCGCCGCGGCGACGACTACACCATCCTCGACACCACCAGCCCCAACCTCACCTACCACCCTGAGCGGCTCAGCATGGAGAAGGTGGAGGACCAGGCGTTCGGCCCGCTCGACCGCATCGGTCAGCTCACGATGCGCAACCTTGACATCGACGACAGCCGCGCCAAGCTCGAGGTGTATCGCAACGCCGGCACGCTCGGCAGCGGCGGCCTGATGGCCATCGAACGCGGCGAGTAGCGCTACAGGCGGGCGATGATGGCGGCGAGCAGCTGGGCTCGCGGCACCAGGGTGTCGACCAGCACGAACTCGTGGTCGGCGTGCGCGCCGCCACCGACGGCACCGAGGCCGTCGAGCGTGGGCACCCCGATGGCGGCCGTGAAGTTGCCGTCGCTGCCGCCGCCGACACCGACGCCGAGCACCTCGCCGAGACCGATGGCCGCGCCCGCGGCGACGGCCACGGGGAACAGCGACGCGGAGGCCGAGGCAGGCATCGGCGGGCGGTCGATGCCACCTCTCACCTCGATGGTGGCGCCGGGCACCGTGGTGGAGAGCGACCCGAACAACGCCTCCAACCGCTCGTTCTCACCCGGCTGCTCCACTCGCACGTCGACGCGGATGCGGGCCTCCGCGGGCACCACGTTCTCGGCCGTGCCGGCGACGGCGACGGTGGGAGTGACGGTGGTGGCCGTGGCCGGATCGCCGAAGGTGTTGATGTGCAGGATCAGTTCGGCGGCGGCGACCAGCGAGTTGATGCCCTTCTCCGGCTCGAGGCCCGCGTGCGCGGCCCGACCGTGCACCACCACTTCGTAGCCGCCGGTGCCCTTGCGCGCCGTCTTCAGCGCGCCACCATCGGCGCTGGCCTCGCACACGAGCACGTTGCCGCACGCGAGCGCACGTTCCTCGATGAGCGCGCGGCTGGTGCCGCTGCCCACCTCCTCGTCGGCGGTGATGAGGATCTCCACACCGGACGGGTCGGCCAGCGATGCGACCGCGTGCACGGCCTGCACCACGCCACACTTCATGTCGAACACGCCCGGGCCGGTGGCGCGACCGTCGACCACAGCGAACGGGCGAGCCGCGCACGACCCGACGGGGAACACCGTGTCGTGGTGCCCGACGATGAGCACCTTCGGCGTGCCGCCCCCACGCCAGTGCACGTGCGGCCCGGCCGGGCTTTCGACGAGCGTGGGCGCCGAGCCCAACCGTGACTCCATCACGCCGGCGAGCGTGTGCGCGGACTGGGTCATCAGCGGCAGGTCGAGCGACGGCGACTCGGTGTTCACGAGCAGTTCCAGGTCGGCGAGCATCGCAGCGAGATCGATCACCTCCCCATTGTGGCCGCTCGGGTCCCCGGTGCCACGCCAGCGCATGGAAGACTCCGCGCCATGCAACTGCGCCGCATCGCCGCGATCCTCGTCGTCCCCATCATGCTCATCGCCTGCAGCGACGACGGCAGCTCCTCGACCAGCACCGACAGCGTCGCCACCACCGAGGCCGCGCCTTCCACCGACGCACCGGCCACGACCATCGCTCCACTGGCTGCGGCCACCTTCACGGTGCAGCCCGGCACCGAACAGATCGCCGTCCTCGGCGCCGAGCCCGGCGAGACGCTGTTCGTGCGCGGCGCTACGCCAGCGGAAGGCGTCGTCGACGAGCAGGGTTCGCTGCTGTTCCGCAATCTCGAGCCGGGCGACGACTACCTGGTGCAGTCGGCCGAGGCCACCAGCGAGCCGGTCACCGTCGGCTCGCCCACCGACGTGCCCGACCAGTCGCTGTACGAGGAGCAGCCACTGCTGCCCGCAGGCGGGTTCGGTTACATCACCACGCGCGACGGCACCACGCTCAGCGCCAACGTCATCCTCCCCGGTCCGGCCGACGCAGGCCCGTACCCCACTGTCGTCGAGTACAGCGGCTACTCGCCCAGCAACCCGAACAGCGCCGACCTCGCCGCCCTGTACACCTCGCAGGGGCTCGCCTACGTGGGCGTGAACATGCGCGGCAGCGGTTGCAGCGGTGGATCGTTCCGGTACTTCGAGACCGCGCAGTCGCTCGACGGCTACGACGTCATCGAAGCCGTCGCCGCGCAGCCATGGGTGCTCGACAACGAGGTCGGCATGGTGGGCATCAGCTATCCCGGCATCAGCCAGCTGTTCGTCGCGGCCACGCAGCCGCCCAGCCTGAACAGCATCACGCCGCTCTCCGTGCTCGACGACAGCTACCGCAGCACGCTCTACCCGGGCGGCATCCTCAACACCGGGTTCGCCGTCGACTGGACGCAGGATCGCATGGACCAGGGCAAGCCGTTCGGGCAGGGCTGGACCCAGGAGCGCGCCGACCAGGGCGACACGGTGTGCGCCGACAACCAGTTGCTGCGCCTACAGAACCCCGACCTCGTCGCCGAGATCGACGACAACCCGTTCTACTCCAGCGAACTGGGCGACTCGCTCTCGCCGATCACGTTCGTCGACCGCATCGAGGTGCCCGTGTTCCTGGCCGGTGCCTGGCAGGACGAGCAGACCGGCGGTCACTTCCCTGCGATGCTGCCCGAGTTCACCTCCTCGCCGCACGTGTACGTGACGCTCACCAACGGCCTGCACACCGAGTCGCTCAGCCCGCCGGTTGCCCGCCGCTACATGGAGTTCCTGCAGCTGTACGTGGGCAAGAAGGTGCCCGACCTGTCCGCCGGATCCGGCATCGCATCCGCACTCGGCGGCGCCCTGTGGGGCGTGAGCGAGTTCGGGCCCTTCGAGAACCGGTTCGAGGGGATGACGTACGACGCAGCGCTCGCCGCGTTCGAGGCGGAGAAGCCGGTTCGGGTGCTGCTCGAGCAGGGCGGCAACGCTGCGTATGCGCCGGGCACGCCCGAGCCGAACACGGTGGTCGAGTTCGACGCGTGGCCGATTCCCGAGGCGCAGATCACCGAGTACATCCTCGACGATGACGGCGCCCTTCGCAGCGACGGCACCGGTACCGGCACCAGCGAGTACACCGCCGTGGCGGACGTGGAACCCATCACGTTCTACGACGGCACGAACCAGGGTGGCGGCAACGGCGTGTGGCGCGCGGGCGTCGACTATCAGTGGGAGGCGATGTACGACGGCAACGGGGTCGGGTTCGTCACCGATCCGTTCACCACCGACACGCTGTTCGCCGGTTCCGGCTCGGTCGACCTGTGGATCGAGAGCAGCAAGGGCGACGCGGACCTGGAGGTCACCATCAGCGAGGTGCGCCCGGACGGCACCGAGATCTACGTGCAGAGCGGGTGGCTGCGCGCGAGCCATCGAGCGCTCGACGAAGCCGCGAGCACCGACCTGCGCCCCGTGCAGACCCACCTCGAGGCCGACGCATCCACGCTGCCGGCGGGAGAGTTCACCGCGGTGCGCGTGGAACTGTTCTCGTTCGCTCATCCGTTCCGTGCCGGCAGCCGGCTGCGGCTCACGGTCGACGCTCCCGGCAACAGCCGAGCGATCTGGGTGTTCGACACCATCACCGACGGAGAGACGGTGACCATCGCCCACGACGCCGACCATCCGTCCCGTCTCGTGCTGGCATCGGTGCCCACACCAGCGCTACCACCCGCCCCGCCGGCCTGCGATGCGCTGCGCGGGCAGCCGTGCCGTCCGTACGTTCCGGCGTTCAACGGCGGCTGACACCCTGGCGAGCAAAGCACCACGCGGCCGCGCCCTCCGCGTGCTGCAATGGGGGGATGCACCGACGCGACGAGCTGGCCGCCTTCCTGCGCGCGCGTCGTGAGGCCCTCCGACCTGAGGACGTCGGTCTGCCGCCCGGCCGCGGCCGGCGCACCCCCGGACTGCGGCGGGAGGAGATCGCACTGCTCGCGGGCGTGTCGGTCACCTGGTACACGTGGCTCGAGCAGGGGCGGCCGATCAACGCCTCGGTCGACGTGCTGGAAGCGTTGGCGCGCACGTTGCGACTCGACGACGCAGAGCGGCACCACCTGCTGACGCTCGCCACTCGCGGCGGCAGCGAGCCGGTGCCGGAGGTCGACGATGCCCCCGACGCGCTCGTGCGACTGATCGAGTCGATGAACCCGGCGCCTGCGTACGTGCTCGGGCCGCGGTGGGAGTACCTGGCATGGAACCGTGCGCAGGCGCTGCTGTACCCGATGATCGAGCAGCTCTCCCCCGCCGATCGGAACCTGCTGTGGGTTGTGTTCGCGGAGCCGACGGCGCGCGAGCTGATGGCCGACTGGCCCGACCAGGCACGCCGCATCATGGCCGAGTTCCGGGCCGGCACGGCCGGGCTGCGCACCGATCCGAAGGTGGTCGAACTGGTCGAGCGACTGCGAGCCGCCAGCTCGGAGTTCGCGGAGTGGTGGGCGCAGCTCGACGTCGCCCAGTTCCAGACCCGCGTGCGCCACTACCGCCATCCGCGGGCCGGCAACCTTGCGTTCGAGTACCAGCAGCTGACGCCCAGCGAGTGGCCGCAGTTGAAGGTGGTCT